>NZ_FMUL01000011.1:0-18951 GCF_900101215.1 Pseudomonas sp. NFACC32-1
CAGGCTGTGCCTGAGCTCGCTTTCGCCCTGGGCCGCGATCAGTTGGCGGAAGGCGCTCGGCGTCTGGTTCAGTACCGTGACGCCCTCCTCGCACAGCAGCGTGTAGCAATCCTGCGGCGAACGGCTCACCAGTTGCGGTACCACCAGCAGGCGGCCGCCGTGGGTCAGCGCGCCCCAGATTTCCCAGACCGAGAAGTCGAAGGCGAAGGAATGGAACAGGGCCCAGACGTCCTGGGGACCGAAATCGAACCAGGGTCGGGTGGCCGAGAACAGCCGCGCCACGTTGCGATGCTCCACCATCACCCCCTTGGGCAGGCCGGTGGAGCCGGAGGTGTAGATCACATAAGCCAGGCTGCGGGATGCCAGGGTGCCGATATTCGGATCGTGCCGGGGTTGTGCGGCGATACCTGCGGCTTCGGGCTGGTCGAGCAACAGCACCGGCACCGAGACTTCCGGCAATTGATCTTGCAACATCGCCTGGGTGAGCATCGCCACCGGTGCGCTGTCCTCCAGCATGAAGGCCAGGCGCTCCTGGGGGTATGCCGGGTCCAGCGGCACATAGCCGGCACCGGACTTGAGAATGCCCAGCAGCCCGACGATCATGTCCAGCCCACGCTCGACACAGATCGCCACCCGATCGTCTGGGAAGATTCCCAGGGCCAGCAGCCGGTGAGCGACCTGGTTGGCCCGTTCGTTCAGCTCGCGATAGGTCAGCGCCTGGCCTTCATGGACCACGGCCACCGCCTTGGGTTGCGCAGCCGCCCGTGCTTCGAACAGGCCATGGAGGGTGCGGTCATGCTCGTAGCGCTGCGTGCCATCCGCGTTCCAGGCCTTGAGCAGGCGGGCTTCGGCTGGCGTCGGCAAGACAAAATCGCGCACCGCCAGCGTATCGTCCGCCAGGCCCTGTTCCAGCACATGCTGGAAGCGCTCGGCCATGGCCTCGACTTCATCGGCCTGCAGGTACGCCTGGTTGTAGATCCAGTGCAGCCAGGCGTTGTCTTCGTTGGGGTTGGTCCGCACGTGAATGGCCAGTGGCATCTGCTCCTGGCCGTTGGAACTCTTCACCGAATAGGCCGTGGCCTCGCCGAACCGGTACAGGTAGTTCTCCTCCTCGTAGGAGAACGACACATCGAACAGCTGGGCGCGGTTATCGCGCCGCAACTCCAGGGAACGATGGATATCGCTCAGGGGAAAGCGCTGGTAGCGATAGTCCTGCTTGAGCGCGCGCGCCACCTCCCGGACCAGTTCACCGAACGGCAGGTCATCGGCGAACTGCAGGCGCATGGCGCTGACCTGGGTGAACAACCCGACGGTTTGCTTGAAGGCCGGATTGGAGCGGTTGAGGATCGGCAGCCCCACCACCAGCTCGTCGCGCTGGGTGGTGCGCACGAAATACACATACAGCGCCGCCAGCAATACCGGGAAACGCGACACCTTGTGCACGAGGGCCAGGGTATCGACGCGCTCGTTCAGGGTATGGGGAAAAGGCGTCATGGCGTGGGCGCTGGGCACCACGGTTTCGGTAAAACGGTCCCGGTAACGGGCGGTGAACAGCGGGTCCGGCACGTCCTGGTATTTGTCCAGCCAGTACGCCTGGTCCCGCAGGTAACGATCCGAACCGTGATAGCGGGCGTCGTCCTCGATGAAGCCGACATAGGACGGCGCCGACAGGTCTGGTTCGCGGTTTTCCTCCAGGGCGTTGTAGAGGTCGCTGAACGAGGCGAGCATCAGGTTGATGCCCCAGCCATCCTGGATGATGTGGTGCAGATTGACCACGAAGTAGAACGACGTGTCGTGGAGCTTGACCAGGTAGAAGCGGAACAGCGGGCCCTTGTCCAGCGCGAAGGCCACTTCCAGCCCCTGCTGCACCCAGCTCTGGGCCGCGACCTGGGGTTCGGGCCGGTTGGACACGTCGATCAGCGGGACGCGCACCTCCAGCGATTCGACCAGGGTCTGCATGGGCACGCCGTCGGCGCCGGCGTCACTGTGCAGGATCGTGCGCAGGGCGTCGTGCTTGCGCACCAGCAGACCGACCGCCTGTTCGACCCGCTGGGGATCGACGGCGCCCTGGATATGGAGGTAACCGCCGATGGTGTACAGGGGCGAATCGCCCTTGGTCATCTGGTCCAGCCAGATATCCCGCTGGGACGCCGTCAGCGGATAGGTGGCCGCAAGCTTGAGGGACTGGTTCATACCCGGCCCTCCGCAGCAGGAACGCCTGTCGGCGATGGCATCTGGGAGAACCGGCAACCGGTTGCGACAACGACGTCCACAGCAAAGAAAAATGTCATACGTTCCTTCTCAGAAATTTGTCAGTGCTGCCCGGACAAACGCAACAGGCACGCCTGGGTTGGTGCAGGTCCGCGCAAACAGCCGCGCAGTACGGGTTAACGGGCGAATCGTGGGTGCATGGCGCCGCCACCCGACAGCGCACTCGCGGCTGTCGGGCGGGCTGGATGCCAGGCGGGTTTCACGGGGTCTTGCAGGTGCTGTCGCGACAACATCGCAAGCCGGACGATGGGCTTGGGACGCTCATTCAGGCTCGCTTATCGCGAATGGCGCAGTTGATGTCCGACACGATGTGCCCATCGGCCAGCTTGATGATCCGGTCGGCCAGTTGGAAATACTGGTCGTCATGGGTGATGATCAGGACCGTCTTGCCGCGGCGCTTGAGGTCCGGCAGCAGTTCCTCGTAGAAGAACTTCTTGAACGGTGGGTCCTGGTCGGCGGCCCATTCATCGAGCACGTAGACCGGCCGGTCCTCCATGTAGGCACATACCAGGGCCAGGCGTTTCTGCTGGCCATAGGACAAGGCCTTGAGGGTCGAATAACCGAGTCCCTCGATCTTGATCTTGTCAGCCAGGCCGAGGGTCTCCAGGTACTTGCTCGCCAACTCCGGATTGCCTTCCTCCTCGTCGGGTCCGATCAGGCGGTTGAACAGATGGAAGTCGGAGAACACTGCGGAAAACAGGTCCCGGTATTCGCTGCGGCTTTCATCGGTGATCGTGACACCGTCGAGCAGCACCTCGCCGCTTTGCGGGATATAGAGCCCGCACAGCACCTTGGCCAGGGTGCTCTTGCCGCAACCGTTGCCACCGACGATATAGATCAGTTCACCCGATTGCACCGTCAGGTCGATGGGGCCAAGGGAGAAGCCGCTTCCGGCATGGGGATCCTGGTAGTGCATCCGCACGCCTTTCAACTCGATGCTGTCCCAGGTTTTCTTGTGCTCCAGCAGATGCACTTTCGGGGCCTCGACGGCCACGGGTTCGGGATGCGGATCGTTGATCGCGAAACCGAACTCCGCGAGCCGGGTGCAGGCGACCCGGCCCGCCGCCAGCACCGGCATCGCCCCCACCAGCAGCGACAGCGGCCCCATGATGTAGAGCACCGCCAGCACACTGGCCGTCATCACCTTCGGGTCCACCGCGCTGACCAAGGGCGCGGCGAACAACAGGCAACCGATCAGCAACGACAAAGTGAACTGGCCCACGTTGTCGGCCGCGGTGTACCACACGCGCTCGACGAAGTTGTAGCGCGCCACCCGGGTCGACGATGCCTCGATGGCGGAGCGGCCGAACCAGCGACGGCGAACACCGTTGAGCTTGAGTTCCTTGAGACCGAACACCAGGGCATGGGTGTATTCATTGAACGCTGTGAATTCGTCCCGGACCCGATTGGTGGAGCGCACGCCACTGGCGAAGAAGAACAGGTAGAGCCCGACCCCCAGGACCATCAGCGACACCGTCAAGGCCAGGACCACCCACGACAGGTAAGCCAGGTAACCGATGCCGAACAGGAACACCGTCATTTCCACCAGTACCGTGGGCATGACCACCAGCGTCGTGTTCAGCTGCGGGATATCGTTGGTCAACATGGTCAACACGTTGGGCGGGCCACGACGGTCCACTTCTTCCAGTGGCGTGGCGAGGATCTTGCGGCACAACGCGATGCGCAACCGGGTCATGATCCGCATGCTGGCATAGGCCGGGAACAGCGCGGCGCCGTTGCGCAGGATCAGGGCCGTGGCACTGAGCCCGATGAACCAGTACAAGGCCTGCAGGCGGTTGCCGTCGTTATGGATCGCCTGGTTGATCACACTCACCACCGCAATGGACGCGACCCCACTGATGACACCGCAAATCAAGGTGAAGAACGTCAGCCAGGGATGGTTGCGCCACAGCAGACGCATGACCGAACCGGGCCTGGTCTTCTTCTCTTTCTGGTCTTTCATGGGTTGCTATCCTCGAATGGGCTCGCGAGCTGGCTCACGCCGGTTGCCAGACATCGCCCCTGGCGGTCATCTCGCCCATGGCCACGACAATCAGGCGGGGCTCCTCGTATGGGTCCCGGGCGTGGGCGGCCAGCATGTTGTCGAGCATGACCACATCGCCCTTGCGCCAGGCGAACCGGACGGCGCAAGCCTCATAGGCCTCCCCCACCAGCGCCATGACGTCGTCCTCGATGGGTGTTCCGTCGCCATAGCTGACCATGCGTGGCAGGCGATCGGCGCCGAACATGTCCAGCAGGTCCTCGCGCATTTCTTCGCCCAGGCAGAACGGATGGTGCAGTTGCACCTGGTTGAAGAACCCCGGTTCGCCGGTCAGCGGGTGGCGGATGACTGCCGGGCAAAGGGTACGTACCTGCAGGGTGTCGGCATCGAGCCACTCGAAATCGGTGCCCTGCTCGCGGCAACGCTGTTCGACGGCGGCACGGTCGGTGGTGCCGAAGAACGATTCCCAGCTGGGCTCGACGCCGGCGGTGAAGGTACGGCTGTACATCAATCCCTTCTGTTCGAAACGGGCCACCACCTGCTCGGGCAGCCGCTGCAGCACCTGCCGGATGTCGGCCAACGGCGTCGCGCCACCGACCCGAGAGGGTTGCTCGCAATAGAACCATTGCTTGCGCGGCCAGCTTTCCAGGTGCGAGCTCTCGTTGTGGTACAGGATCATTTCCCGCTCGGGATAAGGCGTGGAGCGATAGACGTTGCGTCCGCCCTCTTTCTTCGGCAGGTCGCCGTAGCTGCCGTGCAGGCCGGGGGACAAGGCTTCGGCGAAGGCTTCGAAAGCCGGGACCGAGGCCAGGTCGAAGCCACGAAACAACACCGCGCCGTGGCGACACAGCAGCGCCTCGATCGCCCCTCGATGCTGGCCGGCCCACTGCGCCGGGTCCAGGCCCGGGTCGTTGGGTTCAACCACCACTGGCAGGCTCAGGCCATCGGCGAGCAGCGACAACCTGACCGCCCCATCGTCCTGGCCGGGCCAGGCCAGCGTGTCGGCCGGCGCGTCATCGTCCAGGACGGGCGCAGCGTTAGTTTGAAGACTCATGCATCACTCCTGACTTCTGATCCGCGGATCCGTGTCTTGGGGGCAAAACCAATACGCCCCACTGTCGGGCAAGGATAAAAACATTGATCGCCGGGGATGTCTGGCACCGCAAACCGGGACAGACCCGGCACACCGCGTCACGCCGGACCGACCGCCTGGGTCGGTACGCTTGCCCAGGCCACGCGGCCAGGTGCCTGGGCGGATCCGCAGGTGCCACGCCGTCCTGCGCCAGCCAGCTTGCCCACCCTCGCGGTCCGCATCGTCCTGCAGGTTCGTCGCTGTTTCCGCCCTCGGATCGGCATTGACCGATTTGTCCCCATTTCCCGCGACAGACGCAGGCACGGAGTCGGTGCTGAAATGCGCCAGCTGCGATTCGCACAGGCATATCAAACGATCCCGTGGGCCGCAGTGACGTCTCGAGTGCAACGGTTTTCGCAACTGCGCAAATACGCTGCACCTGGCAATTAACAGGAGCGTTAGTCATGCCGATTAAGAACACTGGCGGATCGGTCAACCCCGCGCCAGCCCCCCTCACGCCCGGTGCATTGCTGCATGAAATCTTCGCCGCCCGGGCCCGTGAATTCCCTGAGCGAACGGCGGTATCCGATGCCACTCGCTCGTTGAGTTACGCGCAACTGGATGCGGCTTCGTCGCAACTGGCGGCCCGTCTTCGCCAGGAAGGCGTGAAGGACGGCATGCTGGTGGGGATGTGCCTGGCGCGTAGCGTCGACCTGGTCATCAGCCTGCTGGGCATCCTCAAGGCCGGCGGCGCCTACGTCCCGGTCGACCCGCAGTACCCGGGCAAGCGCGTCGAACACATCGTGCGCGACAGTGGCATGAGCCTGTTGATCGGCGACCTCGCCGACCTGCCGCAGAGCTCTTCCCTGCGCGTGCTACCGCTCGCCGAGCTGCTGGCCGGCCCGACGCTGGAGCCGGTTGCCGACGCCGAACGTCGTGACCCCGACAATGCGGTGGCCTACGTCATCTACACCTCCGGTTCCACCGGCGAACCCAAGGGCGTGCTGGTCGCCCATGGCAATGTCAGCCGCCTGCTGGAAAGCACGCAACGCGAATACGCCTTCACCGAACATGACGTCTGGTCGATGTTCCACTCCATCGGTTTCGACTTTTCCGTCTGGGAGATCTGGGGTGCCCTGGCCCACGGTGGTCACGTTGCCGTGGTGCCTTACGATGTCTCGCGTTCGCCCGCGGCCATGCTCCAATGGCTGGCCGGCCAGGGCGTGACCGTCCTGAGCCAGACACCGTCGGCGTTCCGCGGCCTCGATGAAGCCGACCGCCAGGCCGGCGCGCCGTTGGCGCTGCGCTACGTGGTGTTCGGTGGCGAGGCACTGCCGGCCACGGTGCTGCGTCCCTGGGTGGAGCGCCATGGTGACCAGAAACCCGCGCTGATCAATATGTACGGCATTACCGAAGCCACCGTCCACACCACCTTCAAGCGCGTGCTGGCCCAGGACCTGGAGAGCAACGCGATGGTATCCATCGGTGCCCCGCTGGACGGCTGGCGCCTGAACCTGCTCGACGCCAACCAGCAACCCGTTCCCCAGGGCACGGCCGCAGAGCTGTATATCGAAGGCGCCGGCGTGGCGATGGGTTATCTCAATCGTCCGGCCCTCAACGCCGAGCGCTTCGTGCAACTGCCCGGTGGTTCCGGTCGTGCCTATCGCACCGGAGACCTGCTGGTACTGGGCGATGACGGCGAGTACCGCTATGCCGGCCGTTGCGACGAACAACTGAAGATCCGCGGTTTCCGCATCGAGCCGGGGGAAGTCGAAGCCTGCCTGCAAAGCAGTCCGGCCGTGGCCGCCGCCCACGTGGCCGGTCACGATTTCGGCGATGGCGACTGGCGCCTGGTCACCTATGTGGTGCCGACCCAGGGGGTGCAGGCCTGGAACGAACAGACGCGCAGCGAAGTCGCCGCCCTGGTGGCCGCCAGCCTGCCGGACTACATGCGCCCCTCCGCCTACATCCCCCTGGCGGAACTGCCGGTGACCGCCCACGGCAAGATCGACAGGCAACGCCTGCCCGCACCCGAATCCATCGCCGCCACCGTGCACCACACCAGTGAAGGCCTCACCGAGCAAGAGCAGTTCGTGCTCAAGGTCTGGTCGCAGGACATCGGCCTGAAGAACATCGGCCTGAACGACGATTTCTTCGATTTCGGCGGCACTTCCCTGGCCCTGATCCGCTCCCTGAGCACCTTGAAGGCCCATTACCAGGTCAACCTGGATCCTGGCGTGCTGGCCAACGGTGCGACCGCCAAGGTATTGGCCGATTGCATCCAGCGCTCCCTTGTCCAAGCCCATTGACCGAAAAGGAACAGCCCATGAGCAAGAAATTCGCCTTGACCCCGGAAGAACGCGCGTCCTTCGAGAAGAACGGCTTCATCGGACCATTCGACGCCTATTCGCCCGAAGAAATGAAAGAAACCTGGAAGCGCACACGCCTGCGCTTGCTCGACCGCAGCGCCGCGGCCTACCAGGATCTGGATGCGATTTCCGCCGGTACCAACATCGCCAACTATGACCGCCACCTGGACGACGATTTCCTCGCCAGCCACATCTGCCGTCCGGAAATCTGCGACCGCGTCGAAAGCATCCTCGGTCCGGATGTGCTGTGCTGGCGCACCGAGTTCTTTCCCAAGTATCCGGGCGACGAAGGCACCGACTGGCACCAGGCCGACACCTTCGCCAACGCCTCGGGCAAGCCGCAGATCCTCTGGCCGGAAAACGAGGATTTCGGTGGCACCATCACCGTCTGGACCGCATTCACCGACGCCAACATCGCCAATGGTTGCCTGCAGTTCATCCCCGGTACCCAGAACAGCATGAACTACGACGAAACCAAGCGCATGGCCTACGATCCCGACGCCAACAACAGCTCGGTGGTCAAGGACGGTGTGCGCCGCGGATTCTTCGGCTACGACTATCGCCAGCTGCAGATCGACGAGAACTGGAAGCCCGACGAGTCGGCCGCGGTGCCCATGCAGATGAAGGCCGGCCAGTTCATCATTTTCTGGTCGACCCTGATGCACGCGTCCTACCCCCACAGCGGCGAGTCCCAGGACATGCGCATGGGCTTTGCGTCGCGCTACGTGCCGTCCTTCGTGAAGATCTATCCGGACTCCGACCACATCGAGGAATACGGTGGGCGCATCAGCCTCGAGAAGTACGGCGCGGTCCAGGTGATCGGGGACAAGACCCCGGAATACAACCGCCTTGTCACCCACACCACCCGAGGCAAGAAGTTCGAAGCGGTCTGATTTTTTCTGTGCCATACGACAGTGGCATGCGCAACGTGCCTGACAGGAGTCCCCAATCCATGACTATTTCCACTGACGCAGCGACGCGCCTGTGCGAGACCGTGAGGATGCTTAGGCACCTTGCCATCCATTTGCCCGACCCCATCTGCCTGAGCTTCCTGGCCCAGGGGGACGGGTTGCCTCCCGAGCAGGCCTCGCCCAGCGTGAGGGCCACGGAACGGGCGGTCAGTGCCGCCTTCGCACGGATCGGCGTCAAGGCCGTGCAATACGTGCATGACGGCGAGGCGCAACTGTCGTCCTTCGAGATGTTCATCAGCAAGAAAATCTGCCAGGCCCTGGAATTCACCTATGACCATTTCGACGAGTTCGAAAGCGTCAAGCGTTTCGGGCGCCTGGTCAGGCACTTCGATTTCAGCGGTGCAGTGCCCGAGGTAGAGACAGTACACCTGATCACCCGGGACAACGTCGCGCTGTCGGTGCACTCCAGCGCCGACCGCCAGCGCCCGGCGATCGTCCTGGCACTGCCCTGCGGCATGCCGTTCGACCTGTGCCGCGACTGGTTCAATGCCCTCAGCGAGCGATTCTTCGTGGTCACCTGGGAAACCCGGGGGTTGTTCGGTTCCTGTACTTCGTTCGATCAACTGTCGGTGGATACCGACGCCCAGGTGGGCGACCTGATCAATGTGATGAATCACTTCGGCCTGTCCAATGCCCACCTGATGGGCATCTGCGGCGGCGCGGTGATCGCGCTGAGCGCCGCTGCCCTGCACGGCGACCGGGTGAACTCCCTGAGCCTGTGGCATGGCGACTACAACCTGGGCGACAACAGCCTGCGTACCGCCCATCAGCAGAATTTCGAATGGCTGATGGAGTCGGCCGCCGTGGACCGCAACGAGGCCAGCGACCTGCAAGCGCTGTTCCTCGACCAGGCGACACTGGCGACCATCCCGGACTCCATCGCCCATGCCGCGCTCTATCCCTACGTCAACGAAGAGCTGTTCTATCGCTATGCGCGGCTCAACGATGCCTTGAACAAGACCGAGCTGCCGCCACGCCTGGAACGCATCAGCGTGCCGACCCTGGTGGTGGCTGGCGATGCCGACGAAACCACTCACATCGGTGGTTCCCAGCGTATTGCCGAATCCATCAGCGATGCCCTGCTGCACGTGGAGCGCAACGGCAGTCACCTGGCGTTCTTCGAATCGACCCAGCGTTCGAAACAAACCGCATTCAAATTCCTCGAGTCGACGTTGGAATCGATGGCCGTCTGAGGCTGGGATTCAAGACCTGGACAGAGTGCCGACTCTTGAGGTTGGCGCCCTGTGCTGACCAGGCACATCTTGCTCAAGACGGGCTGACACGCTCGATTCTTGCCATCTTCAACGATCTCGGCGAAGCACAGGTCTTTGCGAGACTTAGCCATAATGATGGCTTCAGTCAGCTCCTGGCGCAGGATGGCGGTGCTCAAGCCGCCAATATCCCCAGACAGCAATATCGTTCAATACGCCAGCCGCACAATCCAGGATTCTGAACCCCCGTTCATAACCGAAGTGCACCGCTCATGCGTTCCACCCTTTCGCCTTGCCAGGCTTTCTGGAAAGGCTCGATGGCTGTGATTCCATTGTCCCTGGCCTGCGCTCCCTGGGGCTTGCTGGTTGGATCATTGGCGATCGATGCCCGGATGACGCCTCTGGAAGGCCAAGGCTTCTCGGCCATCGTTTTCGCCGGCGCCGCCCAGCTCGTGGCCATTGGCATGATCAAGACAGGGGCCAGCCTGCCCTCGATTCTCGTGACGACCTTTCTCCTGACGTCACAGCACCTGCTCTACGGTTTGCACATGCGCGCCACCCTGTCCTCGCTTTCTTCGCGATGGAGACTAGGTCTGGGCTTTCTTTTGACCGACGAATTCTTCGCGCTGAACAGCCAGTACGATCAAAAGACATTCAGCCGCTGGTTTGCGCTGGGCGTCGGCCTCAGCTTTTACCTGGCCTGGAATGTGTTCACCCTGGCAGGGATCCTGCTGGGCAAGAGCATTGCGAACCTTGAGTCGCTCGGGTTGGAATTTTCCATCGCTGCAACCTTCATCGCGTTGATCACCCCTGTGGTGAAATCGATCCCGACGGTCGTGTGCGTGCTCGTATCCCTTGCCTGCTCGGTGCTGCTCAGTTATTGGCGTTGGGAGTCTGCGCTGGTGGTATCGGGGTTGGCTGGCATGACGGCGGGCTTCGTGTGCAAGCGGCTCCTGGAGGGACGCCCATGATCCTTGCCGTTATCGTGGGGATGGGTGCGATTGTCTTCCTGAACCGCTACCTGTTTCTGGAACCGCGCTTACCGTTTAGACTCAGCCAAGGCACGCGGGATCTGCTTTCCTACGCAGTGCCGGGGATGCTGACCGCCATCTGCGGCCCCATCATTTTCCTCCCAGGCCAAACGCTGAGCCTGAGCGTTTTGAATCCGTATCTGTTGGGTGGGTTCTGCACCATGGTTCTCATGCTCTGGACGGGACAGGTGCTGACGAGCGTCCTGGTCAGCATGGGCTGTTTCTACCTGTTCAGGTCAATGCTCTGAGGTGAACCGTGGCCGGCAAGATTGAAAACGCACGTTTCTGGCAAGCCTCAAGCCTGGGTGGCGTGGAATTGCTGCACGCTCAATATTACCAGCAACGCTTTACCCCTCACGTTCACGACAGTTTTGTCATCTCGGTCATCGAGTCGGGGGCGCAGCGGTTTCGGCATCGAGGCAGTGAACACGTTGCCCCCCTCGGTACCGTGGTCTTGATCAATCCGGACGAGGTGCATACCGGCGCTACCGCCCATGACGAAGGATGGCGCTACCGAGGTTTTTACCCCACGTTGACGCAGCTTGCCGAGGTCCTGGCTGAGCTGGAAATGCGCTTCAACGGCTCTCCTCGCTTTATCAGCAGCGTCGTGACCGATTCACAAGTGGCACGTGCGTTCAGTAACGTTCATTTGTTTGCAGAACATGAGGCTTCAGCATTGCTGCAGCAAACCGCCTGGAGGGAAGCGGCGCTGATGCTGTTCCAGCGGCATGCCAGGTTAGGCCCGGTCGCTGCGCCAGGGAACGAGCCTGTAGCGGTGCGTAGAGCCAGGGAAATACTGCTTGAGCACTTGGCGTTCCCCCCTTCCCTTGAGGCGCTTGCCTCCAGCGTCGGCCTCTCCCCTTTTCACTTTGCCCGAGTGTTTCGCAAGGCAACCGGCCTGCCTCCCCATAGCTGGGTCACGCAAAAGCGCCTGGCGTGTGCGCAAGTGTTGTTGAAGCAAGGCACTACGCCATCAAGGGTCGCCGCGGAGCTCGGTTTTGCTGATCAAAGCCATCTCACCAGGCAGTTCAAACAGGCTTTCGGCATAGGGCCAGGCGCTTACCGGTCTGCGATGGTGAGGTGATGCAGCAGGCCGGTGGCGACCTGCGCGTTGATGAGACGCAACAGCCTGGCGGCCCGGCGCAGGGGTCATGCAGTTCGTCGTCGATGTTCACAATGCCCATCGATCGCACGGGATACGTTTCATATGAAGCCAGGTGCGGATACGTAGATATCGTGATGCCGGGACGACGTTCTCACTTCAAGGGAAAGCCTGCTCGCGGTGACGTCGACCGACACTCATCTTCACGAGCAGACTTGCACTCGCCCAACCAGGTGGACCTCATGCCGCCATGTGCTTCTCGCGATAGAACTCAAGATAAAGCACAGTGCGGTGAGCACGAGAAGCATTGACGGCGAAGTGGTCCAGGGAGCCGTCGAAGATCACCAGGTTGCCGTTGGTGCTCTGGTTGAAGCTGCCGTTGACGTTGAGGTAGGCATAGTTCTGGGTGGTGGGCGCATCGATGGTCAATTGCATGTGCAGCAGGCCCTCTTCCCAGGTGCCCGTGTGGGAGTGGGTGCCGAGGAAGACGTTGGGCTCCATGCGCAGCAATGCACAGAGCTTGATGCCGGGGATCTTGCTCAACAGCTCGATGGTCCCGGGCATGGCCGCGCGGGCATAGGGGATCGGGGTGTCATAGGCGACCAGGCCGTATTGGGTCCATTCCGGCATGACATCCATGTCGTCCCCCCAGCCCCAGAGCCAGCCATATTCACCGCCGGCTTCCATGTGCGCGGTCACTTCATCGACGATCTCGGTGATCGATTTGCCCACGCGGTTGATGGTCAGGGTCGGCGCATCGAGGGCCAGGAATTCCTCGCGGATCACTTCCCAGTTATCGGCGAGGTTCTTGAGGTGCGGAAAACGGCTGGAATCATAAAACGACGGGCGCATAGGTGCTCCTTTCAATGAGGGTTGTCGATTCCGATGGCGGTGGCGATACAGTCCCGCACGCCCGGAAAGCGGGCACGGCAGGAGCGTCTGCAAAGGGTGACCCAGCGGGCCTGGCCTGTCTGTCACGGGAATCCGGTACAGCAGCCGGGGCGGGCATTACAGGGGCTCGACCTGGGGACCATCGGCCATCCGCGCGGTGGCCTGGGGCGTGGGTGTCTCGTCCAGGCGACGCATCGGGCCGTAGAGCAGGACGCTCAAAGGCAGGAGCGCAAACAGCGCGCCGGTCACCACGAACAACAGGCCCACGCCTCGCCCGGGGCCGACCCCGAGCCAACGGCCGATGGAATCGGCATACGGGCCGCCCGGCAGCAGCGCCGGCTGGAACCAGTGATCCACCAGCAAGCCACCGACGATGACGGCCAGGCTGGTGCTGGCAATGGTCAGCATGCTGATCAGCGCGAACACGCTGGCGCGGTTGCCAGCGGGAATCCTGCGCATCCACAACGAGTTGACGCTGGCATCGGCGATGCTTGCCATGGTGATCGCGACGAACGCCAAGGCGCAGTAGGCGACGGCTTGCGATACCACGCCCAGGGCGATGACACAGCCGGCCAGGAGCAGATCGGCCACCGCCACCAACGCCATCAGGCGTCGCGGATTGCCCATGGAAATCAGCAGCCCCGCCCCGGCCAGGCCGCCCAGGGCGGCCCAGGTATAGGCCATCCCCAGGGTCTGACTGCCCAGGGTGGACAGCAGCAACGGCGTCATCATCAACGTCGCCAGCGCCAGTACCGCGCCGCGCATCATGGTGTACACCAGCAGGCCGGCCATCAGGCGCTCCCTGGCAAAGAACCTGAGCGCCACGCTGACGTTGCCCACTGCCCCTGCGAACACCGTGTCCTTGGGCGCATCGTCGGGATGGGTCGACGCGCCGCGGACGTGGGAGAACGCCTTGATCACCAGCAGCGTGCCGGAGCAGAACGTCAGCAGGTCCACCGCGAGGATCGTCACCAGCCCGGCCTTCGCCATGATCGCCCCCGCCACCAGTGGCGCCACCAGGGCCGAGGCGTTCTTGCTGATACTGATCAGCCCTGAGGCCCGGGTGAATTTTTCCGGGGCGACGATGGTGCTGACGGCGGCCTGGTACGCCGGTTTGCGAAAGGCGCTGACGATGGAAGCCAGGCAGTTGAAGATGTACAGGTGCAGAGGTTCCAGGCGTTCGAACCAGAGCAACGCCATGACGCCCAACAACAGCAATGCCAGGCTCACATCACAACAGACAATGATGACCCGGTGACTGATCCGGTCAGCCAGCCCGCCGGCCAGGGGCAGGAACAGCACCGCCGGCAACGTGGCCGCCAGCACCACGTTGGCGAACGCCACCGCCGAGCCGGTATGGGTGTACACCCAGACGCCCAGGGCGAACTCCATCAGCGCCGTGCCCACCACCGCCAGTGACTCGCCGCACCAGAGGAAATAGAAGCCTCGGCCCAGATCGAATCCGCGGCGCTCGCCCACGCGACTCATGTGCGCACGTCACGCGGCGTGAAGACACCGATCAGCCCGTTCAGCAACCGGTAGGCCAGGGAATACGCCACCGCGCCGAACACCAGGGGCGCGTAGCGGGAAAACAGGTAGGTGCGCAACACTCGCCTGGCGATGGGCGAGCTGATGTCGCCACTGACATGCAGTGGCGTCGGGAACGTCGCCGCGACAGTAGCGCCGAAGGCGTCGTCCATCGACTGCACCGCATGCCACCAGTACACCGGGATGTACAGGGCATCGCCCGGCTCCACCACCGCGCGCAAGGCACGCAAGTCGCGGGTACCGGGGAAGCGACCGGTGTCAATGTCGTACAGGTAGCCGGCCTGTTCGATCACCGGTCGCAACGCCCGCCAACTGGTCTGGTCCGGTGGCAGCAGCAAGACCTCCTTGGCCCCGACCACCTGGGCCATGAAGGTTTCGTCGGTGACATGGAAATGCCAATCGGTATAGGAGTTGCGATACAGGAAGCTGCGATGGGGCGGATAGGCCCGGGTCTTGCCCAACTGCGGCATGAACGGCAGGCCGCCGACATCGGCCTTCATCGACTCGATGGCCGAGCCTTCGGAGAAGCGGCAGCTGTCGGCCACCAACGGTGAGTCACCCTGGCCCAGGGCCTCGAGGAACTGGTGGAACGGCATTTCCCGGTAGACCGTACTGGCGTATGCGGTCAGCTCGGCCTTGACCTCCGGATTGGACCAACCGATGACCTCGGAAACGATCTGTGAACGGACCACCACCGGGCTGTTTCGTGAATGGGCCTTGAGATAGTCCAGGCGCTTCCATTTTTCGAATGCCGGCCAGTGGCGCACGGCATTCCTGATCAGGCAGGGACGGTTGCGATTGACATAGAGCCGGGTGAAATCGGCTTTGGAAATCGCCAGTGCATCGATCACATCGACCTTTCCTGCCTGGGGGTGATTGGGAAAACGGGACAGGCTCCAGAACTTGGAGACCGGGCGATCCGATTCGGCGACCAATGGCATTTCAGACCCTCGCAAGCGCTTTCAGGGTCGTTGGTATAACAGACTCCCTCGACCTCGCCCAAGCACCGCAAAGCCCCGTTTCCCGACGTTGTCCCTGCTTCCCATGACAGACATCACCCATCGGATCCTCTAATTTTTTCCCACCTTGTGAAGGGACACCGGGCGTGACCGGACGGCAGCCCGGCCCATCGACGAGCCACGACACCGCCCCTCGACGCCGACATCGCATCAGGTGCCTGTCCAACCGCGCCGTTGTCCCTCGCCACGTTTATCTGCATCCCGCCGATTGGCAGTCGCCCAGGCCTCCATGCACCGCCATTCGAACGGAGACAGACCTCAATTGATTCCGCCAGCAGGTGCTCCGATATGGATTCGTCGACCGAAATGTTGCCCACGCAAGACTGCGCCGCCCACGAACTGGCCTCCGTCCAGCAGGGCATCTGGCTCGACCAGATCGCGCACCCGGACCTGCCCTACTACAACATCGGCATGGCCCTGGAGATCAAGGGTGAGATCGACATTGCGCTGTTCGAGAAAGCCATCGAGCTGGTTGCCAACCGTCACGACGCCCTGCGCCTGAGCTTCAGCCATGAAGGCGGTACCGGTCGCCAGCGGGTCTTGCCCGAGGTCAAGGTCGACATGCAGGTGGTGGAGTTCACCGAAGCCGAGGCCGATGCCGGGCTGGCCATGGAGTACCTGCGCAACGCCTTTCGCCAGCCGTTCGAGTCGCTGACCGGCCAGCTCTGGGAAGCCCGCATGGTGCGTTGCGGCCCGAACCGCCATTACTGGTTGAACCGTTACCATCACCTGGTCACCGACGGCATCGGCGTGGCGTTGATCGGCCACGCCGTGGGCGCCGCCTACAACGGGTTGCTGGCGGGCAACGAGGAGGTTGCCCAAGGCCATTCCTACCTGTCGTTCCTCGAAGACGACCGGGCTTACCTGCAGTCCTCGCGCTACGAGCGCGACCGGCAGTTCTGGCAGGAAACCTACGCCCAGATGCCTCCTTCGCTGCTGCAACGCCGGGCCGACTTCAAGACCGGCCAGGCCAACGAACTGGCCCCCAGCGCCCAGGTCCAGGCGATGCTGCCACGGGCGCTGTACAACGCCCTGACGCAATTTGCCAGCGAACGCAGCCTGTCGGTGGCCCATGTCCTGATCAGCGTGGTCGCCACGTATTTCTGCCGCACCGTGGGCGTCGATGAAATCGTCATCGGCATGCCCGTGCACAACCGTACCACCGCGCGCACCAAGGAAACCGCGGGCATGTTTTCCTCGGTCAGCCCGATTCGCCTGCCGGTGGATCCCGACGCCTCGCTGCTGGACCTGATGCACACCGCTGGCGGCCAACTGCGCCGCTGCTACCGCCACCAGCGGTTCCCCATCGCCGAACTCAACCGCACGTTGCGCCTGGCCCAGACCGGCCGCCGGCAACTGTTCGACGTGTCGCTGTCGTTCGAAAGCCTGGACGGCGACGATCAGTTCGGCGGTACCTCGTCCACCGTGATCACCATGGACAATGGCTACGAGCAGACGCCCATGGCGATCTTCGTGCGCGATTACCATCCCTTCGAAGACGTCCATCTGGACTTCAACTTCAACACCGCGTACTTCAGCCTGGAGGAAGCCCGCTACCTGCAAGACCGCATGGTCTCGATGCTCGAAGCGGTGCTGGAGCAGCATGACACGCCCGTGGGCGACTTCCCGCTGATGAGCCAGGTGGAGCGGCGACACCTGCAAGTGGATTTCAACGCCACGGCCCGGGAATATCCCCGGGACGTGCTGATTCACGGGCTGTTCGAGCAACAGGCCGAGCGGCGTCCGCAGGCCTGTGCCGTGCGCGGCGACGACGGTCCGTTGCTCAGTTACGCCGAACTCAACCGCCGGGCCAACCAGCTCGCCCATCACCTGGGCGAACTCGGCGTCGGGCCGGACGCCCGCGTGGCCGTATGCCTGCGGCGCGGCGCGGACATGGTTATCGCCCTGCTGGGCATCCTCAAGGCCGGCGGCGCCTACGTGCCCATCGACCCGGACCTGCCCAGCGCGCGCCAGGCCTACATGCTCGAGGACAGCGCTCCCCACGCCGTGCTGAGCAGCCAGGCACTGCTGGAGCATTTGCCGCCGTCGGACAGGCCGCTGCTGCTTCTCGATGGCGACCAGGACCTGGCCCGCCTGGCTGCGCAGCCCACCCACGACCCGGATCCGGCGGCCCTGGGCCTGACGCCGAGGCACCTGGCCTACGTGCTCTACACCTCCGGTTCCACCGGTACCCCCAAAGGGGTGATGAACGAGCACATGGGGGTGGTCAACCGTCTGCTCTGGGCCCGGGACGAATACCGTGTCGACGCCGACGACCGGGTCCTGCAGAAGACCCCGTTCGGTTTCGATGTGTCGGTCTGGGAATTCTTCCTGCCGTTGCTGGCCGGTGCCGAACTGGTCATGGCCCGTCCCGGTGGCCATCAGGAACCGGACTACCTGGCCCAGGTGATGCGCCAGACCGGCATTACCTTGCTGCACTTCGTGCCGTCGATGCTCGACCTGTTCCTGGAGCATCGCGACAGCCAGGACTTCCCGACGCTGCGTCGGGTACTGTGCAGCGGCGAAGCCCTGCCCCGCAGCCTGCAGCGCCGCTTCGAAGAGCAGTTGCCGGGCGTCGAGCTGCATAACCTGTACGGCCCCACCGAAGCCGCCATCGACGTCACCGCCTGGCAATGCCGCCCCGGCGACCCGGGCGAAAGCGTGCCCATTGGCAAGCCGATCGCCAATATCCAGATGTACGTGCTCGACCCCCGGGGCAAGATCCAGCCGCTGGGCGTGGCCGGGGAAATCCATATCGGCGGCATCGGCGTGGCCAGGGGTTATCTGAACCAGCCTGAGCTGAGTGCCGAGCGCTTCATCGCCGACCCGTTCAGCGACCAGCCGGATGCGCGCCTGTACAAGACCGGCGACCTGGGCCGCTGGCTGGCCAACGGGGCGCTGGAGTACCTGGGGCGCAACGACTTCCAGGTGAAGATCCGTGGCCTGCGCATCGAGATCGGTGAAGTCGAAGCGGCCCTGGCCCTGTGCCCTGGCATCCGCGAAGTGGTGGTCGTCGCCCGGGAAGATCATCCCGGGCAGCCGGACAGCAAGCGCCTGGTGGCTTATGTCTGCGGCGAACAGGTACCCGCCGACGTACTGCGCAGCACCTTGCTCAAGCACCTGCCCGAGTACATGGTCCCCACGGCCTTCGTGCACCTGGACGCCCTGCCCCTGACCGCCAACGGCAAGCTCGATCGCCGGGCCCTGCCCGCGCCGGGTGCCGAGGCCCTGGCCAGCCAGGCCTACGAAGCGCCCCAGGGCGAGACCGAAATCGCCATTGCCGAGATCTGGAAAGGCTTGCTGCACCTGGATCAGGTCGGTCGCCACGACGGCTTCCTCGAACTGGGCGGCCACTCCCTGCTGACCGTGCAGCTGCAAGCCCGCCTGCACCAGGACCTGGGGGTCGAGATCGACCTGCGCACGCTGTTCGCCCAGACCTCCCTGAGGGAACTGGCCCGGCATGT
>NZ_FMUL01000011.1:18971-217592 GCF_900101215.1 Pseudomonas sp. NFACC32-1
GGTGCCGAGGCCCTGGCCAGCCAGGCCTACGAAGCGCCCCAGGGCGAGACCGAAATCGCCATTGCCGAGATCTGGAAAGGCTTGCTGCACCTGGATCAGGTCGGCCGCCACGACGGCTTCCTCGAACTGGGCGGCCACTCCCTGCTGGCCGTGCAATTGCTTTCGCGGCTGCGCCGCAAGCTGGGTGCGCGGATCAGCCTGCGCGAGCTGTTCGAAGCACCGACCGTGCGCGGCCTTGCCGCGCTGGTCAACGCCGCGTCGCCCAGCGAATCGGCATCGATTCCCCTGGCCAATCGCTCGGGACGCCTGCCGCTGTCGTTCTCCCAGCAACGCCTGTGGTTCCTCGATCATCTGGATCACGCGGCGGGCGCCGCCTATCACCTGCCGCTGGCCTTGCGCCTGAAAGGGCCGCTGGACAAGTCCGCCCTGCAGGCCACCCTGGACCGCCTGGTGGCGCGCCATGAAACCCTGCGCACCCGTTTCGAACTGGTGGATGGCGAACCGGTACAGAAGATCGCTCCAGCCGATTACCGCTTCCAACTGGAGCAACAAGACCTGCGCTCGCTGCCGGCCGACGAACGCAGCGCCACGCTGGAACGCCTCGGCCAGGTGAATGCGACGCAACTGTTCGACCTGAACCGGGGACCATTGATGCGCGGCCATCTGGTGCAATTGGCGGATGAAGAGCATGTGTTGTTCATGACCTTGCACCACATCGTGTCCGACGGCTGGTCCAACAGTGTACTGGCCCGTGAAGTGAGCGCGCTCTACAGCGCCTTCAGTCAGGGGCACAAAGACCCGCTGCCGCCCCTGGCGCTGCAATACGTGGATTACGCCGCCTGGCAGCGCAAGTCCCTGGAAGGCCCGGCGCTGCAGGCGCAGATCGATTTCTGGCGACAACACCTGGAGGGCGCGCCCGCGCTGTTGAACCTGCCGTTGGATCGCCCGCGCCCGGCGATCCAGAGCTATGCCGGCGGTATCGTCGAGTGCGCGTTCACACCGGCACTCAGTGCGCAGTTGCGCGCGTTCAGCCAGGCCCGGGGCACCACGTTGTTCATGGTGCTGCTGGGCGGTTGGGCAGTGCTGATGAGCCACCTGAGCGGCCAGCACGATGTGGTGGTCGGCACCCCTGTCGCCAATCGCCAACGCCCCGAGCTGGAGGCACTGATCGGCTTTTTTGCCAATACCCTGGCATTGCGGGTCGACACCGGGCGCGACAGCCGTGTCGAAAACCTGTTGGAACGCATCAAGCAGCAGACACTGGCGGCCTACAGTCATCAGGACCTGCCTTTCGAACAGGTGGTCAGCGCCCTGCAACCAACCCGCAGCATGAGTCACAGCCCGTTGTTCCAGGTGATGCTGAGCCTGGACAACACGCCGCCGTCACCGCTGCAACTGCCAGGGCTGGACGTGCAGACCCTGGAAAGCCCACACAACACCACTCAGTTCGACCTGTCCCTGTCGTTGATCGACAACGGCGAGCGCATCGGTGGCAGCCTGCAGTACGCCAACGACCTGTTCGACCGCGTCACCGTGCAGAACATCGCCGGACTGTTCGCCACGGTCCTGGAACAGCTGGTCGCCGATCCCCGCCAGTCCCTCGGCCAGTTGCTGGACAACCTCCCGATGCTGGTGCGCTCGGCCAGCGCCACGCAGCAGCCGGAAAGCCTCGCGGACAGCCCGGTCCAGGCCCTGCCCTACGAGGCGCCGCAAGGCGATACCGAGATCGCCATCGCGGCGCTCTGGCAGGACCTGTTCAAGCTGGAACAGGTCAGCCGGCATGAGGATTTCTTCAGCCTCGGCGGCATTTCGTTGATGGCGGTGCAGATGGCTTCGCGGCTGCGCAAGGTGCTGGGCAAACCCATCGCGGTGCGTGACCTGTTCGTCGAGCCGACCATCGCCGGTTTCGCCAGGACACTCGACGGCCAGGCACGACCGGGCGCCCACGGCAATCTGGTGCCGATCCGGCGGACCGGCTCCCAGCGGCCATTGTTCCTGGTGCATCCGTTGGGCGGTGAGGTCCAGTATGCGCGGGACCTGGCGTCGGCACTCGATCCCCAGATGCCGGTCTACGGCCTGGCCGCCAGCGGCCTGGTGGCGGGGGAGGCGCCGCTGTCGGATGTCGGCGCCATGGCCACGCGCTACCTGGCCGCCATCCGCCAGGTCCAGCCGCAAGGGCCGTACCGGATCGCCGGTTGGTCGGCCGGTGGGCTGATCGCCTATGAAATGGCACGCCAGCTCCAGGCCGGTGGTGAAGCCCTGGAGTTCCTCGGCATCATCGACGCATCGGCACGCCCTGATCCGGTCCCGGCGCCGGCGGTGAGCGAGGCTCAGTTCCTGATGGCCTGGCTGCCCGAGCAAATCGACCCCGACCTGTCCCGGCAACTGACGGCGCTGGCCGAGGACTGCGCCATCGAGGCGATGCTGGCGCTGTGCACAGCCAATCGCCTGTTGCCCGAGGAGCTGCCTCACGACATCGATGCCGGCCTGTTGCGCACGCACCTGGCGGTGGCCTATGCGACACGGCAGGCCATCGGTGCCTATGTCAGCCTGCCGAGCCCGCTCAAGGTGTCGTTGTTCACAGCCAGTGACCAGCAACGCAGCGATCCGACCCTGGGCTGGCGCGCACTGCTCCAGGATCGGGTGAGCGTCACGGCCCTTCCCGGCACTCACAGCACCGTGGTCAAGGCTCCCCATGTCACCGGGCTGGGCGAGGCGATTTCCCGGGAGCTGAGGACTGCCATGGCGTCATGACCCACCCAGTGGGCGTGGTCCAGCCTGCAGGGCGATGGCCCGGTCAGTCTCGACGATGACCGGGCCATCGCCGCGCGGGTTTGCCTGCGACGGCAATGGCCCAGACAGCTGCAAGGTGTCTGGCTCGACACTTTCGAAGGTCGGCCCGCCGTCACGAGGCTCCCATGGCCTGGCAACTGTCCCGGTTTTCCGCCACAGACTTTTCCCGCCGGGCCATGCTTAATAACCACCAAGGCTGAATCGTTTTAGTGGCTGGAGTCCACGAACGCTCATCCGTTGCGTAACCCACGATCACTCTGGAGGGAGCCTTATGCATGTGATCATTACGGCCGTCGGCTCAGCCGGTGACGTCCATCCTTTTGTCGGCATCGGTCGCACCCTTGCGGCGCGCGGGCATCGGATCACGTTTTGCGCCAGCGCCGCGTTCGCCCCATTGATAGAACGCTGCGGCTTCGAGTTCCTGCCCTTGGGCACCCGTGAAGAATATGACGAAGTCATGGCCGACCCGGCCCTCTGGCACCCGCGGACTTCGTTGCCGACGCTCTGGAAAACCATCGCCAGCACCCTGCGTGAACAGTATCGACTGCTGGAACAGGCCTGCGACGACGAAACCGTCATGCTGGGTTCCTTGTGGGCGTTTTCGGCGCGTCTGCTGCATGAGAAGCACGGCATTCCCCTGGTCACCGCCCAGGTCTCGCCATTCGGCTTCTGGTCCGCCGCGGCGCCTTCGACCCATCCACCAGGCACCAACCTGCCAGGCTTCGTGCCTTATCGGATGAAGCGCCTGCTGCTGGGCCTCATCGAACGAGCGTTCCTGGATCGGGTCATGGCGCCGCAACTCAACAGTTTCCGTCAGGAGCTGGGATTGCCTGCGGTCAAACGCATCATCAGCCAATGGATTTCCTCGCCGGATCGGGTACTGGGGCTGTTCCCGCAGTGGTTCGCCCCGGTGCAGCATGACTGGCCCGCGCAGACGGTGCTGACCGGCTTTCCGCTGTTCGATGAGTCGGGCTTCCAGCAGATGGACGCCGAACTGCAAGACTTCCTGGACGAGGACAATCCGGTGGTGTTCACCCCGGGCTCGACCATGGTCAACAGCGAGCAGTATTTCACTGCGGCGGTCCAGGCCCTGAAGCAAGTGAATCGGCGCGGCGTATTCCTCACCAGCCAGCCAGTCGACCCGGCGGTGTCCGCCCAAGGCCGGATCCTGGTGCGGCGCTATGTACCGATGAGTCGCATCCTGCCCCAGAGTGCGGCCCTGGTGCATCACGGAGGCGTCGGGACCACGGCGCTGGCCATGGCGGCCGGCGTGCCGCAGATCGCCACGCCGTTCGCCCACGACCAGTTCGACAACGCCGCGCGGATGGAGCGACTGGGTTGCGGTTTGCGCGTATTTCCGCCCGCCTCCGCCGAATCGCTGGCCGCGGCGCTGGACAAGGTCTTGAACAGCCCCGACGTGCGCGCCAGCTGTGATCGCTATCGCGCGCTGATCGCCAGTGGCGACAGCGCCTGTGAAGCGGCGGCGCAGCAAGTCGAAGCCCTCGCCCGCCGGGCCACGCACGGCACCGCGCCGAAACGCTACCAGGTCGCATAAGCCCACCCAGGCACAGCGTGCGCAGGGATGAACCCGCCACCGACAGCAAGCGCCCGGATGCCTGCTGTCGGCTTTGAAAAGGACAACGGACATGGACGTGCTTTACCCGCTTACCGCCCCGCAACTGGACATCTGGCTGGATCAGGTGCTGCATGGAGACAGTCCGCTGTACAACATCGGCGGCTACGCGCGCATCAATGGCGCGGTGGATGCCTCGAGACTGCGACAGGCCATCGACCAGGTGGTCGCCCGCCACGATGCCCTGCGCATCCATCTGGTGCCCGGTTCGGCCGAACATCCCATGCCGCGCCAGCGCTTCCTGGCGTCGGCGAGCGTACCGCTGGCCCTGCACGACGTGTCGACGCAAGCCGATCCGCAAGCCAGCGCCCTGGCCTTGTTGCAAGGGAACCTGCAAACGCCGTTTTCCTTCGACAGCGGGCTGCTGTTTCGCGCCGTCCTGATCAAGGTCCGCGAAGACCTTCATTACTTCTTCATCAATTGCCATCACCTGATCATCGACGGCTGGTCCTTCGCCATGATCGGCCGGGCCATCAGCCAGGCCTACACCGACCTTTCGGTGTCGCCGGCCCCCCTGGAACCAGCGCCGACCTATCAAGCGTACATCGAGCAACAGCGAGCCGACAGGGACTCACCGGCCTTCCAACGCCAACGCCAGTACTGGCTGGACAAATACAGGACGGTGCCCGAACCCTTGCTCGCGCCTCGTTACCAGGTCCAGTCCGGCCAGCGCCTGGCCCCCAGCCGAAACCATGCCTGGCGCCTGCCGCGAGCGTTGTACGACCGTCTTGGCGAGCGGGCGAAGGCCTGCGGACAAGCGACGGTGTTCCACGCCATGCTGGGCCTGTTGTACAGCTACTTTGCCCGAGTGACCCTGCGCGATGAAATCGTGATCGGGCTGCCGATCCTCAACCGCGCCAATGCCGCGCACAAGGCCACGGTGGGGCTGTTTGTCGGCATGAGCCCGGTACGCCTGAGCCTGGGTACCGAGTCAAGCTTCAGCGAGCTGGTCTCAAGGATCGCCCTGACACTCAAGCAGGACTACCGCCATCAACGTTTTCCCTTGAGCGAACTGAACCGGGAACTGGGCTTGCAGCATCAGGGCCGCCGGCAGCTGTTCGACCTGGTGGTGTCCTACGAACAGGACCAGGACACCTGGTACGCAACGGCCCCCGCGCAGCCGGTCAAGCTCAGCAACGGCTACGAACAGATGCCCCTGGCGATGCACATCCGCGAAGCGGCGCCGGACGACGATGTGTCGATGCATTTCATCTACAACGAAGCCTACTTCGATGCCTCGCAGATCGAGGCGATGCAACAGCGCTTCATGCATATGCTGCAGGGCGTGGTCGATGATTTCGACGTGCCGGTCAAGGCTCTCGACCTCATGCCACCGGCCGAACACCAGTTGCTGGCGCAGTGGAACCGCACAGCCGTCGACTACCCCAGGGACGTGCTGCTGCACGGGCTGATCGAAGCCCAGGTGGCCGCGCGCCCGGAAGCGATAGCGGTACGTTTCGAGAGCCGGGCACTGACCTATGATGCGCTGAACCAACAGGCCAACCGGTTGGCCCATGCCCTGATCGAGCAAGGCATCGGCCCCGACGCCCGAGTCGCCATCTGCCTGGAGCGGAGCCTGGAAATGGTGGTGGGCCTGCTGGGGATCCTCAAGGCGGGCGCTGCCTATGTCCCCCTGGACCCCGGATATCCCGCCGACCGCCTGGACCACATGCTCAAGGACAGCGCTCCCGGCGTGCTTGTCACCACCCGGGGGTTGCTGGCGAACCTGCCCACGGTGGATGTGCCTGTGCTGTGCCTGGACACCGACCTCGACCGCCTGGCCCGGCAACCGACGCACAACCCGGACGCCAGGGCCCTGGGCCTGACACCCCGGCACCTGGCCTACGTGATCTACACCTCAGGCTCCACCGGCCTGCCCAAAGGCGTCATGAACCAGCATGACGGCGTCGTGAACCGCCTGCTCTGGGCTCGCGATACTTACCGGGTGGACGAGCACAGTCGGATCCTGCAGAAAACCCCCTTCAGTTTCGACGTCTCCGTCTGGGAATTCTTCCTGCCCTTGCTGAGCGGCGCGCAACTGGTGGTCGCGGCCCCCGGCGGTCATCAGGATCCCCGCTACCTGATGGACATCATGGCTGGCGCCGGCATCACGTTGCTGCATTTCGTGCCGTCGATGCTGCAAGTGTTCCTGGACCAGGTCGAGCCCCAGCGCCTGTCGGCCCTGCAGCAAGTGCTGTGCAGTGGCGAAGCCTTGCCCCATGCCCTGCAGGTGCGGTTTTTCGAGCATTTGCCGCAGGTGCGACTGCACAACCTGTATGGCCCCACCGAAGCGGCCATCGACGTCACTGCCTGGCAGTGCCGGCCCGACGTACACCCCGGCATCGTCCCGATCGGACAGCCGATCGCCAATATCCAGCTGTATGTCCTCGACGCGAACCTGCAACCGCTGCCGCCCGGCATCGCCGGCGAGCTGCATATCGGCGGCATCGGTGTGGCGCGAGGTTACTTCAACCGGCCGCAGCTCACCGCCGAGCGGTTCGTCGGCGACCCGTTCCAGGCCGATCCCCAGGCGCGGCTGTACAAGACCGGCGACCTGGCTCGCTGGCTGCCCGATGGCAGTCTCGAATACCTGGGGCGCAACGACTTCCAGGTGAAAATCCGCGGCCTGCGGATCGAACTCGGCGAACTGGAGGCGCGCCTCGTTACCTGCGAAGGCGTGAAGGAAGCGGTCGTGATCGCTCGCCAGGCAGGTGAAGGCGATGCGTACCTCAGCGCCTACCTGGTGGGCGAACCCGGGCACGAACTCTGCCCGCAGGCCCTGCGCGAGGCCTTGCGCCGACAGGTGCCCGACTACATGGTGCCCCGGCACCTGATCCAGCTTGAACGACTGCCCCTGAACGTCAACGGCAAGCTGGACCGAAAGGCCCTGCCCGAGCCCGAACAGACCTTCGGCAGCAGCGATGCGACGGCGCCGCGTACCCCCCTGGAACGGATGCTGGCCGACCTCTGGGCAGAGAACCTGGACCGGCCGGCGCCGGGCATCCACGACAACTACTTCATGCTGGGCGGCGACTCGCTGAAAGTCATCCATTTGCAGATCAAGGCACGTGAACAAGGGATCGGCCTGACACTGGCCCAGGTCTATCAGCACCCGACCATCGCGCAGCTGGCCCACAGCATCCAGGCCCAGGCCATCTCGCCGATCCCCCTGCTGCCGTCGATGCACGTGGCACCGTTCGCCCAGGTCCCCGAGGCGATTCGCCTGGCCCACGAAGGCGAGTTCGACGATGCGTACGCGGCCTCGCAGTTGCAGGTCGGGATGATCTATCACTCGATGATGCATCCGGACTCGGCGATCTATCACGATATCTTCCGCTATCGCCTGCGCCTGCACTGGGATCCGATGGCCTGGCAGCGTGCCTGCCAGGCGCTGATCCAGCGCCACCCGGCGTTGCGCATGTCGTTCGACATCGGTCACGCCGAAGTGCCCATGGCCCGGGTACACCCCGTGGTCGAAGCCCCCGTGCAGGTTGTCGATGCACGCTCGCTGAGCCCCGATGCCCGCGCCCAGGCCATCGCCCGCTATGTGGATGAACGCAAGCGTTATCGAGAGGATTGGCAGCAGGCCCCGTTGTATCAGTTCTGTGTCTTCGTGGCGGCGCAGGAAATCGACCTGGTGCTGAGTTTCCACCATGCGATTCTCGACGGTTGGAGCGTGGCGACCCTCATGCGCGACCTGATCACGCTCTACACCTCGACGCAAGGCTCGGACGCCCTGCCGGCGCTGACGACCACGCCGGCCGATTTCATCGTCCTGGAGCGGGAGGCCATGGCCGATGATGCCCATCGCCAGTTCTGGAGCGAATACCTGCGCGAGGCGCCCACCGCGTCCATGACCAGCTGGGTGCCCGTGGTGGCCCCGGATACGACGCCGCACCGCTCGGCCTACCGGGAGCTGCCTGGTGCGGATCTGGCGCGGCTCGAAGCGTTCTGCCGCGACCAGGACCTGCCGTTGCGCGCCGTGCTGCTGGCCGCCCACGGTTTCGCGCAAGCCATCATGTCCAACCAGAAAGAAGTGCTGTGCGGTGTCATCAGCCATGGCCGGCCGGAGTTCGAGGACGCGGCCTCGGTCCTGGGCCTGTTCCTCAACACCCTGCCCCTGCGCTTCAACGCCCAGGGCCAGAGTTGGCTGGAGATGATCCGAGGGTTGATCGGCGAGGAGCAGCAGGTCTTCCCCCATCGGCGTTATCCGTTCGCCCTGATTCATCGCGACACCGCCGTTGCGCTGAACGTGGTGTTCAACTACGTCGACTTCTATGTACTCAAGGACATGCTGACCCAGGGTGACGAGATCCTGGTGGAATGGGACACCACGGAAGCCAGCAACTACGACTTGCTGACCACCATGGGCCGCCACCCGGGCAATGGTTCGCTGATGCTGAAAATGGACTATTGCACGGCCCGCGTCGCCACGAGCCAGGTCGAGGCCTATGCCGAATACCTGTTGCGCACCCTTGAGTCGATCGTCGCCGAGCCCACTGCGGTGCCCCGCATTCCAGCCTGGCTTCCCCAGATCGAGCAAGCCACGCCGGTGACCGCTCCCCGGCACAATCTGTCGACCCTGCTGCAGGAGAGCCTGGGTCGCCACGACGAGCAGATCGCCCTGAGCTTCGAGCAGACCCGCCTGTCCTACCGTGAGCTGCGCAACGGTTGTGCGCAGCTCACGCAGTGGCTGCACCGGCAGGGTATCGGCCAGGGCGATCGGGTGGCGATCATGATGCCCCGCTCCCCCGAGCTGATCGTCGCCCTGCTGGGTGTCGTCCAGGCCGGCGCGGCCTATGTGCCGATCGACCTGAGTTACCCCCACGACCGCATCCGGCTGATCCTGGAAGACTCTCAGCCCAGCCTGGTGCTGTTCGCCGACGCCTCGGCGCACCTGGCGCCCCTGGCCAGCCAGGGAGTGAAGCGCCATTGGGACAGTGTCGTCAGCGAGTTCGACGATGACCTTGCACGCCACCTCGCGCTGGTTTCCACCCTCGCCGCCACCATCGCCGACGAAGATAACGCCTACGTGCTCTATACCTCGGGCTCGACGGGACGGCCCAAGGGCGTGGCGATGCCTCACCGCGCACTGACCAACATGATCCTCTGGCAGAACCGCCGACAGGACGAGGACAGCAGCGCCGCACCGCTGAAAACCTTGCAGTACTCGCCCATTTCGTTCGACGTGTCGTTCCAGGAAATCTTCTCGACCCTGTGCTGCGGCGCGCAACTGGCCTTGATCGATGAAGGGCTGCGCTACGACTTCATCCGCCTGCTGAAATTCATCGGCGAGCACGCGGTCAATCGCCTGTTCCTGCCCTACGTCGCCTTCCAGGGCCTGGCGGAAGTGGCCCAGCAACTGGGCATTCGCCCCGTATCGCTGCGCCAGATCAGCGTGGCTGGCGAACAACTGAAGATCACCGGCGAAATCCGCGCCCTGATCGATGGCCTCGACGATTGCCGGGTGGAAAACCACTACGGCCCGACCGAAGCCCACGTGGTCACGAGCCTGAAGCTCGAAGGCGCCACCACGACCTGGCCGAGCATGCCGCCCATCGGTGCGCCAATCGACGGGGTTCGCATGCATGTGCTGGACGCAGCGGGCGAAGCCTGCCCGGTCGGGGTCATGGGCGACCTGTACATCGAGGGCACCTGCCTGGCGAACGGCTACTGGAATCGACCCGACCTGACTGACGAGCGCTTCGTCTATCGCCAGCTGGACGGCCGGACCCGGCGCCTGTACGAAACTGGAGACATCGGTTTCTACCTGCCCTGGGGCGACCTGGTCTACCAGGGACGCAGCGACGCCCAGGTCAAGATCCGCGGCTATCGCGTCGAGCTGGGCGAGATCGAACTGGCGATGCTCGGCTCCGCCCGGTTCGGCGCGGACATTCAACAGGTGGCGGTCATCGACAAGACCGCCGCCGACGGCACGCGCTACCTGGTGGGCTTCGTCCAGGCCATGCCGGGGTGCCAGCCGGATCTCGACCAGCTCAAGGCCGAAATGCGCCTGGCCCTGCCCGACTACATGGTGCCGAACACCCTGGTCGGCATCGTCCGGATACCCCTCGGCCCCACCGGCAAGATTGACCGGCGACGCTTGCAGGAAGTCGATGTGCAGCACACCTCCCAACGTCCGTTCACCGGCCCTCGCACGGTCGCCGAGGACCTGCTGCAAGCCTACTGGCAGGAAACCCTCGGCCTGGAACGGATCAGCGTGCACGACAACTTCTTCGAGCTGGGTGGCAACTCCCTCAAGGCCGTGCAGCTGGTCGCCATGCTGACCCGGCACCAGGGCTTCGCGCCGTCGCTGTCCGATTTCATCCAGGCACCGACCATCGCCGAATTTGCCCAGGTGCTGCAACAGGCCGGTACCGCGCCCGCCGAAACCGGCGCGCTGGTGGACTTCAAGAACGCCAGCCGGGCACCGACGCTGTTCCTGGTCCACCCCATCGGCGGGCATGTGCTCTGCTATGCCGCCCTGGCCCGGGTGCTCAAGGACCAGGTCCATCTCTATGCGCTGCAGGCTCCGGGCACCTGGGATGAGCGTGGCCCGTTGCACTCGGTACCGGCCCAGGCGGTGCATTACGCCGACGCCATCGAACAGGTCGCGCCCCAGGGCCCGCTCAATATCGGTGGCTGGTCCTACGGCGGGGTCGTGGCGTATGAACTGGCGAGCGAGCTGCAACGGCGCGGCCGGCGCCTGCACAACGTGTTTCTGCTGGACACCATCGTGCGCGTCAAGCAAGGCGACGTGCAGATCGAGCGCAGCGAATTCATGAACTGGTTCATGTGGGAACTGCTCAGCGGCGATGGCCAGAAAGAATACGACTACCAGGCGCTCGACTTCTCTGCCATGCAAGACCAGCAAGCCTTCGAGGCGATCAGGCGGCACGCCATCGACCGCGGCGTTTTCGACCAGACCCTGACCCTGGCCACCCTGGACCAGTTGTTCCGGGTCTTCCATGCGAACTGGCAGTCGTTGCTGGACTACCGCTTTGCGCCACTGGATCTGCCGATCACGCTGTTCGCCGCGGATGTGCAGTTGCCCGAGGTGCTGCAAGCCCCCCACGAACTGGTGGGCACCGCCTTCGACGATCCGTATCGCGGCTGGCGCTCGATCGCCCCCCAGGTACAACGGATCGCCGTGGAGGGCGACCACCTGACCATGATGCGTGAACCGCACATCGTCCGGGTCGGTGAATTCATCAAGCTACGCATGGACGCGGCCCGGACCGAGCACATCGGATCCCGGACGGCAATCGTTTGAACGCCCCTAAGCGGCTCGAGAAAGGTGAAACAGCATGACTGAACCCAGGAAAGCCATCGTGGCGGGCGCCGGCATCGGCGGGCTGACCGCCGCCATCGCCCTGCAGCGGGCCGGTTGGCAGGTCAAGGTCTTCGAAGCGGCCCAGACGCTGCGTACCGGTGGTACCGGCCTGTCCATCATGGCCAATGCCATGGCGGCGCTGCACGCCATCGATGCCCATGTCCCGGTGGAACAGGCGGGCCAGGCCATCAAACGGTTTTTCTTCAAGAAACAGACCGGCACGCCCATCACCAGCATGCCGATCCATGAGATCGGCGAACAGCTGGGCCACCCCAGCGTGAATATCCAGCGTCCCTTGCTGCTGCAGGCCTTGGCCCGCCAGCTTGCCCCCGACACCCTGACCACAGGGTTGCGCTGCGTGGGTTACGCCCATCGCCCGAATGGCGTGACGGTACGCTTCGAGGATGGCAGCAGCCAGGAGGCCGACCTGTTGATCGGCGCCGATGGCCTGAACTCGGTGGTGCGCCAGCAGATGCTGGGGAAAACACCGACACGAGCCTCGGGCTACATCGCCTGGCTGGCGGTGACGCCGTTCAGTCACCCGGTGATGAGCGAAGGGTATGTGGCGCATTACTGGGGTCGCGGCAAACGCTTCGGCTTGTGCGACGTGGGGGACGGCCAGGCTTACTGGTGGGGCACCTGCAACAGCGACAACGCGGCGGATGCCGCCTTGAACATCGACAAGCAGGAAGTGCTGGCGGCCTATGCCGGCTGGGCGCCGGAAGTCGTCGCGGCCATCGCGGCCACCCCCGAAAGTGCGCTGCTGAAAATGCATGCCCGGGATCGCCAGCCGGTGAAGCAGTTCTGCGACGGCCACGTCGTGTTGCTGGGCGATGCGGCGCATCCGATGTTGCCCAGCCTGGGCCAGGGCGCGGCGCAGGCGATCGAAGATGCCGTGGTGCTGGCCGACCGTCTGACGCAGACGCCGGACCTGCGTACCGCACTGACCCAATACCAGGAATACCGGCTCCCACGGGCCAACGGGATCGTCAATGCCGCGCGCTTCATGAGTGGTATCGAGCAAGCCGAGTCAGCGCTCGCCTGCTGGTTCCGGGAATGGTATTTCCGCCTTGTCCCGCAAAGCAGCTGGCGCAAAAAGAACCTGGATATCCTGTCGTTCAAGGGCGGTTGACCGCAGGTTTGCACCTACGTCAATGACAAAAACGGACTCACCCATAGACAAAAAATGAAAAAAAATTCAAAAAATGGAATTGTCCTACATACTTGAACGCGCAATTCTGTGGCCATTTGGGGATAGCAAACGGCCTGCTGAGCCGCCAGAAAACAGACGGATAGCTCGTAGGAGCCGCTAGCGAACTCCCTATTCGTTTGTTTTCAAAAGGGTATTTCCATCGCCGAAAAAGCAGCCATTCAGCAATGAGGATGTCGTTGACCGGAAGCGTTTTGCCAGCAAGCAGGGAAGGATCGGTTGGACAGTGCTACCCGGTTGCCCCCGGATTGTCCCTGTTTTCCCTTACAGACTTTTCCTACATGCGAATGCTTATATAGTCCTACCGGCTGAATCGTTTTTTATGTGAATGGATTCACAGGTGATATTTGATCCTCAGGTATTAATCCAGAAAGGCTTCAGCATTTTGGGAAGCGGTCGGATTTTCCTCCGTCAACGATCACTGAAATGCAGAGCAGTTTCGATATGCAGGATAAGCATATGAATCGACATGCGGTTTTTGGAGGTGCGCAAAACACGCACATCTACGCGGAGCTAGGAAGGCTGATTTCAAGTGTCGGACACGAGAGTTTCTTGACCAACATGCACCAGCTGATCGAACCCTCGGTGCCGATCGGTCGACTCGAACTGAGTGAGTGGACGGTGGACGACAACCAGACGACTGTCCTCGATGTGCAATTGCTGGGCGAGGCTGGCCAGCAGAAAAGCCCGGAGATGCAATCGGTCTGCCCTACCACGGCAATCCAGCGCAACGACCATCCCCTGGTGAAACGAGTACTGGAAGTCGATGACGCCCTGTTGATCCACCTGGGCGCCCGACTGAAGGACGAACGAGGCAATACCTGCCTGGGCACGTCCCACCAGTGCAGCCTGATTTCCCGCAAAGGCAACCGCCGCTGCGTGATCTCATTGCACCGCCCCCAGCTGCATCGCGACTTTTCCCTTCAGGAACTGTCGTTTTTGAAATACCTCTCCGAAACCCTGCTGCCCCTGGCCGAGCGCCATGCCCATCTGAACCGCCAGTCCAGTGTCAAGGCGCTTGGCGGTGCATCGAGCCACGCGCTCAATGCGGCTGAGCAGACGCAGTTGCAGCGCGACTTCAACGAACGGTTGAGTCCCTGCGACGTCACCCTTTCGGTGCGGGAGAAAGAGGTGTGCCTGGGGCTGCTGGCCGGGGGTACCGTCCCGGAGATCGCGGAAAAGCTTCGGGTCAAGAACAGCTCCATCGAAACCTATCTCAAACGCGCCGCCGCCAAGCTTGGCGTCAGCGGACGCCATGGGCTGGCGAAGTGGATGATCGGATCATGACCGACCGGCGCGGGCAACCGCGCCCCCAACCGAACCCGCCTGCCCCCGCCTGTGGGCCCTGAGCAGGCATCTTGATGAGACAGGTCGATGCATAAACTCCTGAGCCCCCTGACGGCCGCGGCTTTGCTGCTTGGTGGCTGTTCGCTGATCCCGGACTACCAGCGCCCCGATGCCCCCGTCGCCGCGCAGTACCCGCAGACGTCGGCCTATGCCCCGGCCTTGCAAGGGCCCCTGGCCGCCGACCAGGGTTGGCGCGACCTGTTCCGCGACCCGACGCTGCAACAACTCATCGAGAAAGCCTTGCTCAACAACCGCGACTTGCGGGTGGCGGCATTGAATGTCGAGGCCTATCAGGCGCAGTACCGGATCCAGCGTGCGGACATGTTCCCGGCGGTCAGTGCCAACGGCTCGGGGTCGCGCCAGCGAGTGCCGGCCAGTATCACCCAGACCGGCGATTCGACGATCAGCAGCTCGTACTCCGCCACCCTGGGCATCAGTGCCTATGAGCTGGACCTGTTCGGACGCATACGCAGCCTCAGCGACCAGGCGTCCCTCATCTACCTGTCCAGCGAAGAAGCCCGTCGCAGCACCCAGTTGAGCCTGGTGGCCAGCGTGGCCAGCGCCTACCTGACCTGGCGGGCCGACCAGGAGCTGTTGAAACTGACCCAGGATACGCTCCAGTCCTTTGAACAAAGCCTGCGCCTGACCGAGCGCAGCAACCAGGTCGGCACCGCCTCGGCCCTGGACCTGAGCCAATCGCGCACCTCGGTGGAAAGCGCCAGGGCCAGCCTGGCGAAATTCCAGCGACAAGTGGCCCAGGACTTCAACAACCTCACCCTGCTGGTCGGCACGTCGGTAGACGATGAGCTGCCTGGCCTGGCGCTGGCGGACGATCTGCTGGCCGAAGTCCCGGCGGGCCTGCCCTCGGACCTGCTGCAACGGCGTCCGGATATTCTCGAGGCCGAATACCTGCTGCAGTCGGCCAATGCCAACATCGGCGCGGCCCGGGCCGCGTTCTTCCCCAGCATCAGCCTGACGGCCAATGCCGGCAGTTCCAGCAACGAGCTGTCGGGCCTGTTCAAGGGCGGCTCCGGCAGCTGGTTGTTCCAGCCACAGATCAACCTGCCGATTTTCAATGCCGGCAGCCTCAGGGCGAGCCTGGACTATTCGAAAATCCAGAAAGACATTCGCGTCTCGCAGTATGAAAAATCGATCCAGACCGCCTTCCAGGAAGTGTCCGATGGCCTGGCGGCACGCAAGACCTACAAGGATCAACTGATCGCCCAGAACGATCTGGTGCAGGCCAACCAGGACTACTACAGGCTCGCCGAGCGCCGCTATCGCATCGGCGTCGATAGCAGCCTGACGTTCCTTGATGCGCAACGCTCGCTGTTCAGTGCCCGCCAGACCCTCATCGTCGACCGCCTGGCGCAGCTGTTGGCCGAAGTCAATCTGTACAAGGCGCTGGGCGGGGGCTGGATCGAAAGCACAAACAAGATAACCGCGAGGTGACTGAAAATGGGGACGTTCGAGCCCGGGACACGGGTCCGTTTGCGCTCGGGAGGCAAGACGATGGTGGTCAAGCACGCCTCGTCGATCTCCCAACTGCCCGATACCCTGTTGCTGCTGTGCGAGTACCGGGCCAAGAAACGCCTGGTGCAGGGTTTCTATGCGATACGCGACCTGATCCCGGCCTCGACGGAGCCCGACGACGACAGGAGCTGACGGCTGGCAGCTTCCCCCACCCTCTGATGCCCCATCAGACCGTACGCGAATACTGGATCGTCGGGGCAGCCTCAAGGTAGGCATCGAAGGCCATCGCGACACTGCGCATCATCAATTGTCCCTGGGGCAACAGCTCCAGTGCGTCAGGGCGAATCTGCAACAGCCCATCGCCCGCCTGTTCCTGGAGACGAGCCAGCGAGTCGGCGAAATATTCGTTGAAACGTATGCCATGGACCGCCTCCACCCGACCGAAGTCGACCCGGCCGTGGCACATCAGCTCGCTGATGACCTCGCGCCGCAGCCGGTCATCGTCACTCAGGCGATAGCCGCGCTGCACCGGCAGCAGGCCCTGGTCCAGGCGCGCGTAGTACTGGGAAAGCTCCTTGACGTTCTGGTTGTAGCTGTCGCCGACCTTGCCGATCGAGGACACCCCCAGGCCGATCAAATCGCAATCGGCATGGGTGGAATAGCCCTGGAAATTGCGCTGCAACGTGCCCTGGACGCGGGCGCGCACCAGTTCATCGTCCGGCAGGGCGAAATGGTCCATGCCGATGTAGACATATCCGGCCTCGGTCAGGCGGTTGATGGTCAGCTCCAGCAGTTCCAGCTTGCGCTCCGGCGGCGGCATGTCCTCGGGCCGGATCATCCGCTGCGCTCGCACCCGCTGGGGCAGATGCGCGTAGCTGTAGGCCGCGATCCGGTCGGGACGCAGCGCGATGATCTTGCTCAGGGTGACATCGAAACTGGCGATGGTCTGCAGCGGCAGGCCATAGATCAGATCGACACTGACCGACTTGAAACGCGCCAGGCGGGCCGCCGTGACCAGCTCCGCGACCTGTGCCTCGCTCTGCACCCGATTGACGGCCTGTTGCACCTGGGCATCGAAATCCTGGACACCGAAGCTCAGGCGGTTGAATCCCAGCTGGCGCAGGCCCCGGATCTGCGCGGCACCGATGGTGCGCGGGTCGACCTCGATGGAGAACTCATGTTCGTCGCTGTCGTCCATGTCGAACCACTGGTGCAGGCAGTCCATCAGCTCGCCCAGCTGCTCATGGGTCAGGTAGGTGGGGGTGCCGCCTCCCAGGTGCAACTGGGTCAGTTTGCGCGTGCGGTCGAACAGCGCCGCCTGCAAGGCAATTTCCCGCTTGAGGTACGTCAGGTATTCGGCCGCGCGATGGGTCTTGCGCGTGATGATCTTGTTGCACGCGCAGTAATAGCAAAGGTTCTGGCAGAACGGCACGTGGATGTACACCGACAATGGCTTGGGCGCCGGCGCCTGGTTACTGCGCTGCGCCGCCTGGCGGTATTCATCCATGGCAAACGCCTGGTGGAACTGCGGTGCCGTGGGATAGGAGGTGTAGCGCGGTCCCGGACGATCGTATTTCTCGACCAGGGCCCGATTGAAACCGGAGGAAGGCGTCATGATGGATTCAACTTTTCAAAGGTCTGGTCAGGTATCGGCTCGAAGGGCGCGCTGCGCGCTGCGTCCGGGCGCGGATCGAACAGGTCGCAGATCGCGTCCACGTCCAGTCGCCCGGCCGGCAGGATGCCGATGAAGCGGCTCGACAAATCGATCGAGCCCTTGGCATGCAGGGCCTCCAGCTGCGGCCAGATCGAGGCGAAATGCTCGCGAAACACCAGCCCGAAGCGGGCTTCGATGGCGGGGATATCCAGCTCCAGGTCGCAGGACAGTTGTTCGGTCACGCTGGCCCGGACCAGGTCCTGGGTCTCGCAACGCCAACCCCGGTAGATGGGTAACTGTCCGGCATCCAGGGCCTGGCGGTAGTGCGACAGATCGTCGGTGTTCTGCACGTACAGGTGCTCGATCTGGGTGACGGCGGACAAGCCGAACCCCACATGATCGCAACAGCCATGCCGGGTGAACCCTTGGCAATTGCGGTGCAGGCGCCCATGTTCCTGGGCGACCGCCAGGTCGTCGTCGGTCCTGACGAACTGCCCCTGGCCAATGTAGTGATAACCCGCCGCGATCAGTTGCTCGCAGCAGATCCGGCCCATCGCATCCTTGTCGGCCTGGCTGCAAAAGGCCCCGGCGCCCGGGGTATGGGCCAGGCGGTAGCGCCAGGGGGCGCGGGCGTAATCGAACACATGCAGCCGGTCCGGTTCCAGCTCGATCAAAGTGGCCAGCTTCGCGGCGAAACTGTGGGGTGTCTGCCAGGCATGGCCGTAGCCCAGGTCAATGTTGACCGAGCGGAAACCGAAGGTGCGCGCCGCATCGATCAACGAATGGATCGGTGCCGGGTTCTGGTAGCAATCCACCGAGAGATCGGCATCGGGCCCCATATCGGGAACGCCGATGCTGACGTGGCTGAAGCCCTGGTCACGGATCAGGCCCATGGTCGACCAATCGGTGTGATGCAGGTCCACCTCGATACTGTGGTCGCCGCTCTCACAGAAATCGAAGCGCTTGTGCAGTTCCTCCATCAGCCGCTGCAGATGGACGATCACCGGTGTGCCACCGGTCAGGTAGAACTGCTCGACTCGCCGCCCAGCCCCCAGATGGCAGCCCACCAGTCCCATTTCGTAGGTCAGGTGCTGCAGGTAGACGTCGATCTCGGCGCACCGGCAGACGCTGGCAAGGGGTGAACATGACGCCAGCCTCAGGCGCGAAGGCAAGTGCACCGACAACGACAGTGGGCGTCGCTTCTGGCGGCTGTTGCGCAAGCCCCGGAGCAGGTCGAGGGAACCGACGCCGCCGTGGAATTTATGGAACAGGTCGAACATGACGATCTCCGAGTGGCTGCCGGGCCATTGTCCGATGTGATCCGCCAGGCCACCTTGACCTGTATCAAGCGCCCGGAACACATGCCCCCATCGCTACCAGGTCACGTAGAACATGGCCTTGGCCAGCAGCACGATGGCCACCAGGTGCAGGAACACCCGGGTATGAATGATCCGTACGTAACGGGCATTCATCCGTCCACGCTTGAACAGCCACATGGCCCAGAGGAAATGCCCCAGCACGCTGGCGGCCAGCCCGATCTTGAGCCCCAGCAGCAAGCCGAACGGTGATTGCAGGGGCGACATCAGCGCCGGCCAGTAGCGCAGCCAGACCATGGCGGCGCCCGCACCGAACAGCGCCAGCAGCACCCAGGGCATCAATTGCCGGGCGCGCCGACTGATGCCCTGCTCCAGCAGCACCATGACCTTGCCGGGCAGTTGCCGGCGGATGCTTTCCAGGAACAGCACCTCGAAGAACACCGTGCCGATAAAGACCAGCGCGGCGAACAGGTGCAACGTCAGAAATAGCGGATAGCTCATGGGGCTCCTTCATCACCGGGCGACCTTTGTTCGAGGCTACCGCGGGCGCTCGGCCCCGGGCTTGATGCCAATCAACAAAGGCAGCAATGGCCGCTCCAGGACGCCGCAGGCGTCAATGGACCGTTGTTTTCGTTTCGACCGTCGATCCGGTAGTCCGGCTATTTGACACTTGCCCGATATGCGGTCACAACTTTCTCGCTCCACCGGGTCATAACTGCGTGGTTGCCGATGGAATATTGGCATTTACCGTGGTTCCAGCCCGATACGGAGATAAGCTCATGATTTTCAACGTACAAAATTTTGGCGCCAAAGGAGACGGTATTACCGATGACACTGCGGCCATCCAGGCTGCGATCGACGCGGCGGCCGCTGCGGGTGGGGGCCAGGTCTACATGCCGACCGGCACCTATATCGTTTCGGGTGGAGAGGAACCTTCAGACGGCTGCCTGATGCTCAAGAGCAACGTCTATCTGTACGGCGACGGCATGGGCGACACCACGGTCAAGCTGGCCGATGGCTCCGACACCAAGATCACCGGCATCATCCGCTCGGCCTATGGCGAGGAAACCCACGATTTCGGCGTCAGCAACCTCACCATCGACGGCAACCGCGACAGCACCACCGGCAAGGTCGACGGTTGGTTCAACGGCTATATCCCCGGCGAAGAAGGCTACGATTCCAACGTCACCCTCGACAGCGTCGAGATCAAGGATTGCTCCGGGTACGGCTTCGACCCCCACGAGCAGACCGTGAACATGGTCATCAAGAACAGCGTGTCCCACGGCAACGGCCTGGATGGCTTCGTGGCGGACTTCCTCAGTGACAGCACGTTCGAAAACAACGTCGCCTACAACAACGACCGCCACGGCTTCAACGTCGTCACCAGCACCCATGATTTCACCCTGACCAACAACATCGCCTACGACAACGGCGGCAATGGCATCGTGGTCCAGCGCGGCAGCGAGGACATCCCCTCCCCCAGCAACATCACCATCACCGGTGGCGAGGTCTATGGCAACGGCGCCGAAGGGGTGCTGATCAAGCTGTCCAGCGAAGTGACGGTCAGCGGCGTGGACATCCACGACAACGCCAGCGCCGGCATTCGCATCTACGGCAGCAACCACGTCGAGGTCATCGATAACACCCTCAACAACAACTCCCTGGGCGCACCGGTGCCGGAAATCATCATCCAGTCCTACGACGACACGCTGGGGGTCTCCGGGAAGTACTTCAACGGCAGCGACAACACGATCCAGGGCAACCTCATCACCGGCAGCGACCTGTCGACCTACGGCGTCGCCGAGCGCAACGAGGACGGCACCGACCGCAACGCCATCATCGCCAACACCATCAGCCACACCAGCAAGGGCGCCACGCTGGTCTATGGCGACGGCAGCTACGTCAGTGCTACGGTGCCCATGACCACGGTACAAGGCACTGCCGGCAACGACACCCTGCTGGGCAGCGCCGCCAGCGAGATTTTCTATGGCGGCGCGGGCAACGACACCATCAATGGCGCGGCCGGTGGCGACATTCTCGTCGGCGGCGCGGGCGTCGACAAGCTCACCGGCGGCACCGGGGCCGATACCTTCCGCTTCGGCAGCCAGTCCGACAGCTATCGCAACGCCACCACCAGCTTCGACGACACCATCACCGACTTCGACGTCACCCAGGACAAGATCGATCTCGCCGGCCTCGGTTTCACCGGCCTGGGCAACGGTCGTGGCGGCACCTTGCAAGTCAGCTACAACGCCAGCAGCGACCGCACCTACATCAAGGACTTCGACGCCGATGCCAGCGGCAATCGCTTCGAGCTGATCCTTTCGGGCAACCTGGCCAGCACCCTGACGGCGAGCAATTTCATCTTCAATCGCGTAATCACCGGTACCAGCGCCAGCGACTCGTTGCTGGGCAGCGATGCGGCCGACACCCTGCTGGGCCTGGCCGGCAACGACAGCCTCAGCGCCGGCGCAGGGGACGACAAGCTCGACGGCGGCGCCGGCATGGATACCCTCAGTGGCGGTGCCGGGGCGGACACCTTCGTGTTCGCCAACCGCCTGGACAGCTACCGCAACTACAACACCGGCGGCGCCAACCTGGGAGACCTGATCACCGACTTCAACGTCAGTGCCGACAAGCTCGACCTCTCGGCCATGGGCTTCACCGGCCTGGGCGACGGCAAGAACAACACCGTCTATCTGGTGCTCAACAGCGCCGGCACCAAGACCTACGTCAAATCCCTGGAGGCCGACGCCAACGGCAACCGCTTCGAAGTGGCGCTGGAGGGTAACTACCTCAACACCTTGACCAGCGCCAATTTCGTCTTCGCCGCGACCTCACCGACCAACCAGGCCCCTGTGCTGGCCACGCCCTTGCTGGACCAGAACGCCACCGAGAACACCCCGTTCAGCTACGTCGTACCGGCCACCAGCTTCACCGACCCGGACAACGACAGCCTCAGCTATACCGCCAGGCTCGCCAATGGCAACTCGCTGCCCGCCTGGCTGACCTTCGATGCCGCCACACGCACCTTCAACGGCACGCCTCCCGATACGGCATCGGGCACCTACTCGATCCAGGTCACCGCCACCGACGGCAGCAACGCCACGGTCAGTGACAGCTTCACCCTCGCCGTACAGGACGTGCCCACCGCCATTGTCATCAATGGCACGCCGAACAACGACACCCTGACTGGCACAGCGGCCAATGAACAGCTGTTCGGCGGCGCGGGCAACGACACCCTCAATGGCGGTGCCGGCAACGACATCCTGGTGGGCGGCACTGGCGTCGACAAACTCACCGGCGGCACAGGGGCCGATGTGTTCCGCTACACCTCGAAGCTCGACAGCTACCGCACCAGCTCCACCAGCGCCAGTGACCAGATCCTCGATTTCGACGTGGCCGCCGACAAGATCGATGTATCGGCCCTGGGCTATACCGGCCTGGGCAACGGGCTCAACGGCACCTTGCAGGTCACCTACAGTTCCTCCACCAACCGGACCTATCTCAAGGACCTGACGGTCGACGCCAACGGCAACCGGTTCGAGATCTCCATGGCGGGCAACCTCGCCAGCAGCCTGACGGCCAGTCACTTCGTCTTCGCCGACCAGACCACCCCCACCAACGTGGCGCCGGTGGTGGCCATCCCGCTCCTGGACCAGACGGCCAGTGAAAGCACGCCATTCACCTACACGGTGGCGAACAACAGCTTCACCGACGCCAACCAGGATGTGCTGACCTATACCGCCACCCTGGCCAACGGCAGCGCCCTGCCCGCCTGGCTGACATTCAATGCCACCAGCCTGACCTTCAGCGGTACGCCCACCAGTACCGCCGCGGGGACCTACGACGTACTGGTCAAGGCCACCGACCCGGCGGGCGCATCGGTCAGCGACAACTTCAGCCTGGCAGTGGCGGATGCCCCCGCCAACACCATCACCGGCACCAGCAATGGCGACAGCCTCAACGGTACGGCGGGCGCGGACCTGATCCTCGGCCTGGGCGGCGCCGACACGATCAAGGCCGGGACCGGTGCGGACATCATCGACGGTGGCGCCGGACGGGACTCGCTGTACGGTGGCGATGGGGTCGACACCTTCCGCTACAACAACCTGTCCGACAGTTATCGCGACTACGACACCGGCGGTGTCACGGCCACCGACACGATCTATGACTTCACCGTGGGCGTCGACAAGATCGACGTTTCGGGGCTGGGTTTGCTCGGCCTCGGCGATGGCAGCAACGGCACGCTGTACATGACCCTGAACGCGGCCGGCGACAAGACCTACATCAAGTCCGCCGAAGCCGACGCCGATGGCAATCGCTTCGAGATCGCCCTCAACGGCAACTACCTCAACACCCTCACCGCCAACGACTTCGTCTTCGGCGAGCGTGCCCAGCAGGACATCCTCTACCTGCCCACCCTTGGCCAATCCAATGCGCGCCTGCTGCGCATGACCGAGGACGACGACCAGTCCGGCACCTCGATGCTGGTCAATGACCTGAACCGCTACACCACCTACGACGTGCGCAGCCAGTTCACCGATGCCGATGGCAACGGCATCGACATCGCGGTCGGTGGCAGCACGGTCAACGGTCTGTCCACACTCAGCCCCGAGGAACTCCAGCTGTGCTGGTGGCTGACAGACACCAACCAACCCGGGCCGGCACTGTTGCGAGCGGTGACGTTGCTGCGCGACCAGCGCACCGAACTGCAGGCGATCGACAACGTCACCATGGGCATCATCTGGGGCCAGGGCGAGGAAGCCGCCCAGGAGATCGCCCGTTCCACCGACAAGGCCGCGGCGGCTGCGGCGTACAAGGCCGCGACCTTGAAAGTCTTCGATTACCTGCACGCCCAGTTCGGCAATTTCAATGTGTACCTGATGGAGACCGGCCACTACGAGCAGGACGCGGCCCGGGCCCGCGGCTATTCGCAAGAGAAGATCGCTTCCATCGTCGAAGGCGTCGGTTATGTCCGCGCCGCCCAGGAAGCCATCGCCGCCGAACGTGCCGACGTCAAGCTGGCGGTGGACTACAACGATCTGCCCCTGCGCTATGAAGTCGATCCACTGGTGTACCCGGACGATGTCTGGCACCTGCACGAGGAATCGGCGGAGATCGTCGGCCAGCGCCTGGCGGATTACATTGCCAATGACCTGGGCTTCCAGGGCAACCCCAACGACAACAACAGCGTGCAGGACATTTTCGACGGTGCCCAGAACGAAGGCGGGATGATCTCCGGCACTGACCAGGACGACACCCTGGTGGGCAGCTCGGGCAATGACACCCTCGATGGCGACCTGGGCGCCGACACCCTGACCGGGGGCGATGGCAACGACATCTATGTGGTCGACAATGCCCTCGACAGCGTGGTGGAAACCAACACCTCGACCGCGCAGATCGATACAGTGCAGGCCTCGGTCAGTTGGACCCTGGGAGCCAATCTCGAGAACCTGGTGCTCACCGGTGTGTCGCAGATCGACGGTACCGGCAATGAACGCCGCAACTTCATCACCGGCAATGCCGCCAACAACGTGCTGGACGGCGCCGCCGGGGCCGACAGCATGAGCGGTGGCGACGGCAACGACGGTTACTTTGTCGACAACGTCGACGACAGCGTGATCGAGACCAACGGCAATGCGCTGACAGGCGGGATCGACAGCGTGCACAGCAGCCTGGCGACCTATACCTTGGGCAACAACGTCGAGAACCTGTATGTCGATGGCACCGGCGCCGCCAACGGCACCGGTAATGCCCTGGACAATACGCTGTTCGCTGGCGCCGGCAACAACGTCCTGGATGGACGCGACGGCAATGACACGGCCAGTTTTGAACGCACCTTGTCCGGCGTAACCGTCAACCTCTCGACGTCTGCGCAACAGAACACCGTGGGCTCGGGGCTCGATACCTTGAAATTCATCGAGAACCTGAAAGGAAGCGCCTACGCCGACACGCTGTCGGGAAACAGTGCGGCGAACATCCTGGATGGAGGGGCCGGCAACGATACGCTGGTGGGCGGTTCGGGCGATGACCGGCTGATCGGCGGCGCGGGCACCGACAACCTCACCGGTGGCACGGGCGCCGACACCTACGCGTTTGGTGCGCTGTCGGACATGGGCGTCGGGGCTCTGCGCGATGTGATCAGTGGCTTCAAGAGCGCGGAGTTCGACAAGTTGGACCTCACCGGCCTGGACGCCAACCCGTTGACCGCCACGGTCGATGCCTTCACCTTCATCGGCAGCAATGCCTTCGACGCCAGCAACGCCACCGGCCAATTGCGCTTCGCCGATGGCATTCTCTACGGCAGTGTCGACGCCGACGCCACCGCCGAGTTCGAGTTCGAACTGGTGGGGGTCAAGGAGCTGCATGCCAGCGACTTCACCGCCTGAATCAAGCCCCCAGGTCAAACGGTGGGGGCGAGCTTGCTCGCAATGACGGCGGCAGATCCAGCATGGATGCTGACTGACCCACCGCTATCGCGAGCAAGCTCGCTTCCACAGGAGCCTGCTGTGCCTGAAAACCTGAAGGCAGGCACGGCGCCTGGACGATTTTCTTGTGGCGAACCTGACCCCTGGACTGTCTAGAACAGGCCTTGCACCTGCGCCAGTACCGCGCGATTCATCTGGCCGGTATGGGTGTGCAGGCTGACGTAGCTTTGCAGCATGTCGAGCTTGGTGTCGAGCAGGTCTCGACGGGCCTGGAAGACGCGCTGCTGGGCATCGAGGATGTCCACGGTGGAACGCACGCCGCCCTGGAAACCTTTTTCTGTCGAGGTCAATGCCCGCTGGTTGGACTCCACCGCCCTTTGCATCGCCTTGCTCTTGGCGAACCCGGCCACCACGCCCATGTAGTCGGTTTCGATATCCTCGGCCAGTTGCTGGCGCTGTACGTCATAGTCCGACTGGGCGCCGGCCAGTTGCGCTTCGGCCTTGGCCACCGAGGCGCGTACCGCGCCGCCGCGATACAACGGGATATCCAGCTGCACACCAACGTAATAGGTGTCCTGGCGAGGATCGAGCTCCTGGTATTGACGGGTTTCCCGACGGGTCAGCTGAGTGGTCAGCGACAAGGTCGGATAATGCCCGGCGCGCTGGCTCTCGGCCTGCGCCTCGGCCACCTTGACCGCCGCCAGCCGGGCCGCCAGCTCGGGGCTGGCCTGGCGGGCGATGGCGGTCCAGTAGCCCAGGTCCTGCTCGGGCGGCAGCGGGCTGCTGGCGGCCAGCTCCTCGCGCATCGGCTGGATGTCTTCGATGGGCACGCTGGCCCGGCCCGACAACGCCCGCAGCGCAGCCACCCGTCGTGCCTGTGCCTCGGCTTCCTGGGCCTCGACCAGGTCCAGGCGGGCCTGGGCTTCATCGATATCGGTCACCGCCCCCTGCCCCCCCTGGAACAGCTTCTTGCTCTGTATGACCAGCCCATTGATGGCGGCCTTCTGCTGGGCGATCAGCTTGATTTCGTTCTCGGCCCGGGCGACGTCGAAGTAGGCCTTGGCAACCCGGTCGTACAGGGCCTGGTCAGCGACATCGAACTGTTGGCTGCCCAACTGACCACGGGCCTTGCCTTCCTGGTAGGCCGCCCAGCGGGCCTTGTCATAGAGCGGCTGCTGCGCCGCCAGGGTGACGTTGTTGGCCTGGTAGTCGTTGCTGTTGACGTAGGTGCTGTCATCGCCACCATCGGTGCGTCCGCCATAACCATAACGGGAAGTCAGGGACACCTGCGGATAGAGCCCGCCACGCCCGATCGCCTCTTCATGGCGCGAGGCTTCGAATGCGTGGGCCGCCGACTGCACGGTCGGATCGTTGAGACGCGAAGCATCGTACGCCGCAATCAGGCTCAGGCCGTCCTCGGCGGCCCACGAGGGGCTGATCGCCGCCCAACCGCTGCACCACAGGCTCAACAGCATCCGGCGACGATAAAGCCAACGGTCAGTCATGCTCATTCCTCCTTGAAGGCCGCCAGCAAGCGTTCGCGCAAAGGTTTCATCAGGTAATTCATCAGGGTTCGCTCGCCGGTCACCACGGTGACGTCGGCCAGCATGCCGGGGCGCACCTGCAACCCGGCGGCCTGCAGCGCGGCGACCGTGTCGGCGGCGATCTCGACCTTGGCGGAGAAGTACGGCAGGTGCGTCTGCTCATCGATCAACTGGTCCGCCGACACCGTACTCACCGTGCCCGTCACCGTCGGGGTGTCCACCCGTTGCAGGGCGGTGAAATGCACATGCACCGGCAAGCCCGGTCGCAGCTTGTTGGCCATCAGCGGCTCGAAGCGGGCAGTGATGGCCATGGGCGCATCCAGCGGTACCACCTGCATCAGGGTCTGGCCGGCCTGGGCGACGCCACCGACCGTGTGAATGTTAAGGTCCATGACCTGCCCGGCCGTCGGCGCGCGGATGGCACCGTTATCGACTTCGAACTGCAAGGCACGGATCTGGTCGGCGTATCCCGCGACTTCGGCAGACACTTCGCTGAGCTGGGTCTCGGCGTCGCGACGAAACTCCTGTTGCGCCTGCAAGGCCTTGAGCCGACTCTCGTTGATGGCCTGCCGGGTCCTGCCGATGTCGCCGACCCCGGAGGCGATCTGGCCGGCCAGTTGCGCCGCGTTGCGCTCGGCCTCGAAGAGTTTGTTGCGCGGGACATAGCCTTCACGGGCCAGGTCACGCAGGCCTTCCAGTTCCTGTTGCTGGAACCGCATCTGCGCGTCGTAGTTGCGCTTCACGCCCTCATAGCCGAGCAATTGCTGCTGCAACGCGGCCACTTCGTGTTCGATGATCTGCAAGCGGCTGCCCAACTCTGCGCGACGGGTCAGGAACAACTGGCTCTGCAGTGCCATGGCGGCCTTGACTCGAGGCTCTTCGGCGCGCTCCAGCAATTGCGTCGGCCATTGAATCTGCGAAGCGCCCAGGCGCTCGGCGATCAAGCGTGCCTCGATGCTCCGGCCGTTGAGCAGCTTGCCCAGGGTCACGTCCAGTTGCGACTGCGCCTGCACCGTGTTGAGCTGCACCAGCAATTGGCCCTGGCTGACACGATCGCCATCGCTCACCAGCAGTTTTTCCACCACGCCCCCCACCAGCGACTGCACCGCCTTGCGCTCGCCCGCCACCACCACGGTGCCGCTGCCCACCACGCCCTGGTCCAGCGGTGCCAGACAGGCCCAGAGCAAGGCGCCGCCGAGTGCCAGCACCAGGAACCCCACGCCATATCGCGCCGCCGCACCGGCATCGGTGCTGGCGCCGGGCAGCACACTGACGTTGCGCACGCTCATCCCATGCTCGCTGTACACCTGTTTCCCCGGAGTCAGATCACGCATCTTCGCCGGCCTCCTTGACCGTGGCCGGTCGCGGCCCCGGCATCAGCGCCTTGAGCACCCGGTCACGGGGCCCGAACGCCTGTTGGATCCCGTCCTTGAGCACCAGGATGTGATCGACCACCGCCAGTACGGTGGGTCGATGGGTGATCAGCACCACGGTGCTGCCGGAAGACTTCAACGCGTTGATGGCCTGCACCAGCGCCAGCTCGCCGGCTTCATCGAGATTGGAATTGGGTTCGTCGAGCACGACCAGGGACGGGTGCCCATACAATGCCCGGGCCAGGCCGAGGCGTTGTTTCTGTCCACCGGACAAGCCAAGCCCGCCGGGGCCCAGCGGCGTGTCATAGCCCAGGGGGAATCTCAGGATCATTTCGTGGATGCCGGCGTGGCGGCTGGCGGCGATGATCTTGTCGGCGTCCTGCTCGCCGAAGCGCGCGATGTTGTCCGCCACGCTGCCGTCGAACAGTTCGATGTCCTGCGGTAGATAACCCAGGTGCGGGCCCAGGGCGTCGGCGGACCACTGACTGATCTCGGCGTTGTCCAGGCGCACCGAGCCGCCCAGGGGCGGCCATACGCCAACCAGTGCCCTGGCCAGGGTCGACTTGCCGCTGGCGCTGGGCCCGACCACCGCGAGCACGTCCCCTTTGTTCAAGCTGAAGTTGATCCCCCGCACTATCGGCTGAGAAGCCCCGGGCGCCCCGACATACAGTTGCTCCAGGCGCACCGCGCCGGTCGGCGGTGGCAACGGCATGCGCAGGCGCTCGCGCGGATGCTGGGCCAGCAACTGGCTCAGGCGCTGGTAGCTCTGGCGTCCGGCATTGAACTGCTTCCACGAACCGATGGCGATTTCCACCGGTGCCAGGGCTCGACCCAGCAGCAGCGACATCGCGATCATCATGCCCGCCGACAGTTGCCCTTCGAGCACCAGCAACGCGCCCAGCCCCAAGGCCAGGGACTGTCCGGAGATGCGCACGAAACGGGTTGTCGATGTGATACGGGCACTGCGGTCGCTGGCGTGGGCCTGGGCGGCAATGATGCGTTGCTGCAACAGGCTCCAGCGCTGACGCAATGGCCCAAGCATGCCCAGGGCCTGGATCACTTCGGCGTTATGCAGCGTGCTGTTGACGTAGACCGCCGACTGCACGCCCAGCCGGTTGGCTTCGCCCAGGCGCGCCCGCGTCGCCAGTTCGCCCCACAGCGCCAGACCGATGAGCACCAGGGCCAGCACCAGCGTGAGCACGCCGAACCAGGGATGGAAGATGAACGCCACCAGCAGGAAGATCGGCAGCCAGGGCGCATCGAGCAAGGCGATCAGCCCCTGGCCGGTAATCAACTGCCGCAGCGTGGCCAGGTCGCTGAGCACCTGGGCCGGGTTGGCGTTGTGCTCGCGCAGGCTACGGGCGAACGCGGCGTCGAAGATCCGCTCGCCCAGGGCATCGTCGAGCCCGGCGCTCATGCGGATCATCACCTCGCCGCGGACCCACTCGATCAAGGCACTGAACATGAACAGCCCCAGGGCGATCAGGGTCAGCATGAACAACGTGGTTTCGTTGCGACTGGTCAGGACACGGTCGTAGACCTGCATCATGTACAGCGAAGGCACCAGTACCAGCAGGTTGATCACCCCACTGAACAGTGCCAGAGCCCAGAACACGCGGCGATAACTCAACAAGGCGGCATCGATGTCATGCCGCGGATCGAGAAGCAAACCCATAGTTGTGCAACCCGCAAAAGGAATAGTCGGTCCAGGACGCAATCCATCGCGAGTTATTTGCCCGAAGGCGCGTGTGCCCCATGCAGCTGACGTGCCGCCATCAGGCGCGATCCTCATCGCCATAGGCGCCAATTACTGACAACGCAAGCACGGGTTAGTGCCGGTTCGCAGGGTGGGGTTTCAAATGCGGGTGACGGGCGGATGCCGGGCACCCGAGAGCTGTTTCAGGGTTGAAACAGCTTGGGGACGAAGGCCCCGACAGGGCCTTCGCAGTGTGTAGGTTACGAACCCAGGGAAACGGCGCCTTTCGCCTGGGAATGCTGCCGCGATGTCACCAGCCCGATGAAGGAAATGGCCAGCGCCAGGCCCAGGGTCGTGCTCACTTCGCTACGGTGTTCTGGGGTGATCATCATGACGGCCAGCGCCGCCGAGATGAACACGATGACCAGCCAGGTCAGCCAGGGAAACAACCACATGCGAAAGGACAACTCGACGTTCTGGCGACGCAGCATGCGGCGCATGCGCAGTTGCGAGATGGCGATCACCAGGTACACCAGCAAGGCGATGGCCCCGGAACTGGCGAGCAGGAACTGGAACAGCCCGGCGGGCATGAAGTAGCTGAACAGCGTGATGCCGGCGCCCAGCACGGTGCTGGCAATGACTGCCGCCCTCGGCACACCCTGGGAGGATGTCACCTTCAGCGACTTCGGCGCATCGCCGCGCCGGCCCAGGGAGTACAGCATGCGCGAGGCAATGTAGATCGAGGAATTCATGCAACTGGCCACGGCGATCAGCACCACCGCATCCACCAGGAACTTGGCATGGGGAATGTTCATCAGCTCCAGGGCGCGTTGGTAGGAACCCACCGAAGCCAGCTGCGGATCGTTCCAGGGCACCACGGAGATGACCACGAAGATCGACAGCAGGTAGAACACCCCGATGCGCCAGATCACCGAGCGGGTCGCCTTGGCGATGTTCTGCGCGGGATTATCGGATTCGGCCGCGGCGATGGTCACCGCCTCCGTGCCGATGAAACTGAACATGATGGTGATGAAAGCCCCTACCACCGCCGACAGGCCGTTGGGGGCGAAACCGCCGTGCTCCTGCATCAGACGACTCAAGCCGCTGGCTTCCCGCTCCGGGATCCAGCCCATCAGCACGGCGAACCCCAGGGAAATGAAACCGATGATCGCCACGACCTTGGCCATCGCGAACCAGAACTCGAACTCGCCATACTTGGATACGCTGAACAGGTTCGTCACCGCCAGCGCGACAATCGACACCGAGGCGAAGAACCAGGCGTCGATGGAGGGAAACCATTGGTTCAATACATGCCCGGCGGCCAGGGCCTCGATGGGGATCACCAGCACCCAGAACCACCAATAGAGCCACCCGATGGTGAACCCCGCCCAGCGCCCGATGGCCTGGTCGGCGTAGGTTGAAAAGGAGCCGGTGTCCGGGCGTGCCACCGCCATCTCCCCGAGCATCCGCATCACCAGTACCACCAGCAGGCCGGAAAACAGATAGGCCAGCAGGACGGCGGGCCCCGCCGCCGCGATGGCGTGTCCCGATCCCACGAATAAACCGGCGCCGATAATCCCGGCGATGGAGAGCATGGTGACGTGACGAGGCTTGAAGCCCTGCGCCAGGTGGCCGTTCGAATCCTTGAAACTGGGGCTGGTCATTTTCTTATTCTCTTGTGGCGGCATGAGGCGTGCAGGGCAATGGTCGGTGCCTGGGTACTCGCTCCTCCTGAAAAGCGGCACCTGAATGAGTATTCGCCACCGTCTCGTACGGGCGCACGGCGGTGGAAGCTGCGCCACGGTACCTGTCTTTCCTCACCAGTCAGTTAGCTGTATGCGTCGGGTTTGTGCCTGTTCTCGCCACTCAATACATGGCATTTTGCCCAGGCCGGTAGGGTCGAATGCCCCCATAATCCCCGTGGCCGGCGGGCTCGTGTCGAAATAATCGCTTTAAATATTTTATCGGGTTAAGTATTTTGAAAAGATCCCCGGGGCCATTCGATGCCAGTCTCGCGTCCACAGGTTGCGCAAATCCCGACTGACCATCGCACCACCCTGCTCTACCCAACGACAAGGATTCTTCGTGAGCGGATTGCGTGAACGACAAAAAGCCGAACGACGCCAGGCCATCAGCAAGGCGGCCATCGAACTGTTCGAGCGCCAAGGCTTCCAGGACACCACCATCGAGCAGATCGCCAGCCAGGCCGGCGTGTCGGCCCCCACGGTGTTCAAGTACTTCGGCAACAAGCAGGAGATCATCCTCGAGATCCTGCACGAGGCCGACCAGCGAGCCCTCAAGGACACTCGCAGCCGGATGCCTGAAATAGAGGATCCGGTCGAAGCCCTTTGTTATCTGGAACGCTTGCTGACCGGGTACGCCCTGGAAGTCATGCACCCCAGCCTCTGGCGCGAATTGCTGCCACTGATCCTGTTCGGTGGTGACAACGGATTGCCGGAAGGCTATCGAGCCATGAACGACGCGCTCAGGGCCGAGATCAGCGGGCTGATCAGGGCGTTGCAGCAGGCCGGCAAGCTGCGCGCCGACCTCGACGTCGAACTGGCCGCCTTCCTGCTGAACGACTATTCGCACCTGCAATTGTACCGACTGGTCAACCAGGAGCAGCCGGATGTCGAGGCTCATTCCACCCAGGTCAGGCGCATCACCGAACTGCTGTTCCAGGGGATGCGCGCCTGAAGCGGGATGATCCGCGGGGTCATGGCGGGCCCGGCGGTATAAGCCGGGCCGCGGGGCTCAACGCCGGGTCTTGATGGCGGTCCAGGTGCGAGTGCGAATCCGCTCCACCGCTGCCGGCACGGGCTCCAGGGCGAACAGGGTCTTGCGTGCGTCGTCCGGTATATACATCGCCGGGTCGTTGCGGATTTCGGCATTCACCAGCGCCGTGGCGTCCTTGTTGGGGTTGGGGTAGCCGATCTTGTTGCTGATCCGGGCGATGACATCCGGGCGCAGGATGTAGTTGATGAAGGCGTAGGCTTCCTGGGTGTGGGGAGCGTTGGTGGGCACCATCATCACGTCCGACCACATCGGCGCGCCTTCCCTGGGCAACGCCATTTCCACCTTGACCCCTTTGCCGGCCGCGTCGGCCAGTCGCCTGGCCAGGGCGACACCACCCGACCAGCCCACCCCGACGCAGATTTCACCATTGGCCAGGTCCATGCCATAGCGCGATGAATTGAAATAGGTGATGTAGGGACGGACCTTGAGCATTGCCGCCTGGGCCCGTGGGTAGTCCTCGCGTTTCTGGCTGTTGGGATCCAGGCCCTGGTAGTGCAGGGCAATCGGTACGATTTCATTGGCGGCGTCGAGCAACCCGACACCACAACTGGCCAGCCTGGCCATGTTCTCTTCCTTGAAGAGGATGTCCCAGGTGTTCATCTGCACGTCGGCACCCAGTACTTTGCGGACCATGTCGACGTTGTAGCCGATCAATGTCGTGCCCCACAGGTACGGCGTCGCGTAACGGTTGCCCGGGTCACCCACCGCTTCGAGGGACTTCATGAATTCCGGGTCCAGGTGCTGCCAGTTCGGCAATTGGCTGCGATCCAGGGGCTGGACCGCTCCGGCGGCGATCAGGTGACTGATGTTGGAACTGCTCGGGTACACCACGTCGTACCCGGAGTTGCCGGTCAACAGTTTCGATTCCAGGGTCTCGACGCTGTCGAAGACGTCGTAGATCGGCCGAATCCCGGTTTCTTCCTGGAAGCTCTTCAGGATTTCTGGCGGCAGGTACTCGATCCAGTTGTAGATCCGCACCGTCCGTTCCTCGGCAAGGGTCGCCCCGCATACCGACAAGGAAACGGCTGCACCCAGCAAGGTGTTACGCAAAAATCTGTTCATGATCAGACACTCCAACGCGGCCCCGGGGCTCGCGGCACTTAATAGCGATAGGTGAGATAGAGTTCCAGCGCGCTGAATTTGCGGTCGTCTCCGAACACTTGCCTGGCCGCGGCCATTGGCTTGACCCAGTTATAGGAGAGCGAGGTGGAGAGCGATTTCGACGCCGCCCAATCCAGGAACACGACGCTCTCGTCGGCGAAGCGCCGATCACTGACCGCGGCTCCCATGTAGTTTTTTTCGTCCAGCCAGAACTGGTAGTGAATCGCCCCGAGCGTCAGGGTTTCGTTCAGATGCGTCTTGAGGGAAAACTGCTGGACGTTTTCGTTGCTGTTGAACAGCAGGTAATTGCCGACGACATCTCCCACCAGCCACGTCCCCCAGTCGATGAAGCCTTTGCTGAGGGGATCCCAGGACGCCTGGCGGTTATCGGTGAGGTCGCTGTCACCGGAAAAGCTGGCGTAGCGATAACCCAGGACCGGCGTCAACGGCAAGGTGTCGAAGGCATAGTCCGCCTGGCCATACCAGGCCTTGGCGGCGTAATCGACCCCGGCCCCGCTGCCGCGCTGCAGTGCGTATTCGGCATTGAGCGTCAGCGCTGGCAGGCCCGGCACCTTGGCATTGAGCGCCCGGACGTTGTAGACCCGCATGCCATCCCGGCTCAAGGGCGTCGAACCCTGGGGGGCCAGGGAGTCGATCTTCATGGCCATGGCGCCCAGCGTCACCCGGTCATCGAGGTTGTAGTCCAGGTTGACGCCGGTCATCCGCAAATCACCCATGTCATCATCGGTGCGCAAGGTGAATGCCTGGGTTTTCAACGCACCGTGATCCCAGGCCAGGATCGCGGAATCCTTGAAGGCCGTCCTGGGGGCGAGCCAATAGGCACCGTCCTCGAGCTGGTCGAGATTACCGTCCATGACAATGAAGCCATTGCCGATCATGTAGTTCTGCCGGCCAGCGGTGAATGTCCACTCCCCGGCCCGGAAACCGCCGTACAGTTCCTCGAGGGCCACATCACCATCGGAGCTGCGGGTGAAACCGCCGGCATCGCCATCGCCAAGGGTGGTGGCCGCCACGAGCGAACCACCGGCCAGCAGGCTGAAGTCCGGCTGCAAGGCGTAGTCCAGCGTGGCACCGGGCTTGACGTAGAACTCCTGCCAGTCGATTTTCGTGCCGCCGTTGCTTCGGCTGCGCATGTCCACCCGGCCACTGCCGAAGTTGACGTTGCGCGTAGAGAGGGTCGCCGCACCGGCGGTCAGGTTGACTTCGCCCTTGAGGGCGCCCTCCTCGAAGGTATAGCCCGCCCAGGCAACCTGGGCGGCCAGGGGTAAGCCGAACGCCAAGAGCGTCCGGGACCAACGTGTCATGCAAACCATATGAAGCTCCTGTTTGATTTATTGTTGTTACAGGGCAGTGAATGGCGGCGCAGGGCCTCGCCAACACCTGGCCAGGCCAGGTGAACGGAACGCGAATTCTTGTAATAGAGGGATGTGGTCAGCGAGTCAGGTGCGCGGCGATGGCTCGCAGCATGCGCACGCTGTCACCGTCGAACGGGCTGACGGCTTCGCTGAGGGACGATTGCTTGACGATCACCACACCGGACGGTTTGTCGACGAACAGGTACTGGCCGTGGATGCCACCGGCCATCAATGCCTGGCTGTGGTCGTTGAAGACGTACCACTGGCTACGGTAGGACGCGCCGGGGGTCCATGTGCTGAAGTCCGGGGATGTGGCGTAGACCGCGGGGTCGGCGCCAGCGAGGATGCCGGCGATGGCCTCGCTCGATAGCAGCTGCCGTCCGGCGTGGCGGCCCTCGTTGGCCAGCAATCGCCCGAACCGCGCCATGTCCCGCAACGTCGCACTGAAGCCGGCACCGGCAACATTGCGCCCCCAGGGGTCGGCCATGAAATAGCCGTCGCGCTCACAGCCCAACTGACTCCAGATGTCCTGCAACAACTCATGGCAAGCCCTGCCGCAGGCACGTTCCATGACCCAGGCCAACGCTTCGGTGGTGGCCGTCACATAGTGGAAGAAACCACCGTGGCTGCCGCGTTTGCGCAGGCTCGGCAAGTACTCGTACAAGGATTCGAACTGCCCGTACTGCACCGGTGCCGGCTGGAAACCGCAGGCATAACCGTACTGGGAACTCTCGGAATCAGGGTCTTCATAGACCTCGCTGTAATCGATGCCCACGGCCATGTCGAACAGCTGGCGCACCGTTGCATCGGCAAATGCGCTGCCGGCCAGTTCCGGTACGTAATGGGCCGCAGGCAATGCGGTATCCAGCAAACCCTCGCAGACCAGCTGCTCGCCCAGGGTGCCGATCAGCGACTTGGTCACCGAGAACATGATGTGCCGGTCCTGGGGACGCTGACCATTGAAATAGCGTTCGTAGAGCACCGTGTCGCCCTGCATCACCAGGAAAGCGTCGGTCTGGCTGGCAAGCAGATGCTCGATCACACTGATGCTCAAGCCACATTCGCTGTTGAAGTGCAGTTGGTCCAGCGGCTGCGGTGCCTGCTGCAACGGACTGACCGGCGCGGCCCCTGCCTGCACGTCGATGGACGGCCGCAGACGCGCCAGGTTGCGGAAACCCCATTGATTGAACGGAGCGCGCATCCAGTTATGCCAGGTCACCCGGCGTTGAGGTTCAGGCGGAAAGCCTTGCATGAATGAAGATGGGGAACGTGGGTCGGACGATTCGATCGCCTCGACGTAGAGACTGGCCAACGAAGGCACGGCGTTCTGACTCATCGGGTTGCCCCTGAAAAGTGACTCTGCGTGAAAGCAGATGCGGGGAAATAATTACTCGGTATTTATTTTTAGTAAATAAAATTTTTTACCGCACTTTATTTTATTTGGATCCACCCCAGAGGCCGAATCATTCGTGTGTCGGCTTAAGCAAATGCCTAAAAGTTATTTTATCTACAATTTTTATATCATTTAGATTAGCCCTCACGCCGAATGCCTCGCGCGGTGCAGCCATCAGGGAGCGTTGGCCGGCGCCTCACTTCAGCCACTGCGAACTCATAGGAATGGGCACTCATGCAGCTTCTAACGCTTCCATCTTCTCCCGACCTGGCGACCTCGATCCGCGCCACGGCCCAGGTCTTCGAAGACGCCTCCTCCCGCGCCCTGCTGGCCCACCTGCAGCAAGTGGCCCCCAGTGACGCCAGCGTCCTGATCATCGGCCAGACCGGTACCGGCAAGGAACTGGTGGCGCGCCACATACACAGCCTCAGCGCTCGCCGCGACAAGCCGTTCGTCGCGGTCAACTGCGGGGCGTTTTCCGAATCGCTGGTGGAAGCCGAATTGTTCGGCCACGAGAAAGGCGCCTTCACCGGAGCATTGGCGGCCAAGGCAGGCTGGTTCGAGGAAGCCGACGGCGGCACGTTGTTCCTCGATGAAATTGGCGACTTGCCGTTGCCGATCCAGGTCAAGCTGCTACGGGTACTGCAGGAACGGGAGGTGGTCCGCCTGGGCTCGCGCAAAAGCATCAGGATCGACGTGCGTGTGTTGGCTGCCACCAACGTTCAGCTGGAAAAAGCCATCGACGCCGGGCACTTTCGCGAAGACCTGTATTACCGCCTGAATGTGGTCAGCCTGGCACTCAAGCCCTTGCGCGAACGCCCCGGCGATATCCTGCCGTTGATAAGTCACTTCATCGCCCAATACAGCCGCCGGTTGGGCCGTGGCGAGGCGACGCTGGATGCCGAGGCGCAGCGCAAGTTGCTCGACTATGCCTGGCCGGGGAACATTCGCGAGCTGGAAAACGTCATCCATCACACGCTGCTGATTTGCCGTAGCGACGTAATCGGCGTGCAGGACCTGCACTTGTCCAACTGGCGCATCGAGCGCCAGGACAACCCACCGCAACGCGAGCCCCAAAGCGCAGAGGCACTGTTGCAAAAAGCCCTGGAGAAACTGCTCGAACAAGAGCATGGCAAGCTGTATGAAACGGTGGAAGCCGAACTGCTGCGTGCCGCCTATCGATACGCCAACCGCAACCAAGTTCACACCGCCAGCCTGTTGGGCCTGAGTCGCAATGTCACCCGCACGCTCTTGATCAGGATTGGCGAATTGGTGGTCAACAAACGCCGCCCCGCGCTGAGCGCCCGGGACGGCCGGCTGGTCAATCTATCGACCTGATGGCTCCCTGGCCGGGGGCGCGTACGAAGGGTCGCCGAGCGACGATCCGACGAAGCGAAAACAGGCGAGCAAGCGCACTCACGCACGAGCCTGTCTTCAACCCAGCCTGATCGTCGGGCAGGCACTTTCGTACGAAGCCTAGGCAACCGCCGCCGTTCTGGTCGCCACTTTGCCTTGCTCCAGCTCGCGTACCAACGGCAGGACCCGGCGACCGAAATACTCGACCTCCTCCTGGAAATGCAGGAAGGCGGCCAACACCAGGTCTACACCCACGGCCTTCAAGGCAACGATACGTTCGGCAATCTGCTGGGGGGTGCCGATCAGGTTGGTCTTGAAGCCGTCGTTGTACTGCACCAGGTCTTCGAAGCTGGACCTGGCCCAGTTGCCCTCGCCTTCGGGGCTTGCCTTGCCGGCCTGCCTGGCCGCGTCACCGAACGCGTTGACGGCTTCGGGATCGGCCTGGTCAATGATCTGGGCCAGCACCGCACGGGCTTCTTCCTCGGTGTCGCGGGCAATGACGAAGGCGTTCACGCCGACCTTGACCGTGTGGTGGTTGGCCGCCGCTTTGGCCCGCAGGTCGTCGACCTGGGCCTTGACCCCTTCCACCGTGTTGCCGTTGGTGAAGTACCAGTCGGATACCCGGGCGGCCATGTCCCGCGCGGCCCGGGAACTGCCGCCCTGGAAAATTTCCGGGTGCTGCTGCAGGGGCTTGGGCTTGAGGGTGTAGCCGTTGAAACGATAGAAGTCGCCGCGGAAAGTGAAGTTGTCGGTGGTCCAGATGCCCTTGAGCGTGGTGATGAATTCCTCCGAACGACGATAGCGTTCATCGTGCTCCAGCCAGGGTTCGCCGATAGCGGTGAATTCGCCCTTGAACCAGCCGGACACCACGTTGATCGCCACGCGACCGCCGGTGAGCTGATCGATGGTCGCGATCTGCTTGGCCAGCACCGAAGGCGTCCATGGTCCGGGCAACACCGCCGCAATCACTTTCAACTTCGTGGTGGCCGCCAGCAAGGCGTGGCTGAAAGCCACCGATTCATGCTGGTACTCGGCGCCATAGCCGGCGGTAAAACGAATCTGGGTCAGGGCGTAGTCGAAGCCGGCATCCTCGGCGATCTGTGCCAGCTTACGGTTGTAATCGATTCCCCAGTCGGTGCGTTGCGGTATCTTGCTGACCACCAGTCCGCCGCTGACATTGGGCACCCAGTAGGCAAACTTGATCGTGTCCTGGCTCATTGCGTGTACTCCCGGCTCGTTGAGATATAGGCGTGCTCGCCTCTGTACAACCGCTGGAGCAGCAACCGTGCCACTTACGTTTTTCATTTGTTTTCAATGAGTTGATTCTATCCCTCAAGTTAATACTGTCGTGCGGCGGGCAGGCTGTCGGATCGCTGTTGCACAGCCAACACCCGGCGCCGCCCGGCGCAAGCTGCTTGACTGTTGCCACACCCACAGTCGCCAGGCAGATTGCCCGCAGCACGACAGCCCGACACCAGCATCAATCCGGCAAACGTCCCGTTTGCGCAGGTTTCGGCCACCGGGCATGGAGCATGCAACGGTGTCCTTGACGGCAGATCTTCGCCCTGCCGCCCTTTCGTCCTCAGAAGGAACACTGCCATGACCGCACAGCAACAACACCTGCCGCCGACCCTGTCCACCGGTACCGACTACGAAGCCTTGGCCGAACGGTTCCGGCCGATCTTCGCGCGCATCCAGGCCGGCGCGCTGGAGCGCGAGCAGACCCGCAGCCTGCCCTTCGAGCAAGTGAAATGGTTGAAGGAGGCCGGGTTTGGCGCCATTCGCGTCCCGGTCGAATACGGCGGCGCCGGCGCCTCGTTACCGCAACTGTTGCAATTGCTGATCGAACTGGCCGAAGCCGATTCCAACCTGCCCCAGGCCCTGCGCGGGCACTTCGCTTTTGTCGAGGATCGCCTCAATGCCCAGGCGACCAGCCCGCAGGACGTCTGGTTCAAGCGCTTCGTCGACGGCGAACTGGTGGGCAATGCCTGGACTGAAGTCGGCGCCGTGAAAATCGGCGAAGTCCTCACCCGGGTTTCCCGTCAGGATGATCGATGGGTGGTCAACGGCAGCAAGTACTACAGCACCGGTAGCATCTTCGCCGACTGGATCGACCTGTATGCCCAGCGTGACGACAACGGCGCCGACGTGATCGCCGCCGTACGTGTGAATCAGCCGGGTGTCAGGCAGAGCGATGACTGGGACGGCTTCGGTCAACGCACCACCGGCAGTGGTACTTCGGTGTTCGACAACGCCGTGGTGGAAGCGCAGAACCTCATCGACTTCTCCACCCGTTTCAAGTACCAGACCGCTTTTTACCAACTGGTGCTGCTCGCCGTGCAGACAGGCGCCGGACGTGCCGCCGTCCGGGACATTACCGAGCAAGTGCGCCAGCGCACGCGGGTGTTCAGCACCGGCAACGCCAGTGAAGTGAGCCAGGATGTGCAAGTACAGCAGGTGATCGGCAAGGCATCGGCCCAGGTCTATGCCGCCGAAGCCACGACCCTGCGCGCCGCCGCTGCTTCGCAACGAGCCTATGAAAGTCGCTTCAGCCAGAACGCCGAGACCGAGCACACCGCCAACATTGCCGCCGAACTGGAGTCGGCCCAGGCCCAGGTGGTGGTGGCCGACCTGGCCTTGCGCGCCACCAGCGAGGTGTTCAACGCACTGGGCGCGTCGGCCACCAGCACCAGCAAGGCCCTCGATCGCCACTGGCGCAACGCCCGGACCGCGGCTTCGCACAACCCGCTGATCTACAAGGAACGCATCATTGGCGACTGGGAAATCAACGGGACGGAGCCGCCGTATGTCTGGCAGATTGGTGGCGGGTCGAAGCAGCGTTGAATTCGCCTTGGAGCATTCATCGGTGGGGCATCAGCGATTGTTACGCAGGATGGAGAAATTCAACGTGGCGGCCACGCAAAGCCATGCCAGGTAGGGAAACAGGATCAACCCTGTGATCACGTCCAGGCGCAACGCCAACACCACCATCGCCGCGACCACCAGCCAGAGCAGCGCGATGACCACCATACCGGCGAGCACCTGGTGGGCCCCGAAGAATACCGGGGTCCACAGGGTGTTCAACGCAATCTGCGCCGCCCATAACGCCAGCGCCTGCTGGCTTCCCGGTATCATGCTCAGCCGGTAGCCCGCCCATGCGAGCAACAGGTAGATCACTGTCCAAGCCACGGGAAACAGCCAGTTGGGGGGTGTGAAGCGTGGCTTGACGAGGGACTCGTACCATTGTCCTGGCTTGAAAATGACGCCAGTACTTGCGGCGGCACAGCAGGCGAGAAGAAAAATGAAGAAGGTCATTGGCGGTCCTTGGCTGGGCGGATGGGAAACATGACAGGCAGCGGTTGACTACACTCCATCGCCATGTACTTCTTTCAAAGACTCGCTGGCCCTCGTATAAATTCAACACCGATTCGTACCCCATGCGGGCGTGCGTTATCCCGAGCGTTTGACGGGCATCCATCTCAACTACATCCCCGGTGCCTATCGCCCGCCCCTTGGCGAAAACGACCCGCCGCCGACAGAAGAAGAAACGGCTTTCCTGCACCGTGCCGCGGCCTTCAGCGAAGCCGAAGGCGCCTATGCGCACATCCAGCGTACCAAGCCGCAAACCCTGGCCGTGGGCCTGAGCGACTCTCCGGCGGGATTGCTGGCCTGGATGGGGGAAAAGGTGCTGTCGTGGTGCGATACGAAACCGGCCATCAGTCACGAATGGCTCCTGACCAATGCGATGCTGTACTGGCTGACGAACTGCATAGGCTCGTCGTTCCGCCCTTATGTGGAAGGAAGCCGGCGGCCCTTGCTGTTCAAGAGCGGCGAGCGCGTGCAACCGCCGCTTGGGGTCGCGGCGTTTCCCAGGGAGCTGCCGCTGCCGCCACGTAGCTGGGTGGAGCGCTGCTACAACGTGCAGCGCTGGACCCAGATGCCACGCGGTGGCCACTTTGCCGCGCTGGAGCAGCCGGCGTTGCTGGCAGAGGATATCAGGGCGTTTTTCCGGCCATTGCGTGCGGTGTGACGGCACGCACTACCTGTCCCTGAAACGTTCACGAAGCGGCCCGGGCAGCGCTTCCCCGCAGGCTCGTGGGAAGGATCGATACGGCGTTATCCCTCCCTCGAGCCAACGATCCGCTCGCTAGGCGGGCTCTCGAAACGCCGTCAGTGCCTCCACCACCAGTGGGTGGAGGGCCGCATCCGGATGTTTCTCCTGCCACTCGGCCAGTTCCCGGCGCATGCCCGGGGTCCAGAAGCTCTTGATGTGCTGACGCACGCCATTCACCGCCAGCGTGTGATCCGGTTCGCTGGCGAAGTACTGGGCGATCTGGTTGGCCATCTTGATCAGGCTTTCGCAACTCATCGGCGCACCTCGGCGGTTTCGGCATGGCGGCGCTCGCGCAGCAGGCGGCTTTGTTCGTCACTGAACGCCTGGTAGCGCTTCTGCCATTCCGAAGGCTGGCTGACCCGCACGATCTCCACCGCCGTGACCTTGTATTCCGGGCAGTTGGTGGCCCAGTCGGAGTTGTCGGTGGTGATCACGTTGGCCCCCGATTCAGGGAAGTGGAACGTGGTGTAGACCACGCCCGGCGCCACCCGCTCGGTGACCCTGGCCCGCAGCACCGTCTGCCCGGCGCGGCTGCCGATGCCGACCCAGTCGCCATCGACGATGCCGCGACTCTCGGCGTCGGTCGGATGGATTTCCAGGCGGTCCTCTTCGTGCCACGCCACGTTCTCGGTCCGGCGGGTCTGGGCACCGACGTTGTACTGGCTGAGGATTCGTCCGGTGGTCAGCAACAACGGGTAGCGGCTGTTGACCTTCTCCTCGGTCGGCACGTAGCCGGTGAGCATGAAACGCCCCTTGCCGCGCACGAACTCATCGATGTGCATGGTTGGCGTGCCATCCGGCGCGGCGTCGTTGCAGGGCCATTGCAGGCTGCCATGACGCTCCAGCTCGGCGTAGCTGACACGGTGGAAGGTGGGCGTCAGGCGGGCGATCTCATCCATGATCTGCGAAGGATGGCTGTAGTTCATCTTGTAGCCCAGGGCATCGGCCAGGGCGATGGTGGCTTCCCAGTCGGCCTTGCCGGCCAGCGGCTCCATCACCTTGCGCACCCGGGATATACGGCGCTCGGCGTTGGTGAAGGTGCCGTCCTTTTCCAGGAAGGAGCTGCCCGGCAGGAACACGTGGGCGAACTTGGCCGTCTCGTTGAGGAAGATGTCCTGCACGATCACGCATTCCATCGCCGACAGGGCCGCCGTCACGTGCTGGGTGTTGGGATCGCTCTGGGCGATGTCTTCCCCTTGGCAGTACAGCGCCTTGAAGGAGCCGTCCAGGGCCGCCTCGAACATGTTCGGGATCCTAAGGCCCGGGTCGGGTTGCAGGGTCACGTTCCAGGCCTGCTCGAACTGGGCCCGCACCGCTTCGTTGGAAATGTGCCGGTAGCCGGGCAACTCGTGGGGGAACGAGCCCATGTCGCAGGAGCCCTGGACGTTGTTCTGTCCACGCAGTGGGTTCACCCCGACGCCTTCCCGACCGATGTTGCCGGTGGCCATCGCCAGGTTGGCGATGCCCATCACCGAGGTACTGCCCTGGCTGTGCTCGGTGACCCCGAGGCCATAGTAGATGGCCGCGTTACCGCCGGTGGCGTAGAGCCGCGCGGCAGCGCGGATCTGTTCGGCGGGCACGCCGCAGACCGGGCCCAGGACCTGCGGGGCATTCTCCGGCAGGCTGACGAAATCGCGCCAGCGCGCGAAATCCGCCGGCTCGCAGCGCTCGTCGACAAAGCGCTGGTTCACCAGCCCTTCGGTGACGATCACATGGGCCAATGCGTTGAGCATCGCCACGTTGGTGCCGGGACGCAGCTGCAGGTGCAGTTCGGCCCGGGCATGGGGCGAGTCCACCAGGTCGATGCGCCGTGGATCGATGACGATCAGTTGGGCGCCCTGGCGCAGGCGGCGCTTGAGCTGGGAACCGAAGACCGGGTGGGCATCGGTGGGGTTGGCCCCCATCACCAGGATGACGTCGGCCTTCATCACCGAGTCGAAACTCTGGGTACCGGCGGACTCACCCAGCGTCTGCTTGAGGCCATAGCCCGTGGGCGAGTGGCAGACCCGGGCGCAGGTGTCGACGTTGTTGTTGCCAAAAGCCGTGCGCACCAGCTTCTGCACCAGGTAGGTTTCTTCGTTGGTGCAACGACTGGAGGTGATGCCGCCGATGGAGTCGCGTCCGTACTTGAGCTGGATGCGCCGCAATTCGCTGGCCGCATAGGTCACTGCCTCGTCCCAGCTGACCTCCTGCCATGGATCGTTGATGTGCTTGCGGATCATGGGCTTGGTGATGCGGTCCGGGTGGGTCGCGTAGCCCCAGGCGAAACGCCCCTTGACGCAGGAGTGGCCATGGTTGGCCTGGCCGTTCTTGTCCGGGACCATGCGCACCAGTTGCTCGCCCTTCATTTCGGCACGGAAGGAGCAGCCCACACCGCAGTAGGCGCAGGTGGTGATGACGCTGCGTTCCGGCTGGCCGATCTCCACGACGCTCTTGTCGATCAGGGTCGCTGTCGGACAGGCCTGCACGCAGGCACCGCAGGACACGCATTCGGAATCGAGGAAATTGTCGCCGCCGGCCGCCGCCACCCGGGAGTCGAAACCGCGCCCGCTGATGGTCAGGGCAAAGGTGCCCTGGACCTCCTCGCAAGCCCGTACGCAACGACTGCAGACAATGCATTTGCTCGGGTCGTAATCGAAGTACGGGTTGGAGACGTCCTTGGCCTCGGTCAGGTGGTTGGCGCCTTCATAGCCGTAGCGTACTTCGCGCAGGCCCACCTGCCCCGCCACCGTCTGCAGTTCGCAGTTACCGTTGGCCGGGCAGGTCAGGCAGTCCAGCGGATGGTCGGAAATGTACAGTTCCATCACGTTGCGGCGCAGCGTGGCGAGCTTGGAGGTCTGGGTACGCACCACCATGCCTTCGGTCACCGGCGTGGTACAGGAAGCCGGATAGCCGCGCATGCCCTCGATCTCCACCAGGCACATGCGGCAGGAGCCGAAGGCCTCCAGGCTGTCGGTGGCGCAGAGTTTGGGGATGGTGGTACCGAGCAGCGCCGCGGCGCGCATCACCGAAGTACCGGATGGGACGCTGACTTCGCGGCCATCGATGGTCAGGCTGACTTGCACCTCGCTGTCCCGCGCCGGGGTGCCGAGGTCGATATCCGTTTTAGGGTCGAAGACAGTGATCATTGGTCGGCCTCCAGGGGCGCCAGACCGAAGTCGGCGGGAAAGTGCTTGAGGGCGCTGGCGACGGGGTAGGAGGTCATCCCACCGAGGGCACAAAGCGAACCGTATTGCAGGGTGTCGCAAAGGTCTTGCAGCAGCAGGGCCTGTTCCTGTCGGGCCCCGGCATCGGTACTGGCGATCAGGCGATCCACCACCTCGACCCCACGGGTCGAGCCGATCCTGCACGGCGTGCATTTGCCGCAGGACTCCTCGGCGCAGAATTGCAAGGCGAAACGGGCCATGTGGGCCATGTCCAGGCTGTCATCGGCAACCACCACGCCACCGTGGCCGAGCATCGCGCCCATGGCGGCGAACGCTTCGTAATCCAGCGGCGTGTCGAACTGCGCGGGTGGAACCCAGGCGCCCAACGGGCCGCCCACCTGCGCGGCCTTCAGCGGACGGCCGCTGGCGGTGCCGCCGCCGTAGCCTTCCACCAGCTCCCGCAGGCTCAGGCCGAAGGCGCGCTCCACCAGGCCGCCATGGCGAACGTTGCCGGCCAGCTGGAACGGCATGGTGCCCAGGGAGCGGCCCATGCCGAAGTCGCGGTAGAACTGCGCACCCTTCTCCAGGATGATCGGCACCGACGCCAGGGTCAGCACGTTATGCACCAGCGTCGGCAGCCCGAACAGGCCTTGCAGGGCCGGCAGCGGCGGCTTGGCGCGCACCGTGCCTCGCTTGCCTTCGAGGGACTCCAGCAGAGCGGTTTCCTCGCCACAGATGTAGGCACCGGCCCCCACCCGGACGTGCAGCTCGAACGTGCGGCCACTGCCGCCCACGTTCATGCCCAGGTAACCGGCCTCCCGGGCGATGACCAGGGCTTTGTTCAGCGTCGCCACGGCGTCCGGGTATTCCGAACGCACGTAGATGTAGCCCAGGGTGGCGCCCACGGCGATGCCGGCGATGGTCATGCCTTCGATCAACAGGAAGGGATCGCCTTCCATCAGCATACGGTCGGCGAAGGTGCCCGAGTCGCCCTCGTCGGCGTTGCAGACCACATACTTCTGTGGCCCCTGCGCTTCACGCACGGTGCGCCACTTGATGCCCGCCGGGAATGCCGCCCCGCCCCGGCCTCGCAAGCCCGAATCGAGGACGCTGGCGACCACGTCGGCGCCTTCCATCTGCAGGGCCCGGGCCAGGCCCTGGAAGCCGCCCTGGGCACGATAATCGTCCAGCGACAGCGGCCGGGTGATACCGGCGCGGGCGAACAATAGCCGCTGCTGGGTCTTGAGATAGGGGATCTGCTCCACCGGCCCGAGGGCCAATGGATGACTGGCGGGATCGCCGGCCAGGGCATCGAGCAGGCTGGGCACGTCCTGGGGCGTCACGGGGCCGAAGCCCCAGCGTACGCCGCCGCTGTCCAGCTCCACCAGCGGCTCCAGCCAATAAAGGCCACGGGAGCTGGTCCGCCGCAGCTGCAGCGGCACCTGACGACGTTCGGCCTCCTGGGCCAGGGCGGCCGCCACCTTGTCCGCGCCCACGGCGCGGGACACCGAGTCCTGAGGGATATGGAGGTTCAGCATGCGCCGTCCTCCAGGCAACCGGTCACCAGCTGGCGCAAGCGCTCGGGCGTGACCCGAGCATGCAGTTCACCATCCAGTTCCAGGGCCGGCGAACAGACGCAGGCCCCCAGGCAATAGACCGGCCGCAGACTGATGCTGCCGTCGGCGCTGGTGCCGTGGTCGTCCAGGGACAGGTGTTCGCGCAACTGGGCGGCCAGGCCTTCGGCGCCCATGCTCTGGCACGACTCGGCCCGGCACAGACGCAGGGTATGGCGCGCGGGCGGCGTTGTACGGAAATCGTGGTAGAAGCTGATCACACCGCGCACTTCAGCCTGGCTGAGGTTCAGGGCATGGGCGATTTCAGGGACGGCGGCGTCAGGTACATACCCGCAACCTTCCTGAATGGCGTGGAGAATCGGCAGCAAGGCACCGGGGGTGTCCTTCTCGCGTTCCAGAACGCTGTGGATCAAAGGCAGGTGAAGCGTCTCATCAGGCATAAACGTACCTCGGCATCTCGAACGATACCGCCGCCTGGCGGCAGCCGTCCGGAGTCTTGGCTGCGGCGTCCGGTCCACGTCACGGTAGCGTGGCAAATCCGGTCGCCCTCCTTGCTCTCCGGTCGGGTGTCTTGGCGCACCTGATCCGGGGGCATCTTTACAGCTTGCCACTCCCAAGGGGCGGCGATTGCACGTGGACGACTCAACGTGTCCTGAAAGCGACGACTTTTGCGCAGGGTCCTCGCGGCCCGGCACTGCCTTAAGAATAGACGATGCGCAGATCCGGGCTCACCGGTCGCCGCCCGGCCCATGGGAGCCCTCGATGGGTTTGCGCAGCGCGTTGGCAACCAGGGTGAACGCCGGCGAGGGTTGTCGTCGGCTGGGGTAGTACAGATAGTAGCCTGGAAACGGTGGGCACCAGTCTTCCAGCACCCGAACCAGCCGACCTTCTCGAAGGTGCGGTTCAAACTCTTCTTCAGGCAGGTACGCGACCCCCAGCCCCGCCAATGCTGCCTCCACGATATGGGTGGAGGTATTGAAAATGAGCTGCCCGTCCACCCTCACGTTGACGGGTTCGCCTTGTCGCTCAAAATCCCAGACATAGAGCCCGCCTGACGTCTGCATGCGCTGGTTGATGCAGCGATGATCGATCAGGTCCCGGGGATTTGCGGGTATCGCGCGGCTGGCGAAATACCCTGGCGACGCAACGGCGGCCATGCGCAACGAGGGACCGATGGGAACCGCGACCATGTCCTTGTCGATGGTATCGCCCAGGCGTACGCCTGCATCGAAGCGGTCCGCGACGATATCCCGAAATCCGTAGCTCACGTCGAACTCGACGTTGATATCCGGGTACTGGTGCAGTAATCCGGTGAGCTTGGGCAGCAATGTCGTACGCAAGACATGGTCGCCGCAGGTGATGCGAACAGTGCCGGCGGGCTTGTCGCGCAGCTCCGTGAGCCTGTCCAGCTCGGCTTCTATCTCATCGAAGCGGTTACCGATGGCTTGCAGCAGCCGCTCCCCGGCGACCGTCGGCGAAACGCTGCGGGTATTGCGCGTCAGTAACCTGATCCGCAAACGCGCTTCCAGACCACTGATTGCCTGGCTCAGTGCCGATTGGGTGACCCCCAGCGTCCCGGCGGCGCGGGTAAAACTGCCTTCCCGGGCCACCGTGACGAAAGACAGCAGATCGTTGAGATTTCTTCTGACCATGGCGCAAGCACTTCGACAGGGATTGATTAGTCATGCTTATAGCCCTGTTAAGCATCCATTAGCTAGTCGCATCAGCCTTCCCCCGTCACCATTACGCCACGTAAAGAGCGAAGGCGCAGTTGCGATGAAAGGCTCAAGGCGGTGCGGGCTGTCGGTGGTGCTCACACTGGCCAGTCACCTGGCCATGAACGGTGCTGCAGCGGCAGCTTCGACAATGGAGAAACCCGACATGTGGATGACCGTCGGCGAACAACGTTTCGCCATCACCCTGGCCGACAACGCGGCGGCTCGCGCGTTTGTCGCTTCACTGCCACTGACGCTGGACATGAGCGATCTCAACCGCAACGAGAAATACGCCACCCTCCCCCAGGCGTTCCCGGCCCAGGAGAGCAAGCCGGGAGCGATCCGCAACGGGGACCTGATGCTGTACGGCACGGACACCCTGGTCCTCTTCTACCTGGATTTCCAAACCGCCTACGCCTACACGCGCCTGGGTCGGGTGGAAGACACCGCGAAGCTGGCCCAGGCACTCGGCCGTCGGGGTGTGCAAGTGACGTTTCACCGCAACCGATAAACCCGAATCGACAGGATTGCCCATGAAAAGACTCATCGCCTCAATGACATTGCTGCTCAGCTCGTTGTCCGCCACTGCGGCCGATATGTCTGACGGCGCCGATAACTTCTACACCAGCAAGGAGGTGATCGTGCGCAAGGTCAGCTTCAAGAACCAATATCAGATGAAAGTGGCAGGCAATCTGTTCATTCCAAGGAAACTCAATGACCAGAGCCGGCATCCGGCAATCGTGGTCGGCCACCCGATGGGCGCGGTCAAGGAACAAAGCGCCAATCTGTATGCCACCAAGCTGGCGCAAAGAGGTTTTATCACCCTGTCCCTGGACCTTTCGTTCTGGGGCGAAAGCGAGGGGCAGCCGCGCAATGCGGTCTCGCCGGACCTGTATGCCGAAGACTTCAGCGCCGCGGTGGATTTTCTCGGTGTCCAGCCCAATGTCGACAAGGAACGGATCGGCGCGCTCGGCATCTGTGGCAGTGGCAGTTTCGTGATCAGCGCAGCCAAGATCGATCCGCGCATGAAAGCCATCGCCACGGTCAGCATGTATGACATGGGCGGCGTCAATCGCAATGGACTGAAGCACTCCCAGACGCTGGAACAACGCCGGGCGATCATCGCCCAGGCCACCCAGCAGCGTAGCGTGGAGTTCGCGGGCGGTGAAACGCTCTACACCAGTGGCACGGTGCATCAACTGGATGAAAATACCCATCCGATCCAACGCGAGTTCTTCGACTTCTACCGCACCCCGCGTGGGGAATACACGCCACCGGGTTCGTCCAGGGATCTCACTACGCACCCGACGCTGACCAGCAACATCAAGTTCATGAACTTCTACCCACTCAACGACATCGAGACGATCTCGCCCCACCCCATGCTGTTCATCACTGGCGCCGATGCGCATTCCAGGGAGTTCAGCGAAGAGGCTTACAAACTTGCGGGGCAACCGAAAGAACTGGTCATCGTCCCCGGGGCCGGCCATGTCGATCTTTACGATCGGGTCGATCTCATCCCTTTTGACAAGCTCACCACCTTCTTCCAGAGCAATCTGAAGTGACAATTGCGCCAACCGGCCATTCACCGATGACATAATCCCGCCCTGCTCATACCAGAGACGGATCGATGACCACCGAGCGCTACGACCAACTCGCCATTTTCGCTGCCGTGGCCCAGGAGCGCAGCTTCACACGGGCCGCAGCCAAGCTTGGCCTCTCGCAACCGGCCCTGAGCCGGGCGATGCGCCAGTTGGAGCAACGGCTGGGAGTCAGGCTGTTGTCGCGTACCACGCGAAGTGTCGCGCCGACCGAAGCGGGTGAACATCTGCTGCGGGTGGTGGCACCGCGGTTCGAAGAGATCGACAACGAAATGGCGATGCTCAGCGAGTATCGCGACAAACCGGCCGGGAAATTGCGCATCACCGCCGGCGAGCATTCCGCCATCAAGGTCCTGCAGCCTGCTCTCGCCAGGCTGCTGCCTGACCACCCCGACCTGAGTATCGAAATCATCGTCGACTACGGGTTCGTCGACATCGTCGCACAGGGGTTCGATGCTGGGGTGCGGCTCGGCCCGCAAGTGGCCAAGGACATGATCGCCATGCGCATCGCTGCGGACATGCGCATGGCCGTCGTCGGCTCCCCGGCGTATTTCGCTCGACATGCCAAGCCTCTCATCCCTGACGACCTCACGGCACACAACTGCATCAACCTTCGCATGCCGACCCACGGCGGTCTCTACGTCTGGGAATTCGAAAAGGACGGACAGGAGCTGAACGTCCGGGTAGAAGGCCAACTGGTCTTCAACACCATTGCCATGCGCCTGGAGGCTGCGCTGGCAGGGTTGGGGCTGGCCTTCATGCCCGAGGACCTGGTGCAGGACGCCGTAGCGCAAGGCCGGCTGATCCGGGTACTGGAAGATTGGTGCGAACCGTTTTCCGGCTACCACCTCTACTACCCAAGCCGACGCCAGAACTCACCGGCCTTCACGCTGCTGCGCGAAGCCTTGCGCTACGACGGTTGACGGGGCTGGACAGCGTCCAGCGCTTCGGTGGCACGCCTGGCCGCAGCGGCGTTCCCTTGCTCACCCAGCAGCCCGATCAATTGTCGCAACTGCGTGACGCTCAGACCGACTCGCAGGCTGGCCGCCATGTGCGAACGCAGCTGCGACTCCACGCCGGGGGTGACGGCCAGCGCGGCAACCGTCGCCAGCTCACGACTTTGCCAGTCCAGGTTGTCGCGCTCGAAAATGTCTCCGAACAGATGCGTCTGCAAGTACTGGTTGATCACCGGGACGAAGTCGAACAAGGGCCCCTGGACGGGAGCGCCGGCAATCCGCGTCTGATTGGCCCGCCCCGCTGCCAGCAGCGCATCGCCAGTGGGAATCGCGCGGGCGGGCTCACGCCCCGGGTCATCCTGTACGCCGTCTTGCTTGCGCGCCTCCACCACCTTCATCAGTTCGCCAAGCGCATTGAGACTGCGGGGAAACCCGCTGTAGGCGTAGAGCTGCACCAGGATTTCCTTCGCCTCGCTGATGGTCAGGCCCGCATCCAGTCCTCGGTTCAAGGCCGCATCGAGGCCCGGCATGTCGCTCGTCGCCATGGCAGCGGCGATCAGCGGGATGGCCTGTTGCTTGGCCGATAGCGTTGCCGAAACCGCCTGGGCATCCGACCTGGCGGGTGACGTCAGCGTTGCGCCGGCATTGTATTGCTGGTCGCTGACCTGCTCCATCCACTCCACGTTCTTGCCATCCACCGTGCCGGTGATAGCCAGGTGGGTCATGGCGCTCATGGGTGCGGCACCGTGCCAATGCTTGACGCCCGGCGGACAGACGATCACGTCACCCGGGTGGATTCTCTGCACCGGCTTGCCCCATTCCTGGGTCAGCCCCACACCGGAAACCACCACCAGGCGTTGTCCTGCGGGATGGGTGTGCCAGGCCGAACGCGCGCCCGGCTCGAAGCTGACGTAAGCGCCGGACGCATCGATATCCGCTGCTGCGGGAAACAACGGTTCGACACGTACCTGCCCGGTGAAAAACTCTCCAGGGCCCGCCACCACCGCCTGGCTGCCCGCCCGGCTGATCTGCTGCGACATCCGGGATTCCCCGGCACTGTCCGAACCGACGGCACCGGTGAAAGGCGCGGCGGCACATACCGCAATACCTATCAGGGTCTTTTTCATGGCCGACGGCTCCTTGGGATCCGGGTGCCCTGGAGAAGACGACGGGGCCGGGGTGCAAAACAGGAGATACCCACCGCCGCTTCGACGGGCATGCTGGGTGGGTCAAGACGCTGTGTCATTGGCTTGCCTCTCGAATTGATTTCACAGAAGCACGTTACCCTCGGGTGATTGATCGATAAACCGCGTCAATTGCATAGCACTCATATCGCAAGCGCATCAATCCGGGACGCGCCCGCGCAGGCAGTAAACGCTGGTTTGCCGCGCCTGCCGGACGTGACCTATCACTTGTGGATTCGGCCCGATACTGTCAATCCCCTGGTGCGCCGGGCCTATGAATTGATTTGCAACAGCCAGGGGCTTGGAAACTGATGGGACCCACGGCGGGGAGTCAGTCAGTGTCGCTGCTTTCGCCAGCGCCCTTCAGCGCAAGGGCTATGCAATGCTGCAGCTGGCTTTCCGAGAACGGCTTGCGCAGCACAGGGTATCCGGCGTATTCGGCAGGGACGCCGCTGGGACCGTAGCCGGTGCTGAACAGCAAGGGAATATCGCGACTGCGCAGGATGTCGGCCACCGGAAAAACCCGCTCTCCCGCCAGGTTGACATCCAGGATGGCCAGGTCGACCTGCGCCGTCGCCGCTGCATCGAGCGCCTGTGCGAACCGGGCGACTGACGCCACCACTGCACAACCGAAGTCTTCCAGCATCTCTTCGATCAACAGGGCGATCGTACCCTCGTCCTCGACAAGGAGCACCCTGACCCCGGCGAATGGTGTCATGCCTAGGCTCCGATCAGGAACGAGAAACGACAGGACACGCCCTCCGGGACGAAGCGCAGGTCAAAGTGGCCTCCCAGATCGCGCTCGATACAACGCTTCATCAAGCGCGACCCCAGCCCCTCTCGCTCCGGCCCGGAGACCGGAGGCCCGCCGGATTCTTGCCAGTCCAGGGTAAACAGCGTGCCATCGGCCTGGGGCTGCAGGTCCCAGGTGACGGCCACCGTGCCGGTCTCGACCGACATGGCACCGTATTTCAGGGCGTTGATCGCCAGTTCGTTGAGGGTCATCGTGAGGTTCAGCGCAACCCGGGTACCGACATCGATGGACTCGCCCTTGACCGTGACACGGTCGGGCTCATGACCGAATACCGGCATGAGCACCTCCTGGGCCAGGGAATCGAGGGGCGTATTGCCCCAGTGCCGTCTCGTCAGCAGGTCATGCGCCCGCGACAGCGCCAGCAGCCTTGCTTCGAAGCGCCTGTAGCCGTCCTTCGCATCGCTCGCATCGCGGGCCGTCTGCACCGCCAGGGATTGCACCGTGGCCAGGGTGTTCTTGACCCGGTGATTGAGTTCGTCGATCAGGGTTTTCTGCCGGTTTTCCGCCTGCTTGCGCTCGGTGATGTCCACCAGCATGTTGATCGCCCCCACCAGGTTCCCCTCGGCGTCGTGCAGGGGCGTGGGATACGGGGTGAACGGTACGAGGCTGCCATCGGGACGCTGGGCGACGGCCTCCACGCCTCGTATCGGGCGGTTTTCCTTCAGGGCCACCGCCATGGGGCACTCGTCGTGGGCAAGGGGTGTGCCGTCGGTGTTGAACAGCTTCCAGGTGACGCACCACATATCGCCCAATTGCGGCGTGCGGCCCGACAGCTCGACCGCCGCCCGATTGTAGAACGTGATGCGGCCCTGCGCGTCGGTGGTATAGACCGCCGCTGGCAAGGCCTCGAGCAGATTGCGCATGTGCCGCTCGCTCTCGCGAACCTGGATCTCCATTCGACGAGCTGCCGTGACATCCTGGATCACTCGCACGCCGTAGCAGAACCCACCGTTGGCATCCCGGACCGACGAGCTGTAGACGTCCAGATAGATGACCTCGCCGTCCGGCTTCAAGGCCCGCTTGCGCACGACGTAGCTGTCCAGCTCGCCGGCCACCTGCCGCTCGTATTGGGCGGCATCCTCTTCGACGCTGTCCGGGTGGGTATAGTCCAGGAAGGTCATCGCCAGCAGCTCTTCGCGAGACCGGCCCAGCATGGTGCACAGGGCATCGTTCACACGCAGCAGACGGCCATGGATATCGGCCTCGGCAATTCCGATGGTGGCCGCTTCGTAGGTCGCCGACAGCCTGTCATCGCTCTGCTGGCGCGCCGTCTCGGCAGCGTACACGCCGGTCAGGTCGATGGTGAAGCAGCGGGTATTGAAGAGTTTTCCTTCCTCGAACCGACCGTTGGAGGTGATCGCCACATGCTTGATCGAGCCGTCCTTGGCCATAAGTCGCGCCGGATAACGATCCAGGCAATGGCCGCTGGCGAGTTTATGGAGGATGTCGCCGATGACCGGCTCGTCGACATGGAAGTCGGTGATATGACGGCCGATGTACTCCTGCTCGGAGTAGCCCAGCAGCGCCAGCTCGGCCTTGTTGGCACGCAGGATGATCCCGTCGCCACTGACAATATGCAGGCCCACGGCGCTGTTTTCGAAGAAGTCCTCGAGGTCGGCGCTCTTGCGCCGCAACTCCTCGGCCATGGCGTGATGGGCCGAGACGTCCTGGAAGCAGTTGATGGCCCCCTGGATGACGCCCTGCCGGTCCCTCAGGGCCCGGATGTTCACCAGCGCCACGAATCGCGAGCCATCCGGGCGCTGGATGATGATTTCCTGGTTGCGCGTCACGCTGCCTTCGCTGAGGGCCTGAGCCATGGGGCAATCCCCGGGCGCCAGGGGGGTGCCGTCAGTGAGGAACAGGCGATGGGAACCACAGAAGCGGTCGCCGTTATCGCCCAGCACAGGCGTGCGGCCCCAGAGCTGGGCGGCCTCGCTGTTGTACCGCACGAGCCAACCCTGGTGATCGCACAGGTACACCGCGCCGGGAATGGCTTCGAGCGCGTTCGCGCCTATCGACACAAGGCTTTCGTATTCACTCGGCGCCAGTGCTTCCCTGGGTAGCTCTTCAACGTTCGACACGGGTCATCCTCGATCTTTTCGCACTGACGCAATTGACTCTAGATCCCCATCGCCCTCACGAGTTCAGGAAAACCGGGATCTATCGTCCTGGCCTCTCAAAAACCGAATAATACCCGAGGCGCCTGCACCATTAACGCATGCCTCAGCGGCGCTGGACACTCCAATGCGTTCAACTGCTCCAGCACCGTCGCATAATCGATGTGGCGTTCATGCTGCGTATGGGGCCAGTCACTGCCCCACACCAGGCGATGCGGGCCGAAACCCTGCTCCAGCAGGGCCAGCGCGGCCCGGGCGAAGGCCATGTTCTGCGGATCCGTCCCGCCCAGTCGATAGATGCCGGACACCTTCATCCACACCTGACCGGTCGATCCCAGCTCCAGCAACTCGGCAAAACCCGGTTGAGCGGTGTCCAGGCGTGCATCCGGACGGCCGAAATGGTCGACCACCAGCTTGACGCCGAACGGCAGCAACTGACAAATCAGGCCCGGCAACGCCTCCACGCCGGCATGCAACTCCACATGCCAGTCCAATTCAGCGACATGGCCGAAGAACGCCTTCCAGGCAACGTCACGCAAATCGGGCAAGGCCCTGCCGATCAGATTCAGGCGTACGCCCACCACGCCCTGCCCGGCCAGGTCGTCCAGCGCGGCGCGACTGACATCGCGCTCCAGCACGACCACGCCTCGCAACCGCTCCGGCGCCTGCCGCAGCGCCGCCAGCAGGTAACTGTTATCGGTGCCCAGGAAACTGGGCTGCACCAGCACACCATGGCTCAGGCCATGGGCGTGCAAGTGCGCCAGGTACTGCGCCAGCGTGGCGTCGTAATCCGGTGTGTACCGCCGGCCAGGGACCAGCCGCAGTGAACGGCTGAACACATGGGCATGGGAATCGATGCCGGTAAGCGGCGTGGAACAGGTCTCGAACATGGGTTTCATCTATCAAGGGCGGGCCTGTCAGGCCCGGACGCTCTGGTTATCGATCTCGGCGGTTTTCGCTGGTGCGGCCGCAGCTTCCAGGCTGCGGCCACGGGTTTCCGGCAGGCAAAGGGCTGCGATCACTGCCACGCCGTAGGCAATTCCCGCATCGATGCCGATGGCCGAGCCCAGGGACATCGAGTCACTCATGTGACCGACCAGGAACGGAAACACCGCCGACAGTACCCGGCCGAAGTTGTAGCAGAAACCCACACCGGCGCCGCGCACGTCCGCCGGGTACAGTTCGTTGAACAATGCCCCGAGGCTCGCCGGGATACCGGCTGCGAAGAAACCGAGGGGGAATCCCAGGAACAGCATCTGGGTATTGCTCAGGGGCAGGAATACGTAGCACTGCACGGTCACCACACAGCACAGCGCGAACAGCACGATGTTCCTGCGCCGGCCGATGCGATCGATCAACAGGCCGCTGACCACGCACCCGCACCAGAAGGCCAGGATGATCACTGCCAGGTAGCCGCCGGAATTGAGCACCGACAGGTTGCGCTCGGTCTTGAGGAAAGTCGGCAGCCAGGTCATCACCGCGTGGTAACCGCCGTGGGCGCCCAGCCCCAACAGACCGCCGAACAAGGTTACGCGGATCAGCTCGGGACGAAAGATCCCGCCCAGGGACTTGAAGAAACTCTGTGGAATGGCCCGTTCCTTCCGCAGCCGCTGGAAGGTGTCCGGCTCCTCCACGTTACGCCGCACCCAGATGATCAAAAGCGACGGCAACAGGCCGACGATGAACATCACGCGCCAGGCCATGTCCTGGGGCACCAGGGAGTAGATCAGCGTGAAGACGCCGACCGCCAGCCCCCACCCCACCGCCCAGGCACTCTGCACCGTACCCATCACCTTGCCGCGGTATTTGGGATTGATGGTTTCGGCCATCAATACCGCACCGGCGGCCCACTCCCCGCCGATGCCGAAGCCTTGCAAGGCCTTGACGATCAGCAACTGGTGGAAGCCGGTGACGAAGGCCGACAGGAACGTGAAGAACGAGAACCACAGGATCATCCACTGCAGCGTGCGCACCCGACCGTAACGGTCCGACAGCGTCCCGCCGACCCAGCCACCCAGGGCCGAAGTGACCAGGGTGACACCGCTGATCAGCCCCGCGTCGCCCTTGCTCAAGGCGAAGGCGGCAATCAACGCCGGTATCGCCAGGCCGAACATCTGTACTTCCAGCGCGTCGAGCGACCATCCGCCGAAACAGGCCCAAAACGTTTTGCGCTCGCGCGCAGTGATCTGGCGATACCAACTGAACATGATTCTTGTCCTTATAGGTGGAACGAAAGGCAGCCGAGAGCGAACCGCGCCGCTGCTGGGCCAGTCATGGCAAACAAAACGATCGAGACAGCGGCGACCGATACGCCGCCGCGCCCCGCTAATCCGGCGGGGTCAACGGATTTCCACGCTGTAGCGGAAATGCTCGGCATGCCCGCGAGAGCGTCGCCACTCCAGGGGGTTGCCGGCGTAGTCGCGGGCCAGGCGCTCGATCACCACTACCGCACTGTCGACCGGCACGTGCAGCAACCGCGCGTGTACTTCATTCACCGATTCGGCGGTGAGGGTTTCCTGGGCATAGGCGACCACCTGACCGCAGGCTTCTTCGTAGATGGGATACAGCAACGGCCCTTTCTGGTTCAGGTCGAGTTCGAGCAACGGCTGAAACCGGCTGCGGGGCAACCAGATCTCCTCGGCGAGCACCGGTTTCACATCCAGCAGACGCACCCGGACAATACGAATCACCGGCGCATCGGCCGGCAGCCCCAATGCCTGGGCCACCGCCGACGGTGCGGTCACCGGCTCGATGGACAGGATGCGACTTTCCGGCACCCGACGTTCGCCCGATGCACTCTGGAAACGGAAGAAGCGGAACAGCGACGACTGGAACTGCGGCCGACGAATGAACGTCCCGCGGCCCTGCTGGCGCTCGAGGATGCCCTCGCTGACCAGGGCATCGATGGCTTTGCGCACGGTGCCCGTGGACAACTGGTGCTCCGCCGACAGCGCCGCCTCGGTGGGGATCGCCTCCCCCGGACGCCAACGGTTATTGGCGATCTGCTCAGCCAATTGGTCTCGCAGACGTTGATAGAGCGGCAGGCGGACATCGCTGGGAAGAGATTTCATCGACCTTATTCACCTTGTTATCTAGTCATATATATGAATCTTGGCGGCGAGTATTTGCTTCCCGATGGTTTGTTGTCAAGAATGGAAACAGAGGCTGGCTGACGAACGGAGCGACCGAGGCTGCTGTCAGCGTCGCCATCGAACATCCACCCCCAAGGGGATGACGATATGACCACGCCCTCGCAAGACGCACCGCAAGGCCCCCACGGCTCCCCTCTTCCCGACGGGAAGACAGTCATCGCCTCGCTCCTGCGGCGATACGCCGAACCGCTGCCCGATCCGGACTCACCTGACTTCGCCCCGATGTTCGACCGTTACGCCGACGCCCGGGTAGTGATGATCGGCGAGGCCAGCCATGGCACCAGCGACTTCTATCGACTCAGGGCGGCCATCACCCGACGCCTGATCGAGCGGCACGGCTTCAACATCGTCGCCGTCGAAGCGGACTGGCCGGACGCGGGCCATCTGGACCGATACGTCCGGGGACTGGCACCCTCGGCGTGGAAACGGCACATCTTCAGCCGATTCCCGACCTGGATGTGGCGCAACACCGATGTGAGGGCGTTTGCCCACTGGCTGCATCGCTACAACCAGCGGCTGGCCCCGGACAACCGCGTCGAATTCCGCGGGCTGGATATCTACAGCCTGCGCAACTCCATCCATGAAGTGTTGGCCTACCTGGAACGGGTCGATCCCCGACTGGCCCAGGAAGCCCGACGGCGGTATGGCTGCCTGACGCCCTGGCAGGATGAGCCCGCGTTGTACGGCCACTTCGTCGAGCGCGATGGCTTGATGCCCTGTGAAAATGCGGTGGTCGAGCAGCTCAATACCCTGTTGGCCGAACGGCTGGCCGGGTTGGTCAAGGACGACGAGGCATTTTTCAATGCCGCGCAGAATGCACGGGTCGTCCAAGCGGCCGAGCATTATTACCGGGCGATCTACCGTGGATCGACCACCTCCTGGAACCTGCGCGACCAACACATGTTCGACACCTTGCAGGCTCTGCTGGAACACCGCGGCCCCCAGGCGAAAGCAGTGGTATGGGCACATAACTCCCATATCGGCAACGCGGCCGCCACAGAGATGGGTTGGCAGGGCCAATTCAATATCGGCCAGCTCTGCCGCAACACCCATGGCCACGACGCGGTGCTGATCGGCATGGGCACCGACCGTGGCCAGGTGGCAGCGGCCGATGACTGGGACGGCGACATGCTCATCAAGGATATCCGGCCGTCCCGCCCCGACAGTTGGGAACATCAGTTCCTTGAGACCGGCATCGCGGTGTCATTGACCGACTGGCGAGACCCGCGACGCACTGAGCTGCGCCACGCCCTCTCCAAGCCCCTGCTGCAAAGGGCCATCGGCGTGATCTACCGCCCCGAAACCGAGCGCCACAGTCATTACTTCGAGGCCGTGCTGGCCGAGCAATTCGACGCCATGATCTGGGTCGAACAGACGCAACCGGTGACCGCACTGGCATTGCCCGAGGGCCAGGCAATCGAATCGGAAGACGAAACCTTTCCGTTCGGCGTGTAGCCGGCCAGTGCAAGCCTGACCCTACGCAAGGAGGTCGCCCGTCGACTCTCGTTGCCAGGCACGCTGCAACAGATCGATGACGACTTCATCCGGAGTCTGGGAAAAGTCCTCGTACCAGTGACCGATCGAGATCATCCACTCAGGCACCAATGGGCAAATCACCTCGTCCACCTCGCTGCGCAAGGCCTCCAGGGTTTCCAAGGGGGCAACCGGTACGGCGACGACGATGCGCGAAGGTGCCTGGGTTCGCACCGCGTGGATCGCCGCCATCATGGAGGCTCCCGTCGCCAGGCCATCGTCGACCAGGATCACCACCTGGTCCTTGAGCGGCAGCGGCGCGCGTGCGCCCCGGTACGCCTGTTCACGACGCATCAGCTCGCGAGATTCCTGCTCGACCACCGCGTCGAAGCGGTCCTGGTCGATCGGATGCGCACGCAGGACATCGTCATTGAGGATTCTGATCCCGCCGCTGGCGATGGCGCCCATGGCGAACTCCGGATTCGACGCCATGCCCAGCTTGCGCACCAGCATCAGGTCCAGGCGCACTCGCAGGGCGGTGGCGACTTCATACGCCACCGGAACCCCGCCGCGAGGCAGGGCCAGCACGACAACATCCGGTCGATGGGCGTACTCGAGCAAATGGTTCGCCAGCCCTTGTCCTGCGGCGTGCCGGTCCTTCAAGACGGTTTGCAGCGAGGGACTCTGACCCATTGGAAACCTCCCCAGGCGACGACGCCTGCCCGTTCGTGATGAATTCGCCGAATCCAGCCTGTCGGCTCGATCCAGCGTCCTCCGATACCGCGGCGCTGGCATTGATTGATGTCAATTGCCGGCCCGAGACCTGCAGCCACGACAACCTGCGCGGGAAATACCTGCCTCAGGCTCCGCCAATCGACCGTCGGTACGGCATCGGCTGACAAATAACAGGCGTGACCTGTTCAAGCATCTATGCTTGTCCATCGGAGGACCACTTCCATGGCCGATCATGAAGTCCAGCTCCTGCACGTGCACGCCCTCAAGGCCGCCTGCTCCAATTGCAGCGTGCTTGAACTGTGCCTGCCCATTGGCCTGACGGGCGGTGAAGTCGAACGCCTGGACACCTTGATCGCCCAGCGCGTGAAGGTCAAAAAGGGAGCGGCGCTGTACCGCACCGGTGATCCGCTGCGCTCGTTGTATGCGGTGCGCCTGGGGTTCTTCAAGACCAGTGTGCTCTCGGTAGACGGTCGCGAACAGGTCACCGGTTTCCAGATGCAAGGGGAAATGCTCGGCCTCGACGCCATCAGCACCGAACATTACGCCTGTAATGCAATCGCGCTGGAAGACAGTGAGGTGTGCCCTATCCCGTTCGGCAACCTGGAGAAGCTGGCACGGGACCTGCCGTCGTTGCAGCACAACCTGAACAGGCTCCTGAGCCAGGAAATCGTACGCGACCACAGCATGTTGCTGATGCTCGGCAACATGAATGCCGATGAGCGCCTGGCGGCGTTTTTCCTGAACCTGTCTCAACGGCTGAACCAGCGTGGCTATTCCTCCCGGGAATTCGTGCTGCGAATGAGCCGCGAGGCCATCGGCTCGTACCTGGGGCTGCGCCTGGAAACCATCTGTCGCAGCATCGCTCATCTTCGCCAGGAAGAACTGGTGGATATCCAGGGACGCAATGTCACGATCCTGGACTTGCCCGGCCTCAAGCACAAAGTCGCCGGCTGCCATCGTCACGTCGAGCTGTGATGCCTGCCTCGCCGCACATCTGATCTACATCAATACCCTCCCACGCCTTCAGGCCGACATTAAGTCACAGCGTTCGGAGCCTCTTCGACGAGGGTTACAGAACCTCGTCCTGTGAAGGCTTTCGCCAATTTCCAGTGTAGAAGTTGCAAGCGTGCATTGAACCGCCCGTAGACCGGTCCCCGGCGATCACGCCAGGGACCGTACGGACATCACCAAAGAGGAAGATCTCATGTCCAATTCAGTGAAAAAAATGCCGGTCAATACCGAAGAAAACGCTCCACATCGCGCCCGGACCGACTTCTGGCATCCGCTGGAGAAGCTCCGCCAGCAAGTCGACCACCTGTTCGACGATTTCAACCGAGGAACCGGGCTCTCCCCCTTCAACCGGGGACTGTTCGATGTGGAGCCCTTCTGGCGCCGCGAGTTTTCCACGAGCCTGCCGGCCGTGGACATCAGCGAAAAGGAAAAAAGCTTTGAAATCACCGCCGAGCTGCCCGGCATGGACCAGAAAGACATCGAAATCCGCCTGGCCAACGGCAACCTGATCATCAAGGGGGAGAAAAAAGAGGACAAGGAAGAAAAAAGGAAGGGGTATCACCTGTCCGAGCGCCATTACGGCTCGTTCGAGCGCGTGTTCAACCTGCCAAAAGGGATCGATACCGACAAGGTCGAGGCACAGTTCAGCAAAGGCGTGCTGACGCTGACGCTGCCGAAAAAGGCCGAAGCACTGAAAGCGGAAAAAGTCGTGCCGATCAAGGCTGATTGAACGCTTCGAACCTCGCCCCTCGCCGGCCAACGACGAGGGGCTTTTTTCCTGCCGGCTGTTCATCTGCGAATATAAACAGTCTGCCCGGGTTGTTCGCCCCCCGCGCCAGCCCTTCAGAGTTCGACGCTGTCGCGGTACTCCGGCACCGACACCGACCAGCCAAGCTCGTCGCGAATGCGATGACGCAGCACATCGGATGCGTTGGGCTCCCCATGAACGACATAGGTGTGCCGGGGCGGTGTCTTGAAACCACGCAGCCACTGCATGACTTCGTCCGCATCGGCATGGGCCGACAGCGTTTGCATGGGCACCACTTCGGCATTGATCGGCACATCCTTGCCATGGATCCGCACCGAAGGCTCCCCGGCCACGATCCTTGCACCTCGCGTGCCGCCCGCCTGGAAACCGGGCATCAGCAAGGTGTTGATGGGATTGGGGGCCAGGCTCTTGAGATGGTGCAGCACCCGGCCGCCCGTGGCCATGCCACTGGCAGCGATGATCACCGCCGGGGTGCGTTGCAGGTCCAGGGCCATGGAGTCCTTGGCCGAGCGCACCGGATGCGCGATGCGACACATGCCTTCGCACTCCTCCCTGGACAGGCGATGTTCATTGCCAAAACGTTGATATAGCCGCGTGACGTCGATGGCCATGGGACTGTTAAGGTAGATCGGCAAGTCCGGGATCGCCCGACGCTGCTTGAGGCGATACAAGTGATACATCAGCAACTGAGCGCGGCCGACCGTGAACGAGGGCACCAGGGTGATGCCCCGGCGCAACGCCGTGCGGGTAATCACCTCGGCCAATTGGTCTTCCGGGGAGTCACGGGGATGCAGGCGATCCCCATAGGTGGACTCCACCAGCAGATAGTCCGCCTGTTCGATCGCCTGGGGCGCGAACATGACCGGGTCCTCCGGCCGCCCCAGATCCCCGGAACAGACCAGAGTCACGCCGCCAGCCTGTACCTGGACGGTGGCGGCACCCAGGATGTGTCCGGCGCGACGCAACAGGATGTTCATGCCCCGGGCAATGTCCACGGGATGGTCGAACGCTATCGGGCGCAGCAGCTTCAGCGCCCGCTCGGCATGTTCCACGGTATACAGGGGCAGCGCGGGCTCATGCTTCGAGAACCCCCTGCGATTGGCGTACTCGGCTTCCTCCTCCTGCAATCGCGCACTGTCGCGCAAAAGGATCTTGAGCAGCTCGCACGTTGCAGCCGTGGCATAGACCGGTCCGCGATAACCGTTGCGCACCAGTACCGGCAGATAACCGCTGTGGTCCAGGTGGGCGTGGGTCAGCACAATCGCATCCAGGTCACGTACCGGCAGTTGGAACGGGTCCCAGTTGTGCAGGCGCAACTGCTTGTAGCCCTGGAACAGCCCGCAATCGACCAGCACGCGCTGCTCGTCATGCTCCAGCAGGTATTTACTGCCGGTGACGGTGCCAGCCGCTCCCAGAAATGTCATGCGCATGGCGATGCCCCTGAACGTTCGATAGATGCGCTATCGGTCATGGTGTCGGCCCTGGCCAGTGCCGTTTCGTTCAACGACGCGGCCGGGGCCCGCCTGGTCATACCGCCAGGACACTGCATTGCACCTGGTAGAGGATGTGTTCCGTGGTGCTGCCCAGCAGGCCGAGAGGATCGCTGCGTTGGGATCGCCCCATGACGATCACGTCGACCTCATGCTCCAAAGCGAATTCACTGAGGGCAGAGACCGGTTGCCCGAGCAGGAAATGCCTGCGTTCGGCGGGTACCCCGAAGAGATTGGCCAGCTCCAGGAACGATCTTTCCAGGGCCCGGCGCAGCTCCTTGCTGAGCTGCGAAAGCGCCAGGCCGCCGCCTCCCGCGTCGCCCAGGTAGACGGACGACACGTCGAAAGCATGGACCAGGTGCAACTCGGCATCGCATTGCAACGCCAGCCCCAGGGCCTGGCGGATAATCCGGTCGTTGAGCCCGCTGTTGTGTGCAAATGTGCTGGAAGGGTCCACTGCCGCGATGACTTTGCGGGGCAAGGCGTGGCCGGTGGCTCCCACCAGGTATGACGGAACGGGGCATTCGCGCAGCAGATGCCAGTCCAGGGGCGTGAAGAAAGCGCGCTTGAGCAAGGATTCATGCTGGACCTGCTTGATCAGCAGGTCGGGCTGGAACTGGGTGACGTGCTCCAGGATCTGTTGGCGCATGGCCTCGGCCCATGCCACCTCGGTGGTGATCCGCAAACCTCGATGACGCATCTGCTCGGCCTCGGTCTCCAACCAATTGCGCTGGTCCTGGAAATAGTTCTGGCGCGCTTCTTCACGCGGCTCTTCCTCGAGCAACGAGAGCACGCCCAGCGAAGGGATCAAGGCGGTGACATGCAGGTGCGCCTCGCTGGCGGCCGCCAGGGCAGCGGCGTGATGGAGCGCGGGAGAATGCCGTTGTGCCGGGTTGAGGATCAGCAACAGGCGTTGGTATTGGCTCATGATGATGGATCTCCAGAGTCGGGCGCGGCTGCCACGGCGCAGAGTTCGTCTCCAGCGCCACGATCCACCGGGCCGTTGCGAACGGCACGTCATGGAACGATTGTGGAGCGCGGTACCGAGCCCGACTTGATTTACATCAGATCCCGGGCTCGCCGGTGCTGCAACAGGCCAGCAGCGCAACCGGGGGCTGGCCGACGGGGCCACGGCTCACTTGACCGCCAACAGACTGCCCGGCACCGAATACAGCGCCCGCTCCGTCGTACTGCCGATCAAGCGCTCCAGGCCGACGCGCTGCGTGGTCCCCATGACCACCACGTCGGCCTCGAACGCTTCGATGAACTCGTGGATCACCGGTACCGGCTGGCCGACGACGAAGTGCCGTCGCTCGGCTGGCACGCCTTGGCTCTGGGCAAGGTTGATGAACGCCGCGTGCAGCGACTCGCGCAGGGCGTCGGCGAAATCCTCGTCCCAGGCCCCGGCCAGCAGCGACGCCTCACCGTTGAAAGCCGGCGTCAGGTCGCAGGCGTACAGCAAATGCAACGAAGCATCGCATTGCAGGGCCAAGGCACCGGCCGTCCGGACGATCTGCTCGTTCAAGGCATTGGCCTGGGGGTCGGAGGGGTCCACGGCAGCTACCACCTGGCGCGGCAAGCCATGCACCGCCTGGTTGACCAGGTGCACCGGCACCGGGCAGTCGCGCAGCAGATGGCAATCCAGCGGCGTGACGAAGACCCGCTTGAGCAAGGGTTCGAGGGTGACATCCTTGATCAGCAGGTCTGGCTTGAAGGTTTCGACATAGTGCAGGATTTCAAGCAGCGGATGCAGGGTCCAAGTCACATGAGTCGTCACCTCCAGCCCCTCCTCCCGGAGCAGCGCCGCCTCCTCCACCATCCAGCGACGGTAGCGGTGCAGATAACGCTGCACCGTCGCCTGGTCGATCTTTTCACCCCACAGGTGCGTGCGCGGCGGTGGCTGGACAAAGGCACACAAATGCAGCAGCGCGCCGCTGGCCCTGGCCAGGGCACAGGCTCGGCGCATGGCGGCAGAGGGATGCAGGTCGGGTTCGACGATCAATAGCAGACGCTGGTATTGCCCCATCGCACACCTCCATCGGGCCGTTCGACTCCGACTGTGAAAGGTGCTTCAGTCGGTTTGCAGCACGATCTGCAGCGTGCACCCATCGAGCCCCCAAGCGGTTTGATCTGAATCAAGCGCAGGGCAATCGACAGATGGGAACACGAGCACTGATCCAGATCAGAATCGGCCGGCGCGGTCAGGGTAGAACGGTTCGCAATGCGCATGCTTTTGCGGCGCACCGCTCGTTCCCATCCGATGGAGGATCGCATCATGCTCACTGCCAAAGACCACAACGAACGCGCTGCCGCCCTGTACGCCAGTATCAGCGGCAAACACTGGGTACAGGCCCTCAAGGACGGCCGGCACGTCTTGATCAGGCCTCTCAGGGACGAAGATCGCCAGCGTGAATATGATTTCATCAAGCGCCTGTCACCCGAATCGCGGCACATGCGTTTTCTGGCGCAAGTCACCGAGCCGGGCACGGCATTGCTCGATCAGTTGATGGATGTCGATTGCAAGGCGCGCATGGCCTATATCGCCATGGTCCATGACAACGGCCAACTGGTCGAGATCGGAGTCAGCCGCTATTGCGCGACCACGGAACATGAATGCGAATGCGCGGTGACCGTGGCCGACGCCTGGCAGCACCTGGGACTGGGAACATTGCTGATGGAGCATCTGATCGACGCAGCGCGCAAGAACGGCTTTCGCCAGATGTATTCGGTCGACGCTGCCAGCAATGCTGCGATGCGTGATCTGGCCCATGGCCTGGGGTTCGAAACCCGCACCGATCCCGACGATACCCGGCAGGTCATCCACCGGCTCTATCTGTAGCCCTGGACGCTGGCGCGAGGTCCGCAGGCGGCCTCGCGCAGCGCCCGCCTCGTCACGCCTGCGGCTTGACCGCCCAGATGCTGCAGGGTGCCCGCTGCAACAGCAGTTCGGCGGTGGTGCCCAGGCGTCTGTCCAGGCCACGATGCTCGGTGGTGCCCATGACGATGACATCGATCTGTTGGTCGGCAGCGAAGGTGCAGATACTGTTCACTGGCGAGCCTTCGATGAAATGACGTTGCTGCGGCGCGACCCCGTGGCGCTCGGCCAGATACCCGAACACGTCGTGTTGTGCCTCGCCCAGCGCTTCGTAGAGTCCGGTGGCCAGGGGGAGCGTGCCAATGCCCATGTCCGAGGCATATACGGCCGTCCAGTCGAAGGCATGCAACAGCTCGACCTGGGCATTGCATTGCTCGGCCAGCTTGACCGCGGCGTCGACGATCCGGTCGTTGAACACCCTGTCTTGCTCCTCGCTGCGCAGCACGTCGACAATCGCCAGGATTCGCCGTGGCCGAGGGTGGCGCGGGTCGGTGACCAGATGCACCGGCACCGGGCAGTCGCGCAGCAGGCGCCAGTCCAGCGGGGTGAAGAAAATTCGCTTCAGCGCCGGTTCCGGCTGGGCATCCTTGATGATCAGGGCCAGTGGCATCTCTTTGACGTATTGCTGCAAGGCCTGGTAGGCCTCCTTGCCCCAGATCACCTCGCACGTCACTTCAACCCCATGCCGACGCGCCAGCTCGGCCTGCTGCCATAGCCAGTGTCGATGGGTCTCGAGGTAACCGTCACGCGCCCGCTTGACCTGATCCGGGGCGAAAAGGCCGGCCATCGAAAGCACTTCCAGATAATCGATGGCCACGATATGCAGGGGCAGGTCCAGCGCCAGGGCCAGTTCGGTGGCGCGGTCGAACGCTGGCGTACGAATCATGGCGTCAGGCGCCACCAGTAACAATCGTTGAGTCTGGGACATGGAAGACCTCGGCACGTGGCGTCAGCCACTCAAGGGATGGAGGACTCCAGCATGATCGCCTGCCGCAGACACGCCTTGATCTTCATCAAAGGGCCATCGATCAGCCTCACAGGCTGGGGAGCAAGAGTCCGCTCCACCACGCCAAGGTCACCAGGACCTGGCCGGGAATGACGTATCCGGCGAACCGTCGTCCGCCACTGAGCCAGGCCACCGCGCACTTGCTCAGCGAGTTGGTACTCAGGGCCATCAGGACTGGCACGGCGCTGCCGTCGAGAGACAACAAGCCGGCCTTCGCCAGGGATGCGATGGAGGCTATCGAGGCATGGGCGTCGGCCAGCCCGCTGAAGATGGCGGTCAGGATCACCCCTGTCTGCCCGAAATGGTCGAGCATCGCCGAGGACAGGAGCGCGATCCCCGTCATCGCCAGCGTCACCAGGAGCGCCAGCTTGAGGTTGAACGCACCGCCGACCCTGATCGGTTCATAGACCTGCCCCTTGGGGCGGGGAAACATCAGCAGACCGGCATACAGCAGGGTCATCGACACGCCGCACAGTATCGGCCCCCATATCCAGCGCAACAACGCCGGCTCCACGGCGCCGAGGATCAATGCCATCTGCGCCAGCGTGGCCAGGTTCGACAGTATCGCGGCGGCGCTCAGCGCCTTGATGTCGTTCGGCTGCCGGGCGGCGATGTCCCCCATGGCGGCGATGGTCGCCGTAGCGGAGGCAAACCCCGAGGCAATGGCGCTGACCGCGTAACCGTAGCGGGCACCCAGGGTACGGACCGCGACATGCCCCAGCGCGCCCACCGCCATCAGCATGACCGTCAAGGTGCAGATGGTGCGCAAGTTGATGGCATCGAAGGGCCCCAGGAAACGATCCGGCGCCAGCGGCAGCACCACCAGCGCAGCGATCAACAGCACCAGGCCGTCGCGCAGTTCGGCGGCGGTCAACTGGCTGCGGGCAAAGTGGTGCAACGCCTGGCGACTGGCGAGCAGCCCCACCATCACCACCCCGATCGCCGTCGCCAGGGCCGGGGCATTCACACACAACGCGCCCAGCACCAGTACGGCGAACAACGCCACTTCAGTGGTGATACCCGGGTCCTTGTCGAGGCTTTTCCAATGCGCCGCCGTGACCAAGGCGCCCAAGGCCAGCATCACGAACCCCAGCAACAGGGGCCCGCCCACCTGGACCGTGAGGTAGCCCAGCAATGAAGTAACGGCAAAGGTGCGCAAACCGGCGAAATCACGCTGGTCGCCCTCGCCCTTGCGCCGCTCGCGCTCCAGCCCGACCAGCAGGCCGATACCCAGCGCTGCCGCAGCATTGGCGAAGACCAGGGGCTCGGTCATGGGAACGACTCGATGGCGATTGCTCCGCTGATGTCTGGGGCCAGCCCCAAGCCTGCCTCATGCGGGCCCGGGAACGACTGTTCATGATCAACCATAGCGCCATTGCCTGGCCCTTGCCGCTCTTCAAGCAACGCTTTCAACCGAGGTTGATACAAATCAAGTTCTTCAGGCCCGAGGCGCTCATGATCGAACCAGACACCACGCCGAGCGAAGGGTCGCCCGGTGCCTACAGGTCCTTCCGGGAGGTTTGTCATGTCTACGCAACCACGTCTGATGCTGGTCGTTTCGCCGCTGATGGAACACAGCCCCGCCTTCGATCGCGCGGCCGCCCTGGCCAAGGCCGAAGGTGCCGCGCTGCACATCGTGGCTTTCGACTACCTGGAAGGCCTGGCCACGGCCGCGCTGGTCAATGAGCAGGCGCTGGAGCAGATGCGCCTCGGCTATATCGAACGCCATCGCCAGTGGCTGGAGGAACAGGCCAGGCCGCTGCGCAAGCTCGGTATCGAAGTCACCACGGAGGTGGCCTGGGTCGAGCGCCCCCTGCAGGAAATCCTGATCCATCTCAAGGAACAGCCGATGGACGCGCTGATCAAGTCGGTGGACGCGCAGTCCTGGTTCACGCGCATGATGTTCACGCCGCTGGACGTCCACCTGCTGCGCGAGTGCGAAGTGCCGCTGCACTTCGTCAACAAAGCCACGCATGCGCGCCCGCGCAAGATCCTGGCCGCCATCGATCCGTTCCATCACGACGGACGCTACGAAGGCCTCAACGACCGGATCCTGAACGAAGCCAACAAGCTGGCGACGGCCTGTGACGCAACGCTGGAGGTGGTCTACGCCTACGACCTGTCATCCATCACCGCCGCCGAATACGGCTTTGGCAATGGGTCGGTGTTCTTCTCCTCGACCCTGGCCCGGCAACTCTACGAATCCCAGGGCGCGGCATTCGATGCCCTGGCCGAACGCAATGGCATTGCCCCGCAACAGCGGCGCATGATCATGGGCGACCCGGCCAAGGTCCTGGCCAGCTACGCAGCCTCCCATGACATTGACGTCATCGTCATGGGACGAGTGCGCTACAGCGGCCTGGACAAGCTGATCGGCAGCACTGTCGAGGCGTTGCTCTACAAGATGCCCTGCAGCGTATGGGTCATCGCACCGCAGCAGGTCGACTGAATGTCGGAACGTCAGCCTGGGTGGGCGGTTCAACTGAGCGCCGCAAGCGCAGACAGCGTAAGCGCGCCGTCGGGCGATGCAGCGGCCGAGCGCGTGCCTGGCACCGCCGATGCCGTAGCCTGGCACACGCTGCCCGCCGAACAGGTATTGAGCCGGCTCCAGGTCAACGGGCGTGCCGGGCTCGGCCCCGACGAGGTTGGCGCCCGGCGCGAGCGCAGCGGCTTGAATTGCCTGCCCGCCGCCCCCCCTCGACCGGCATGGCGGCGGTTCCTGCAGCAATTCAACAATATCCTGATTCATGTGCTGCTGGGCTCAGCGCTTATTACCGCGGTGTTGCAGCACGTGTGGGACACGGTGGTCATCCTCGCCGTGGTCATCGCCAATGCGATCATCGGTTTTGTCCAGGAGGGCAAGGCGGAGAAGGCCATGGATGCCATCCGTCAGATGCTGGCGCCCCGGGCGGCGGTGATTCGTGGCGGCAAACGGATCAGCATCGCAGGCGAAGAGCTGGTACCGGGCGACATCGTTTTGCTGGAGGCCGGCGACAAGGTCCCGGCCGATCTGCGCTTGCTGCACGCAAACAGACTCCAGGTCCACGAAGCCATCCTGACCGGTGAATCCGCCCCGGCCGAAAAAAATACCGGGCCCGTGAGCCTGGACGCCGCCCTGGGCGATCGTGCCTGCATGGTCTTCAGCGGTACCCTCGTCACCTGTGGCCAAGCCACCGGCGTGGTCGTCGCCACCGCGACCTCGACTCAGATCGGTCGGATCAGCGACCTGCTGTCCGGAGTCGCTCCCCTGACCACTCCCCTCGTGCAGCAGATGAACGTCCTGGCTCGCTGGCTGACGATACTGATCCTGTTGATCGCCGGCCTGCTGCTGGTCTACGGACACTTCGCAGGCCACTATCGGTTCACTGAAATATTCATGGTCGTGGTGGGCATGTCGGTGGCGGCGATTCCCGAAGGGCTGCCCGCCGTGCTGACCATCACCCTGGCGGTCGGGGTTCGCGCGATGGCCCGCCGCAACACCATCGTGCGACACCTTCCCACCATCGAGACACTGGGTTGCGTATCGGTCATCTGCACGGACAAGACCGGCACCCTCACTCGCAACGAGATGATGGTGACGTCCGTCGTCACCAGCGACTTCGCCTTCACCGTCGATGGTGCGGGTTATCGGCCAGAGGGCGGCATGAGCCTGGCCGACCAGTTGATCGACACCTCCAGTCATCCGGTGCTGGCCGAGTTGGCCCTGGTCGCCAGCCTGTGCAACGACGCCATGTTGAGCCAGCGAGAGGATGACTGGAAAGTCGAGGGCGACCCCATGGAGGGTGCGCTGCTGGTCTTTGCCGCAAAAGCCGGCATCGACAGTGAAAAAGAACGTCGCACCTGGACCCGTACCGATACCATCCCGTTCGACGCAAGGCATCGCTTCATGGCGACACTGCATCACAACCACGCGCGACAAGCCTCGATCCTGGTAAAGGGTGCCCCGGAGCAGATGCTCGGCATGTGCTCCCGGCAGCGTGGCGCCAACGGTGACGGCGAGCCGCTGGACGCAGGGTATTGGCGTGCACAGGTGGACACCCTTGCCCGGCAGGGCCAGCGGGTACTGGCATTGGCAAGCCGCACGGTACGCCCCGAGCACACTGTCCTGGAACTGGCGGACATCCAGGGTCCCCTGACCCTGCTTGGCATGGTTGCCATGATCGATCCACCTCGATCGGAAACCCTACAAGCCATCAAGCAATGCCAGGGAGCCGGTATCGTGGTGAAAATGATCACCGGGGATCATTCCGGCACCGCCTGCGCCATCGGTCACCAGATCGGCCTGCGCAACCCCGACAAGGTCCTGACGGGCCTCGACCTGGACGCCATGGACGACGTCGCCCTGAAGGAAGCCGTGAAAGCGGTGAACATCTTCGCCCGCACCAGTCCCGAACATAAACTCCGGCTGGTGATGTCGCTGCAGTCCAACGGCATGACGGTGGCAATGACAGGAGATGGGGTCAACGATGCCCCCGCCTTGAAACGCGCGGACGCCGGTATCGCCATGGGCGAAAAAGGCAGCGAGGCGGCCAAGGAAGCCGCGGACCTGGTGCTGGCCGATGACAACTTCGCTTCCATCGTCGCCGCTGTGCGCGAGGGCCGGACGGTCTACGACAACATCAAGAAAGTGCTGAGCTGGACGTTGCCGACCAACGCGGGCGAAACCATGACCATCGTGGTTGCCTTGCTGCTGGGCATTACCCTGCCCGTGACGCCGATACAGATCCTGTGGATCAACCTGATCACCGCTGTCACCCTGGGCATCGCCCTGGCCTTCGAACCGACCGAAGAGAACACCATGCGCAGGCCGCCACGACCAAGGCAGGCACCTCTGATCAGCGGTGCGCTGATCTGGCATATGGTGCTGGTTTCCATACTGTTCCTCTGCGGTGTCTACGGGATCTTTTCCTATGCCCTGAACCGCGGTTATTCCGTGGAGCTGGCGCGGACCCTCGCCGTGAACACCCTGGTCGTCATGGAGATCTTCCACCTGTTCTTCATCAGAAATCTCTACGGTACCTCGCTGACCTGGAAAGGCGTCCGAGGCACCAGGGTCGTCTGGACGACCATCGCCGTGGTCAGCCTTGCCCAGCTAGCCATTACCTATGTACCGGCGCTGCAGGCAGTATTCGCGACACAGGCGATTGCCTTGATCGACGGGTTGCTGGTCATCGGGGTGGGCACGGCCCTGTTCGCGATCATCGAGATTGAAAAACAGATCCGACTGCGCCTGACCGAGCCCAAGCGCGCAACGCCACTGGACGAATGAAGCCTGTCGCTGTACAGAGTTGACCGACGTCGCCTGCAATCAACGGATGTACCGGAGAACGCCCATGAATATAGACTGGCTCAACTTCACGCCGTGGTCATCCCTGGCCGGAGGGATGTTGATCGGCCTGGCGGCCAGCCTGTTCGTCGTCGCCAATGGCCGGATCGCCGGCGTCAGCGGACTGATCGCCAGTCTGCTGGAGCGTGGGGAAGGCTTGAGCGAGAAGGCCCTGTTCATCCTGGGTCTGCTCGTCGCACCACTGTTCTGGGGTCTGTTCACCTCGTTGCCGGCAATCGAATTCCAGAGTGGCTGGTTCGGCCTTATCGTCGCGGGCCTGTTGGTGGGGGTCGGCACCCGCTACGGTTCAGGATGCACGAGCGGCCATGGGGTGTGCGGCCTATCGCGACTCTCGCCGCGCTCGATGATCGCCACGGCGTGCTTCATGTTCAGTGGCTTTGCCACGGTGTTTGTCCTGCGCCACGCAACAGGAGCCTGAACATGCCCAAGCTCACCGCATTCATTGCCGGGTTGCTCTTTGGCCTGGGCCTTCTGCTGGCCGGCATGGCCAACCCGAAGAAGGTACTGGCGTTCCTCGACCTGGCCGGCGCCTGGGATCCGTCCCTGGCATTGGTGATGACAGGCGCGATCGGCACGGCCATCGGCCCACTGGCCTGGGCACGCCGACAGTCCCGCTCACTGCTGGGCAACCCCATGCAACTGCCGGTCAAGCGTGAGCTGGATCGCCGCCTGGTCGGTGGCAGCCTGATATTCGGCATCGGCTGGGGCATCGCCGGCATTTGCCCCGGGCCCGCGGCTGCGGTCTTGCTGACGGGACGCTGGCAGGCCCTTGTGTTCACCCTGGCGATGCTGGCGGGCATGTTGCTGTTCATGGCCCTGGAGGCCCGGCGCAACCGCCCCACGCTCAACGCCGGCACCCCGCGTCATGAGCGGCCATAGGTACCTGCCCGTGGCGCTTTTCCATTCTCGCTACAGGTATGGCCGTCATGTCCCGTTCACAGCCTGATCGTTTCGATGTCGTCATTATCGGCGCAGGCCAGGCTGCCCTGGCGACAGCCTATTTCCTGCGCCGCACGCCGTTCTCGTTCGTCATGCTCGACGCCCAGGAAGGACCGGGAGGCGCGTGGCGACATGGCTGGAACTCGCTGCGACTGTTCTCCCCCGCGACCTGGAGCTCGCTCCCCGGCTGGATGATGCCCCCCACGCAGGACGGCTATCCGTCGCGCAACCATGTGATCGATTACCTCGACCGGTACGAGCAGCGCTATGGATTGGAGGTGGTGCGACCGGTGCGGGTGACCGCTGTGGAGCGCATCCAAGGCGGTTTACGGGTCAGCGCCGCGGACCGGCAATGGGAGGCACGGGTGGTGGTCAGTGCGACAGGTACCTGGAGCAATCCCTATATCCCCCGCTACCCTGACGCCGCCCTGTTCGCCGGCCAGCAACTGCATTCGGCCCATTATGTCGAGGCGCGGCCGTTCGCCGGCAAGAACGTCCTGGTGGTGGGAGGCGGCAATTCCGGCGCGCAGATCCTGGCCGAGGTGTCCAGGGTCGCCAGGACCACCTGGGTCACTCCCCAGGCCCCGCTGTTCCTTCCCGACGAGGTGGATGGGCGTGTGCTGTTCGAACGTGCCACCGAACGCTGGAAGGCTCAACAGCAAGGGCGTGTGATCGACCAGCCCGTGGGTGGTTTGGGGGACATTGTCATGGTGCCGCCGGTGGTCGAGGCACGTGAACGCGGCGTCCTGCAGTCGGTACGACCTTTTGAGCGCTTCAGCCGCAACGGTGTGATATGGGCCAATGGCAGTGAGTCGCTCGTGGACGTGGTGATCTGGTGCACCGGGTTCAGGCCCGCCTTGCAGCACCTGGAGACCCTGGTACCCATTGACCGCGAGGGGCGTGTCGAAGTCCAGGGGACCCGCTCGATTCAGGAGCCCAGGCTATGGCTGGTCGGTTATGGCGAGTGGACCGGTTCGGCTTCCGCGACCCTGATCGGCGTCACGCGCACGGCACGCAGCACTGCCAGCGAAATAGCCGCCTTTCTCAGCGCACACCCCACCGACAACGGGCCCGGGTAGCTCAACCCGCTACACGGAAGGCACATTCCTCTGGCGCTGGCCGATCTCCAGGGTCGCGCACAATCCGCCCTCCGGTCGATTTTCCAATCGGATGCGCCCTCCCAGACGCTCTGCGATGGTCCGTACGATGGTCAGTCCCAGACCGGCGCCCTGATCGTTGCCGCGGCTGTAGAAGCGTTCGAAAAGCCGTTCACGCTCGGCTTCATCGATGCCGGGCCCCTGGTCCTCGACCGACAGTTCGTAATGATCCTCCTTGCGCACGAGGCGTACGGTGATCTGTCCGTGGGCGGGAGAGAAATTGGCGGCATTGGTCACCAGGTTGTTCAGGGCGATATGAACCGCCACCGGGTCGATGTCCACTGGTGCGATGTCGTCACCGACCTCCAGAACCAGTTCCAGTCCTTTGCTCAATAGCCATGGCGTCAATTGGACCAGGCCTTCACGAACCGTGGCGGGCAGGTCGATCGCCTTGGACATGGCAGCGCCGGTCTGCGGTTCGAGGCGTGCCATGGTGAGCAGTTGATTGACCAGGCGCGTGGTGCGATCGACACCGGCCAGCAGATGCTCGAGGGATTCGCGGCGGCTTTGCTCGCTACCCGCTTCCATCAGGTTCTGCGCGTGCACCCTGAGCACGGCCAGGGGCGTGCGCATCTCATGGGCGGCATCGGCGATGAAGCGTCGCTCGCGGCCCATCACCTCCTGGATTTGCGCCAGCACGCGGTTGAGCGCCGCCTGCATGGGCTCAAGCTCCGTCGGCAACGGCACCATCCGCAGCGGTTCGAGCGAGCCTGGGTGCCGGGCACGCAATGTCGCCGCCATGTCCACCAGGGGCTTGAGTCCCCAGCCGATGGCCAGCCAGATCACCGTGGCCAGGAGCACGCTGCCGATCAGGTTGGGCAGCACGGTATGACGAACGATACGGTCCACCAGGTCGGCGCGCACATCGTCGCGCTCCCCTACCCAGATCTTCAGGCCGTACTGCGGGTCGTCCAGCACGAATGCCCGCCATGTGTGGTTCTTCTGGTCCACCACTTCGCTGAAACCGGCGGCGGTCGGTGGCGAAGCGAGGGACGGCGCGCTGGACGTGTGAACCAGCACGGCACCTTGTGAATTCCAGACCTGGAACGCGATCTTGCTTTCGTAGGGGTGACCATCGACCTTGGGCACCGCCAGCCCCAGCGCCGAATTGAATGCCTGGTACAGCTCGGCGTGTTCCTTGCTCGCCATGGGCATGCGCATGACGCCCTGCAGCAGCCGGGCATTCTGCGCCAGTTGCGCATCATAGACTTCAGCGATTTCGTGGTTGCTGTCATGCAGGTTGAAGACCGTGATGATCATCAGGCCAAGGAACAGGAGCCCGAGGATCAGTGTCAGGGTGCGGCGGCGGATCGAACTCATCGACACTCCTCCACCAGATAGCCGACACCGCGGATGGTGCGGATCAGGTCGCTGGAGAATTTCTTGCGCAGATGATGAATATGCACTTCGAGGGTGTTGCTCTCGGCCTCCTCGCTCCAGCCGTACAGCAGCTGCATCAGGTGATCGCGGGTCATGACCCGTCCCGGGGGCGAGAGCAGCTCGTGGAGCAACTGATACTCCTTGGGCGTCAATGCCACCGGTTTGCCCTGGTAGCTGACCTGCTGGGTACCGGGATTCAGGCTGATGCCGGCGTGCTCGATCAGCGCCTGGGCACGGCCGGCGCTGCGGCGCAGCAAGGCCCTCAGCCGGGCCTTGAGCTCCGCCAGGTCGAAGGGCTTGATCAGGTAATCGTCCGCCCCGGCATCCAGCCCGGCGATCCGGTCTTCGGTGGCGTCGCGGGCGGTGAGAATCAGTACCGGCAGGTTGGATCCGCTGTCGCGCAAGCGGCGCAGCACCTGCAGGCCGTCCATGCGCGGCAGCCCCAGGTCGAGGACCGCCAGGTCAAAGGTTTCACTGCGCAGTGCATGCAAGGCACTGCTCCCATCCTGCAGCCAGTCGACGGTATAGCCCTCGCGGCCCAGCGCCTGACGAATGCCCTCGCCCAGCGCCACATCGTCCTCGATCAGTAATAAGCGCACGCGCACTCCCGTCAGTCGAGTTTCCTGTTTACATCCGCCAGCAGCGTTTCGATGTCCTTTCGGCGCCCTGCATCAGCGCTTTCCCGGCCAGGCCGGGGCGCGGCCAGCAAGGCTTTCTGCAGGGCCGCCCTGGCTTCACCATAGCGCTTTTGACGGTAGAGGTGATCGCCCCAGAAGTACAGGCTATCGATACCGTCGGGATTGAGTTGCAATGCCTGCTTGAGCAACTGTTCGGCCTTGTCCGGGTCGCCGAATCCCAGGGGCCAGCCCGGCACCCGATCATACAACGCGCCAAGACTGGTGTAGGCCGAGCCTTGCAGGGCCTGGGGATCAAGGGCCAGGGCCTTTTCCAGATCGGCTCTGGCCTCCTTGACCTTGCTCAGCGCACCCAGCCCGCCCTGGGCGCCGGCCCAACTGCTGTTGACGATTGCGGACCAGATCCAGGCCTCGGCCACGGACTGGCGTTCCTGCTTGAAAGCCGAAGACTGGACGGCGAGCTTTTCGAAAGCTTCGGCCCGCTGGCCTTCAGGCAGATCGTATTGAATGTGCGCCCAGCGCTGCTGGATATCATGCAGGCGTTGCTGGTCGGCGCTGTCCAGGGCCCAGGCGCCTTGACCCAAGGCGCCCAACAGGAAAGCGAGAAGGATTCTTTTCATGGCTTGAGGTGCTCGTTCACAGGTTTATGACTCAGGCGGCGAATCAGCGGCAACTGCTTGCGCAGACCGCGATCCACCAGATTGGGCAACAGACTGTTGAGGCCGACGAAGAACCGCTCGGGCCATCCCAGGTACAGTTCGCGACGATCACCGGTTATGGCGTGGATCACCGCCGACGCCACCGTTGCCGGGTCGTCGACATTGGCCTTGAGCGCCTGGTTGAGGGCGTCGGCCGCCGGGGTGTTCATCGCGGTACGGGTGGCCCGGGGCGCCACGTAGAGCACACCGACACGGGTATCGGCCAGTTCCCGGCGCAAGGCTTCGGAAAACCCGCGCAAGGCGAACTTGCTGGCGCAATAGCTGGCATAGCCGGGGTAGCCGATGGACCCGTAGGTGGAACCGACATTGACCACCATGGCGCTGTCGGCTTGCTTGAGCAACGGCAGCAACAGTTTGGTCAGGCAGATCGGCGCAGTGACATTCAACGCCAGCATGGCGCCGATCTCGCTGTCGTCGAGCTGTTCGAGCATGGCGAAGTGGTTCACGCCGGCGGCGTTGATCAACAGGTTGATGCCTCCCAGGGCCTCCGCGCAGGCCAGGACCTTGCGCCGGTCGGCCAGGTAGGTCAGGTCCGCGCCGACCCAGAACAGATGCTGCGGGTAGCGGGAGATCAAGGGTTGCAAGGTTTCGCGATGCCTGGCCACGGCCAGCACCCGGGCGCCACTGGCGCACAGGGCGGCGGCAATCGCCAGCCCGATCCCACCGCTGGCCCCGGTCAACACCACCCGGGCATCACACAGGCGCATGTTCATGCTCCCCGTCGCGGGGCAGGCCCCGGAACATATCGGTATAGAGCCGGTACACCACCCGGGAGGCATGAATCACCGCAGCCTGGTCCTGCGGGTCGTCCAGCCTGTTCATCAGGCCGCGATAGGTCTGCATGTGCTCGATGTCCAGAGAACCGTGGGAGCTGAGGTAACTGAAGGCCGTGGCCGGCAGTTCCAGGCGCTGGCGGATGCTGTCGGCGGCGTGGGTCGCCAGGGCGATGCTGGTGCCTTCGAGCACGTTGACCATGCCGAACAGCCCCACCGGATTGCCCCGGGCGATCAGGTCATAGAGGTAACCGACCATCAGTTCGATGGGCAACGACGGCTGCCCGTGACGCACGACCTGCGGATCGCCACCACAGGCCGCGATGTCGTCCAGTATCCACTGCTCATGGCCGTATTCTTCTTCGATGTACTCGCATACGGCTTTGCGCAGCCACTCCAGGCGCGTCGGCAATCGCGCGCCACAAGCCATCATCAACGGCACGGTGTGGCGCACGTGGTAATAGGCCTGGATCAGGAACGCCCGGTAAGCGGCCAGACTGACCTGCCCTTCGAGCGCATCGCGAATGATCGGCAGGTTGAACAAGGTATGGCGTTCTTGCTGGGTAGCTTCTTGCAGGGTATCGAAAAAACTCATGGAGCAGACTCCTCGGACAGAACGGATTCGGTGAGCAAGGCACGGTAATGCTCGACAATGGCTTCCCGGCGCGGGCGCCCATTGGCGGTGAGCAAACCATTGGCCGGGGTGAAGGGATGCTCCAGTCGCGTCCAGCGATGGACCCGCGCATAATCGGGTAACGTGGCGTTGACCCTGGCCACTGCCAGTTCCAGCGTTTGCCGGGTGCAGTCGCCGTGGGCCGGCCAGAGCAATGCATGGTTGTACGGCAAGGCTTCGCCATGGACGAAGGCCTGGGCGATATCGCCGCCCTGGGTCAGTTCGGCTTCGACCCACTCGGGATTGACGTTGCGACCGAAACTGGTGACGAACTGGTGTTTCTTGCGCCCGTGCAGATAGAGGAAGCCATCGTCGTCGAACGCCCCCAGGTCGCCGCTGGGCCACCACGCCTGCGTGCAGGGCGCCTCCCCCAGGTACCCGAGCAAGGTCGATCCCTTGATCATGACTTCGCCGTCATCGGCCAGGCGAAGCTGCACGTGGGGCAACGGCTGGCCGACACTGCCGGGGCGATGTGCGTTTGGCCGGTTGAGGCACACCACCGACGCGCATTCCGACAATCCGTAGCCTTCGAATACTGGCAAACCCACCCGCTCGGCCCGTAGCAGCAGATCGCGGGATACCCGCGCCCCGCCCACCGCGGCGAACCGGACGACGTGTGGGTTGAACGCCTTTCGTTCGGCGGCCATGACCAGCATCGACAGCAACTGTGGCACCAGGATCAGGCTCTGCGCCCGGCGCTCGGCCAGGCATCCCAGCAGGCGCGTCGGGTCGGCCCCGCTGGCACCCTGGATACCGAGGGCCTTCTGGCTGGGCAGGCTGAGCATGGCGCCGGCGTACAGAGCCGCGTAGCAGCCGAGGTTCTCCAGGAGAATCGCCAGGGGCAACAAAGCCAGATGATGCCTCGCCCCGACCGGTTGGCTGGCCTGTTCCAGTTCATGGACGACCCGCAGCAGGCTCTCGGCGCCAAGGCAGACCCCCTTGGGCGTACCCGTGGTGCCGGACGTGAAGGTCAGCTTGGCGGTGCCCGCCGGCAAGACGTTCGGCCCGAGATAGTCTCGGCGCCAGAATTCGCCACTGTGCTGGTATCCGGCGGCTTGAAGTTCGTCCGCGTAGGCGGGCTCTGCTATCACCCGCGCGGCCTGGCTCTGCTCCAGGCAGTGGCGCCGCTGGGCCGGGCTGAAGAATCCGGGCAGGATGACGCACGCCAGTCCTTCGAACAGTGCGGCCAGGTCCCAGAGCATGATTTCGATACCGTTGTCCAAGGCCAGCGCGACAACGCTGACGCACTCATCGCGCAAGCGTTGCTGGCGATACCGCACTTCGGCGAAAAGCGTGGCGTAATCCATTTGCGAGCCATCCCCCCAGAGAGCAATGGCATGCCCCCGGCGCTCGGCATGCCCACGCAGGGCTTGCTTGAATCGTTGCATTTCAGGCGACATGGCTTGCCTCCCCAGGGGTGGCCGACAGTCCCGGCGATTGAACAGGCCGGTATTGCGCAGATGAATGAAACCGGCGCGGATGTTTCCGACATGGACCCATGGTTGGCTGTCGTAGTAGCGCCCCCAGAGGTGACGTTCCTCGCCCAGGCGCTGTGGATCGGCCTGGCAAAGGGTCACGGGCTTGAGGCCCAGGCGATGGAAGCTGTTGACCAGGCCGACATTGCCGGTGAACGCCACCCACTCCAGGCCGGCGACAGCCAGCAGGTAAGTGATGGAAATGATGCTCAGCCGGGCGTTGCCGGTGTCGCTGGCGGCCAGGTTGCCGACCTCGACGATGCTGGCACGCTCCACCGGCCGACCGGTCGTAGCCGTGATCAACGGCTCCACAGGCCCGTCCAGGTAACGCTCGAGGAACAACGCCTCTTGCGCGGCCAGGCGCACGCCGGCCACCGCGCCAAGCACGCCCTGGCCGTCATCGAAGCCGAACAGTTCGGGCATGAAATGACGAATGTCGGCGCCGTGTACCTGGCGAAAACGTTGCTGGATAAACGCTTCGAATTCAGTGCGCCGGGGTTCTCCTGACGAAGCCTTGTGCAGGCGACGAAGCGGCTGGCCGGCAACGCCGAAGGCCAGCGGCAGATGAATGTTCCAATCAATATCGGGCATGGATCGACAGTCTCCCCCAGGGCTAGTGGGAGAAAGTATCCAGGCCGTTTCTTAACGAAGTCTGAAGGCGATCAGGCGCTGGCCGCCGGGTCGGCATGCCGGGGCAACCCTACCGACACCACGGCCGCCACCACCACGAACAGGCTGGAGATCCACAGGCACGCCTCCAGGCCATGCACCTGGTACACCCAGCCGGAAAGCAGCGTTCCGATCAACCGCCCCATGGCGTTGGACATGTAGTAGAACCCCACGTCCAACGAAACGCCGTCCTCCTTGGCGTAGGAAACGATCAGGTAGCTGTGCAGGGACGAGTTCACGGCAAACAGCACACCAAATGCCATGAGCCCGCCGAGCAGCACCCCCTGGGACGGCCCGCTGCCCAGCCCCAGCGCGATGGCCGCCGGCAGGCCCGCCAGGGCAAGGGCCCAGAGAAACGCCGTGCGGCCATCCGGCACATGGCCCCGTTTCCTGCCGGTGATGTACGGGGCGAAGGATTGCACGATGCCGTAGCCGATCACCCAGGCGGCGAGGAACCCACCCACCTTCCAGAAGTCCCAGCCCAGGACGCTGCTCAGGTAGACCGGCAAGGCCACTACGAACCAGACGTCGCGGGCACCGAACAGGAACATCCGCGCCGCCGACAACAGGTTGATCGCCCGGCTCTTGGACAGCAGGTCGCGAAACCTGGGCTTGGCCCTGGCCTTGCCCAGGTCCTTTTTCAGCAGGATCAGGCTACCCAGCCAGATCAGCCCCAGTACGCCAGCCATCGCCAGCAGCGAGCCCTTGAAACCGATCAATGCCAGCAAGGCCCCGCCGAGAAAGAAGCCCACCCCCTTGAGGGCATTTTTCGAACCGGTGAGGATGGCCACCCAGGTGTAGAGCCTGCCTTGCTGCCCATCCGGAACCAGCAGCTTGATAGCGCTCTTGGCGCTCATCTTGTTCAAGTCCTTGGCGATACCGGACAGGGCCTGGGCGCCCATCACCCAGTGCACGGTCAGCCAGGCCGATGGCACCGTCAGCATCAGCAATGCCAGGACCTGCATGCCCAATCCGATGTTCATGGTCCGGTTCAGACCCAGTCGAGCGCCGAGATACCCTCCCACCAGGTTGGTGACGACGCCGAAGAGTTCATAGAACAGAAACAACGCCGCAATCTGCAACGGGCTGTAGCCCAGCGCATGGAAATGCAGCACCACCAGCATGCGCAAGGCGCCATCGGTGAGGGTGAATGCCCAATAGTTGCCCGTCACCAGCAGGTATTGCCGCACCGGGGCCGACAGGGTTTTCATGGCTGCTCCTCAGACCGCCAGGCCGACCATCCGGGCCAGTTCGACGGTGCGATTGGCATAGCCCCATTCATTGTCATACCAGGCGTAGACCTTGACCTGGGTGCCGTTGACGACCATGGTCGACAGCGCATCGATGATCGATGAACGCGGATCGGTACGGTAATCGATGGACACCAGGGGGCGCTCTTCGTAGCCGAGGATGTCTTTCAACTCCCCCTCGCAAGCGTCCTTGAACAGCTGGTTCACTTCCTCGGCCGTGGTGGCTCGCTCGACCTCGAAGACGCAATCGGTCAGCGAAGCATTGGCCAGCGGCACGCGCACGGCGTGCCCGTTCAGGCGTCCACGCAACTCGGGAAAGATTTGCGCGATGGCCGTGGCCGAGCCGGTGCTGGTGGGAATCAGGCTCATGCCCGAAGCACGGGCGCGACGCAGGTCCTTGTGGGGTTGATCGAGGATGCTCTGGGTGTTGGTCAGGTCATGGATGGTGGTGATCGAACCGTGGCGGATGCCCAGTTTCTCGTGAATGACCTTGACCACCGGTGCCAGGCAATTGGTGGTGCAGGACGCTGCCGTGACGATGGCGTGTTCGGCGGGTTTGAACAGGTGATGGTTGACGCCCATGACGATGTTCAGTGCGCCCTTTTCCTTCACCGGGGCGCTGACCACCACGCGCTTGACGCCTTGATCGAGGTAAGCCTGGAGCACCGCCACGGTCTTCATCTTGCCGCTGGCCTCGATCACCAGGTCGCAACCCGACCAGTCGGTGTCGGCGATCGCCTTGTTGGCCGTGACCCTGATCGACTTGCCGTCGATGACAATGCTCTCGCCCTGGGCCTCGGCCTGGCGCTGCCAACGGCCATGCACCGAGTCGAAGTTCAGCAGATGGGCATGGGTGGCGGCGTCACCTGCCGGATCGTTGATCTGCACGAACTCCAATTCCGGCCAGTGCCAGGCAGCCCGCAGCGCGAGACGACCGATGCGTCCGAAACCGTTGATACCCACTTTGATCGTCATGACGCCTGCCCCCATATGCGAAAAAACGAATATATGTTTTTACAGATATAAAGGAAAGCCATGGGCCGAAATTCCTGTGCCGGCGGGCGGGCTCCCCCTTCGGTTTGCGAGCAGCCGTCCGGCTTGCGGCGCCTGCCGGCCGGGTCCTGGCTTCACGGGTGGGCAATTTTGCAGACCCTCGACCGGCCGTCCCGTAGTACAGTGCACGGCATGAAATCGACGGTCCACTTCCAGACGCCTGAAGTGGCCACGAACCCTCTCACGTCATCTCCAGCGATAACAGCATGATCGAAATCACTGAAGTTTCCATTGCCCAACTGCGCGCCGCGCTCGAGTCCGGCCAGACGACCGCGGTCGAGCTGGTCCAGGCCTACCTTGCCAGGATCGATGCCTACGATGGACCCGACACGCCCACCGCCCTCAATGCGGTCGTGGTGCGAAATCCCGAGGCGCTCGCCGAGGCCCGGGCATCCGATGCCCGTCGGGCCAAGGGCCAGGCGCTGGGCCCCCTGGACGGCATTCCCTATACGGCGAAGGACAGTTACCTGGTCAAAGGGCTCACCGCCGCTTCCGGCAGCCCGGCGTTCGCCAACCTGATGGCCTGCCGGGACGCGTTCACCATCGAACGGCTTCGCGCCGCCGGGGCGATCTGCCTGGGCAAGACCAACATGCCGCCCATGGCGAACGGCGGCATGCAACGCGGCGTGTACGGTCGCGCGCAAAGCCCGTACAACGCCGACTACCTCACCGCCCCATTCGCCTCCGGCTCGTCGAACGGAGCAGGCACTGCCACCGCCGCCAGTTTCGCGGCCTTCGGCCTGGCCGAAGAAACCTGGTCCAGCGGACGCGGGCCGGCCTCGAACAACGGCTTGTGCGCCTATACCCCTTCTCGCGGTGTGATCTCGGTCCGTGGCAACTGGCCGCTGACGCCCACGATGGACGTCGTCGTGCCCTACGCCAGGACCATGGCCGATCTCCTCGAAGTGTTGGATGTGGTGGTGGCAGAGGACCCGGATACCCGTGGCGACCTGTGGCGCCTGCAACCCTGGGTGCCCCTTCCGAGCGTCGACTCCGTCCGCCCCGCCTCTTATCCCGGGCTTGCCGCCAACGCCGGTGCCCTTGCCGGCATCCGCTTCGGTGTGCCGCGCATGTACATCAACGCCGATCCCGAGGCCGGCACGGCCGAAGCCCCCGGCATCGGTGGCCCGACGGGGCAACGCATCATCACCCGGGCCTCGGTGATCGACCTCTGGGAGCAGGCCCGCCAGGCGCTGCAAGCCTGCGGCGCCGAAGTCATCGAGGTCGACTTCCCGCTGGTGTCCAACTGCGAGGGTGATCGCCCTGGTGCGCCGACGGTGTTCACCCGCGGCCTGGTGTCCAGGGAGTTCCTGCACCACGAGCTGTGGGACCTTTCGGCCTGGGCGTTCGACGATTTCCTGCGGGCGAACAATGATCCGAACCTCAATCGCCTGGCCGACGTGGATGGCCCGCTGATCTTCCCGCACGATCCGGGAACCCTGCCCAACCGGGAGGATGACCTGGCCGCCGGCATGGAGAAGTACGTGGAGATGGCCAAGCGCGGTATCACCCCCTGGGACCAGATCCCCACCCTGCCCGACGGTCTTCGGGGGCTCGAGGAAACGCGCCGGATCGACCTCGAGGACTGGATGGACCGGCTCGGGCTCGACGCGGTGATCTTCCCCACCGTCGCCGATGTCGGGCCGGCGGATGCCGATGTCAATCCGGTGTCTGCCGATATCGCCTGGAGCAACGGCGTCTGGGTCGCCAACGGCAACCTCGCCATCCGGCACCTGGGCGTCCCCACCGTCACCGTGCCGATGGGCATCATGGCAGACATCGGCATGCCCGTCGGGCTGACGTTCGCCGGCCGTGCCTATGACGACTCGACGCTGCTGCGCCTGGCCGCGGCATTCGAATCGCTGGGCTCCAAGCGACGCATCCCGCCCCGCACGCCACCGCTGTCGACCGTTGGCAAATAGACAGGCAGCGGGGTCCGCCCCGCTCCCGCTACAGTCGAAAGTGCTGCTGCAAGGTCCGGCAAAGCAGGCTCACCGCCTCATCGGCGTGTGACGCCTGGGAGCGCATGAACACCACCTCATGCTCCGGTATCACCGCCAGGTCGTCGAGGATCTGCATGCGCGCCGTCACCCGCGCCCGGTCGATCAGGCTGATGGCCAACCCGGCCTCCACGCAGGCCTTCACGGCCTGGTTGGAGGGACTTTCCAGCACGATGCGCACCCTGCGGCCGCTTTGCCTGAGGCCCTGCATCATGGCTTGCCGATAGGGACATTGCGGCGCATGCACCGCCAGCGGAAGCGGGTCCAGGGAGCTGGCCGCCAGGTTGACCGGCGCGACCCAGACCGGCGTGGTGCTCACCAGGACCTGCGCCTGAGGGCCGGGCTGGCCTTTCGGCTGGGCGATCACCGCCGCCTGGAGCTTGCCACGCAGCACCTGGTCCCGCAGCGCGTAGCTTGGCGCCGTCTTGAGCTCCAGCACCACGTTGGACCATGCGGTGGAAAAAGTCGGAAGGATGTCGCGGATGACATGCTCGGCGTATTCGTCCGGTACGCCGAAGGTGACGCGCCCGGCCAGGTGGGTACCGTGCAGATCCGCCAGCACCCGGTCATGGATACTCAGCAGCTCACTCGTGGACAGGAGCAGGCGCTTGCCCAATGCGGTGAGGGAAACGGACTGGTTGTCACGGTTCAACAAACGCCCCCCGGCCACCGCCTCGAGGCGCTGGATGTGCACACTTACCGCCGCCGGGCTTTTGTGGAGCTGCTCGGCCGCCGCGCTGAACTTTCCGATTCGCGCGACGCAATGGAAGGTGCGTATCAGCTCGATATCGAGAATGGCGGACATGATTCAATCCTCCTGAATCACTGCTGCAGGATATTTTGATTTATTAGATTACGCTGCTTTCGTAGCCTGTGGTCATGAACCCTGATAAATCGATGTCTTGCGAGGCCCTGCCCAGACCTGACTGGCGCCAGGCAATTCCACTTCCGATCCTGGAGGCCGGCTTGCTGCTGGCCTGGAGCTCCGGATTCATCGGCGCGCGGTTCTCGGTGGACTACGCACCGGCCCTGCTGGTGGTGTTCTGGCGCTGCGTACTGGTCACGCTCCTGCTGTTTCCCTTCGCCCTTCCGGCGTTGCGACAGGCACCCGTTGCGGTGCTGCTGAAAAACGCAGGCATCGGCCTGCTGGCCATGGCGGGGTACCTGGCCGGTATCACCCAGGGGATCGCCCTAGGCGTGCCCGCCGGCCTTGCCGCGCTGTTCGCCGACCTGCTGCCGATAGGGCTGGCGCTGTTGAGCGCTGGCGTGCTCGGGCGGCGCCTGGCCTGGCCGATCTGGATCGGATTGATGGTCGGACTGGCCGGAGTCGCCTTGGTGACCCAGAGCGCGATGACCTGGGGCGATGCTCCTGCGTGGGCATATGCCTTGCCGTTGCTGGGCATGCTGTCGCTGGCGATCGCGACACTGTGGCAGAAGGCCCTGGCCCCTCGCGAGCAGTTGGGCCTGCTGCCCAATCTCTGGCTGCAATGCGCGGTCTCCGGGCTTGCCTTCGGCATCCTCGAGGGGACGCAGGGCAGCCTGGCGCCGATCCCCAGCGTCGGGTTCGCCCTCAGCGTGGCATGGACAGCCGGGTTGTCGACGATCGGAGGGTATGGGCTCTATTGGCTGTGCCTGCGTCGCGCATCCGCCACCCGGATCACCAGCCTGCTTTACCTCAGCCCTCCCATTACGATGCTGTGGGCCTGGGCCATGTTCGACGAGCCGCTGTCGTGGCAAATGGCAGCAGGCCTGGCGGCTTCAGGGCTGGGCATCTGGATGGTGGTGCGCACGGAGGCCGCCACGCGGACGTCGTGACGCCTCGCCTGACGCACCTGCGCTACGCCGGCGCGGGATACGTCAGTTTCAGCCCCTGTACCCGCGCAGCGGGATTCAATACCGCTTTGTTCGACTTGTTCCGGTCCATGATGTGAATGACGTCGACGCCACGGACCAACAGATAATCGGCGATGATCCTGCGATGACATCGCCACCAGACCGCTTCGGCGCACATGATGGCGCAGCAGTGGTTTTCACTGAGTGCCAGGAGGCGCTGGAGCCCCTCCTCGAACGCCTCCGACAGCGCGTAGTCCGCGTAGTTATGAAAGCTGCGGTTGTCCCAGAACCCATTGGTTTGCTCGGGGATGGTCCTGGATTTCTTCCGCAGGCCTCCAAGCGCCAGGATCCGCTCATGGCGCAGGCCGTACCCCGCCAGTTGTCCGGGCAGGGTATCGAGGTTGTAGTGGGGGTTCGTCCGTGAGCGGGGAACCGTCCTGACATCGACAAGCGTATCGACCTGGAAGCCTTCGAGCATCTCGACGAATTGCTCGAGGGTCCGGGTCGAATGACCGATGGTGTAGACGACTTGGCTCATGGACGGCCCTCGACTCGTGCGATCACCGGGCGCCGGCTCCGGTATTTTCGCCATATTTCTCCAGCAGTTTCAACGTCACGCCATTGGTCCAACCGAAGCCGTCCTGCAGCTCGTATTCACCTCCGCCGCCACCCTGCCCGGCTCCCGACACGTCGTATTTTTCCACCAGTTTGTCTTCGGCGTCATAGAGCTTGCGGACCTGCTGCAGGAATCGCTGGCCGATCTGCCCGGCCAGCGCGGTCTGCCGGTAACGGTCCAGCCCTTGCACCGCCACCCATTGCAGCGGTGCCCAACCATTGGGCTCGTCCCACTGCTGCCCATTGTCGACCTGGGTCGTGGCGATGCCGCCGGGACGCAACAGCCCCTTGCGCACGGCCTCCCCGGTACGATGGCCGCGCTCGGCGCCAGCCAGGCCCGTGTACAGGGGGAACAGTGTCGCGGCAGTGAGGTCCGGCCGCTGACGGTTTTCCTGCCAGTCGTAGTCCACGTAGTAACCCGCCGCTTCATTCCACAGGTGTTTTTCGATGGCTCGCTGGCGCTGCTCGGCGCGCTGGCCATAGGCCTGGACGCACGGTGCGTTTCGCGTGGTTTCACAGGCCTTGGCGATGGTGCGTTCCAGGTGGTAGAGCAGACTGTTCAGGTCCACCGGCACGATGGAGGTGGTGCGGATGCTGGCCAGGTCCTTGCCGTCGCCCAGCCAGCGGGAACTGAAATCCCAGCCGCTTTCGGCGCCCGCCCGCAAGTCGCGCCACACCTCTTCCCGAGGCCTGTCGGGCGCTTGTGCGGCGGTCTTGACGTCCTGCAGCCAGGATTCCTGGCGTGGCGTCGGGCTGGCGTCCCAGTAGCGATTGAGCACACTGCCGTCGGCGAGCTTGACCACGTGGCGGGCGGCCGTGCCGGGCTTGAGCGTCTGGCTGTCCTGCATCCAGTACGCGTATTCCTTTTGCAGTTGAGGAAGGTATCGGCCATAGGCCTGGCTTCCTTCGATATGGGCCTGCAACTCCACCATGTAGGCAAAGAACGGCGGCTGTGACCGGCTCAGGTAGTAGGTACGGTTGCCATTGGGAATGTGGCCATAGGTGTCGATCATGTAGGCAAAGTTGTCGGTCATGTGGCGAACCTGGGCCTTGTCGCCACTTTGTTCCAACCCCAGCATGGTGAAGTAGGAGTCCCAGTAGTACATCTCGCGAAAGCGCCCGCCCGGGACCACATAGGGTTCCGGCAAGGGCAGCAGGCTGCTGTATGGCGGCACTTGCCGATACGTTCGGCTGAGCACCGGCCAGAGCTTGTCGATGTGTTCCTTGATGGGCGCCCCGGGCTTGGGCGCCGGGCTCAGGGCTTCGCCGGACTCGATGAAGTTGTCCTCGACGAAAGCCTTCAGGTCGAAGCCGGCGGCGTCGCGACGGGCCAGGTAATCGGCGCGGATCGTCGCCGGATCACGCTTGGGCAGTGCGTCCACGAAGTGCTTCTGGTCGGTGAAGATCGCGCCACGCTGCACTGCCTCGAACAGTTCGGGATAGGCCTGGTCGGGCGTCTGGGTGACGCGATCCCGGGCATCCATGTAGCTCCAGGTCGCAGCGGGTTGGCTTGAGCAGGCCGCGCAGAGCACGGCAGTGAAGCAAAGGCTGGTAAAGGGCAAAGGTCGCATCGGCGGCTCCATGAGTTGTCGTTCCTGACCCAACGAATGACAGGGCTCTTGCGGGCACGGTTCATTTAAATGAACGTGGGGAGGGTCGGATGGCGGTCGCGCTTTGACAGGTGGCCCTCAAGCAGGCGCCCGCCCAGCCGATAACAATCGAGTAGAAGGACTCCAAGCCTTGCCGGGCTCTGCTGGTCGTATAGGTAATCATCGATGGTCTTGCCGCTTAACCGTTTACTGATGCTTGGCGTCCTGGTGCTCATGGCCGTCAGCGCACTCTCGCCGAACGCCGCGGCAGAGGCTCCGCTGCGTATCGTCACGGAGGAGCTGCCGCCCTACAACATGACCCAGGATGGCCGGGTGACCGGCATGAGCACCGAGGTGGTCCAGGCGGTGCTCAAGGAAATCGGCGTGGAGGCGCCAATCCATGTCATGCCCTGGGCGCGGGCCTACGAGCTGGCGCTCAACGAAGGCAATGTCCTGATCTATTCCATCGCCCGCACGCCGGCCCGCGAGCCGCTGTTCCACTGGGTGGGCGCCATTGCACCGACCCGCTGGTTCCTGTATTCGCTGGCCGAGCGGCCGGTGAAGCTCAGTTCCCTGGACGATGCCCGTCATTACCAGATCGCCACCGTCAACCAGGACGTCGGCGAGCAATACCTCATCGCGAAGGGATTCCGCATTGGCGAGCAACTGCAGTCGAGTACCAAGTACGAGCATAACTACCGCAAGCTCAAGGTCGATCACGTGGAAATGTGGATTTCCAACGAGCTCAACGCACAATACCTGGCCCGCCAGAATGGCGAGGACCCGGCCAAGGTGCTGATTCGTTCGCTGCCGATTCCCGACCTCAGCAGCGAGGAAGGCCTGAGCATGGCGTTCAGCCGCAAGACACCGGCCGAGACGGTGGAGAAATTCCGCGCGGGCCTGGAGGCGATCCAGCGCAACGGCGTCTACGATGCCATCTTGCGCAAATGGCTGTGACATGGCGCGCAATTCAGAGACATCGTCCGCGAAACAGCCACGTATCAAGGCATTCAGCTCGCTAGGCCGTCGGCTGGTACTGGCGACGCTGCTGTTCTGCCTGCTTTTCACCCTGGCGATGGTCACCTTGCGGACCTGGCTGGCGTGGGAAAACAACCTGGCGGAAATGAACTCCGAACTGGTACTGATCGACCAGGTGTTCCAGAACACGCTGGCCCATGCCATCTGGGAAATGGATCGCGAATCGCTGGGCAAGCAACTGGCCAGCGTCGCAAAGGCCGCGCCGGTGGGCCGATTGCTGCTCACTATCCCACGTCCCGGCCAGCCCCCTGAAATCATCGAACTCAACCGATACGCCAACGTGGCCCCGGGGCCTGCGCCTGTGTTGCGTCGCGAGCTCGTCGCGCAGCCCTATGCCGGGGCGAACGAAAAAGTCGGCGAGCTGATCATCGAAGGCGACAGCAACCTGTTGTGGGAGCGCCTCTGGGGCGAGGCCCGCAGCATCGTCATCACCCAGCTTGTCCAGTCGCTGCTGCTGGCCGGCCTGGTCATGACCATGTTCAATCGCCTGGTGACCGTGCATGTGGTCCATATCGCCCGGCACCTGGGCCAGCTCACGCCCGATACCCTCAAACGGCACTTCAAGCTGCAGCGCTCGGTACGGCGCCAGGACGAGTTGAGCCTGCTGGAGTCCCAGGTCAATGAATTGCAGGACAACCTCCACGCCCACCTGGAACGCCAGCGCCTGGATGAACTGGCCATGGCAGCCAGCCGCGACCAGTTGGCCGAGCTGGTCGAGGCACGTACCGCGGAACTGAAGGCAGCCAACCAGTCCCTCGAAGCGTTGTCACGCCACGACGCATTGACGGGACTGCCCAACCGCCGCTACTTCGACGAACTGAAGGAAATCGAATTTCGCCGCGCGCTGCGCCACGGCACGCCGCTGGCGGTGCTCATGTGCGATGTCGATTTCTTCAAGACCTACAACGACACCTACGGCCATATCAAGGGCGACGAGTGTCTGCAGCAGATCGCCGAAACCCTGCGCAGTGTCTTCGGGCGCTCGGGGGAACTGACCGCCCGGGTTGGCGGCGAAGAGTTCGTCGTGGTACTGCCCAACGTCGACGCCAGCCAGGCTTACGAGGCGGCCCAACGGGTCCGCGCGCACCTGGCCGAACGCCAATTGCCCCACAGCGGCTCGACGGTGTCGCCCTTCGTCACCCTGAGCATCGGTGTGGCCGAACTTGATCCTCGCACCATGAATCACTTCGACCTGTTGCTGCAATGCGCCGACCAGGCGTTGTACCGAGCCAAACACCAGGGACGCAATTGCGTCGCCTTCTGACACCCGTGAGGCCTATATGCACCGTCGTCTGCCGCTCTGCCTGTCGTTGTTGCTGGCCCTGGCCTGCCTGGAAAGCCGTGGTGCGGGGATCGAAGTGGTCACCGAGGATTCACTCTACGCATACCCCCGCGAAGGCAAGCTGGTCGGGCCGGGCACCCGCGTCGTCGAGGAAACCCTGAACAAGGCCGGCCTGACCGATCACCGCATCCTGCTGTATCCCTGGGCCCGGGCCTACGAGAAAGCCCTGCACGAGCCCAACGTGCTGATCTATCCCATGGATCGTACCCCCTTGCGCGAATCGCTGTTCAAATGGGTCGGGGAGCTGGAGCGAGTCACGATCAAGCTCTACAAGCTGCGCGAGCGCCACGACATCGTCCTGGCCAGCCTCGAGGATGCCAAGCGCTACAGCGTGGGCGTGGTGCGTAACGACTCCAAGCAACTGCTGCTGCAGCAGGCAGGCTTCACCCGGCTGGTGGTCTCGGGCGATCGTCGCGACAACTTTCAGAAACTGCTCAACCATCAAGTCCAGCTGATCCCGATGCCCGAGAAGGCTGCGCGAGTGATCTGCGAAGACGAGCATGTGGATTTCGCCATCCTGCAAGAGGTGTTTTCGATCGACGACCGCCCCGCCCGGGTGTCCATGGCCTTCAGCCTGAGCACGCCGGACGAGATCGTCGCCAGGGCGCGACAGGCCTTCGAGCAATTGGAGGCTGCGGGAGAAGTGGCGCGGATCATGCGGGAAGAACGCTAGGCTCTGTCCGGAAAGCCTTGAGACTCGATGATGCGGCGTGAAAGCGCCGAGCAAGCGCCGTTGCCCGACTGACAATGGGCACTGCCCAGGCTTTTTTTCGTATCAGGCCGAGCCTGAAAAGGGCCCTGTGAAGGGCTTCCCAGCCGGCGACGGGACTCGCCCACGGGCAGCTCGGCGATGGATTGTGCTGCATGAAATCCGACGGTTTTCCCGATCAAGTGGATTCATCTCTGCTAGGCTGGCCGGCTCGCAGGTAACGCCAAGGCGCGAAAAGTAAGGGAGGCTTAACGGACATGATTGTCGGCATTGACCTGGGCACCACCCATAGCCTGATTGCGGCATGGCGCGATGGCGCTGCGCAACTGGTGCCCAATGCCCTCGGCGAGTGGCTGACCCCCAGTGTGGTGGGCCTGGACGATGAAGGCCGGATGATGGTCGGTCGCGCGGCACTGGAACGCTTGCAGACCCATCCGCAAGTGACCACCGCTCTCTTCAAGCGCTACATGGGCAGCGCCCGACTCACCGCCCTTGGCAATCGTCAGTTCCGCGCCGAGGAGCTTTCGGCCATGGTGCTGCGCAGCCTGCGCGAGGATGCCGAACGGCACTTCGGCGAGCCGGTGGAGGAAGCCGTCATCAGCGTCCCGGCCTACTTCAACGACGCCCAGCGCAAAGCCACGCGCATCGCCGGCGAACTGGCCGGCTTCAAGGTCGAGCGACTGGTCAACGAACCCACGGCGGCGGCGCTCGCCTATGGCCTGCATCAACGCGACAACGCCAGCACCTTCCTGGTCTTCGATCTTGGCGGCGGGACCTTCGACGTGTCCATCCTGGAGCTGTTCGAAGGCGTGATGGAAGTCCGGGCCAGCGCCGGCGACAACTACCTTGGCGGGGAAGATTTCGACACGCTGCTGCTCCAGGCCTTCGTCAGCGCCCAGGGCAAATCGGCTGCCGGCCCTGTCCCCCTTGGCGATGCGCAACTGTTCAGTCGCCTGCATCGGGAAGCCGAACGGGTGCGCAGGGCCCTCGGGCATGAGCCCAGCGCGACGTTCTCGGTGCGCCAGGGCGACCGCGAGTGGCATCAGCCATACACCCAGGCGGAAATGGCCGGTCTCTATGCGCCGCTGTTCGCCCGGCTGCGCGCCCCCATCGAAACGGCCCTGCGCGATGCCCGGATCCGCGCCAGCGAGCTGGACGAGGTGCTGCTGGTGGGCGGCACCACCCGCATGCCCCTGGTGCGAAAACTGGTCGCCAGCCTGTTCGGCCGCTTTCCGTCGATCCAACTCAACCCCGACGAAGCCGTGGCGCTCGGCGCCGCCGTGCAAGCGGGCCTGAAAAGCCGTGACGCGGCGCTCGAAGAAGTGGTGCTCACGGATGTCTGCCCCTACTCCATGGGCATCGAGATATCGGTCGACTACGGTGGCAAGCTCGAGTCGGGCCATTACCTGCCGATCATCGAACGCAATTGCGTGGTCCCCGTGAGCCGGGTCAAACGCGTGGTGACCCTGCGCGACCAGCAGAAGATGGTCCTGCTGAAGGTCTACCAGGGCGAGAGCCGCCAGGTCAGCGAAAACATCCTGCTCGGCGAGCTGGAAATCCCCGTGCCCCCCATGCCCGCCGGTGAGGTGAGCATCGACGTGCGCTTCACCTACGACACCAACGGCCTGCTGGAAGCCGATGCGCAGACCGTCCAGACCGGGGAGCGGCACAAACTGGTGATCACCAACAACACCGGCCTGCTGGACGAAGCCGACATCGCCCGTCGGCTCGAAGCGCTGGCGGCGCTGAAGGTCCATCCGCGTGACGAGCAGCCCAATACCGTGCTGATCGCCCGCCTCGAACGCCTCTACCAGGAAAGCCGCGGTGACCTTCGCCAGCGGGTCGACGACCTGGCCACGCGTTTTGCCCAGGTGCTCGAAACCCAGGAACTGCACGACATCCGCGCCCTGCGAATGCAGATTTCCGAACAGCTCGACACCTTGGAACGGGACGTCTGGCGATGAGTTGCTGGGTGGTCCTGGATCTGCCGGAGGATGCCGACAAGCGCAGCATCAAGCGCCAGTATGCCAGCCTGCTCAAGCGACACCGGCCCGACGAAGACCCCGAGGGCTTCCAGCGACTGCGCGAGGCTTATGAGCAGGCGATGGCATGGGCCGATTGGCAGCGTGAGGAGCCCGCCGACACCTCGCTGCCCGAGCCCATCGAGTCGCCTCGGGTGCAACAACCGTCCCCTCGGCAGACGGATGACGGGGCTTGCCCGGCCGAAGGCCTGGCGGCGCAATGCCTGGAAGGAATCAGCGCGACCAACCTCGCCGACCGCGTGGCCCAGGCACGCCTGCTTGGATGCGAAGCGGCGTTCGAACAAGGCCTGCTGCTGCGCTGCCTGCCAGACGACCGCTACGAACTGGCCGAGGCGGCCATCGAGCAATTGCACTGGCTCACCCCTTGGCAACATGAAGGCTTGCCGCGAACCACCCTCGAACACCTGCGCAACACCCTCATGGAGCAGGCCTCGTCGCGCCTGACCGAGGCCCGGCAGGATAGCGGGCGATTCCTCGAACTGGCCCGCAAGCTGGCCGCAAGCCCCTGGCTGCAAACCCTGGATGCGCGCCAGTGGCTGAACCAGAGCCTGGCCCTGGTGCTGCTACAGTCGCCGAACTGGTCGCAGAGGCTGTTCGAAAGCATTTGCACGCAACAGGGCTGGACCCGCAGCGGTCATCATAACGCCTGCCCCGAGCCCTGGTGGAGCCAACTGCTGGCTCGCAGCGACTGTGCCATGTTCGTGCAGGAACAGACCCGCCTCACCCAGTTCTATGACAGCAGCGAATCCCAGGCAGCGCGCATGCTGTTCGGCACCCTCGACGAAGACGCCCGGGTGCGCCTGAGCATCACCTTCAGCGCCGCCGACTGGGATGCCTGCGAGGCGTTGTATCGCACCGTGCAGCTTCGCTATCCGCAGTTGCTGTACCAGATGCCGCAGTTGGCCCCGGACAACTGGCGCGCGCTGCGTCGTCGGCCGCCGGCCATGGCGGTGCCCCTGGCCATTGTCGGCGCTTCGGCCAGCATGAGCTGGCTGCTGGAGTATCGCCTCGGCGGGACGTTCTACATCAGCGTCATCGACATGTTCCTGCGCGCGCTGTTTCTCGGCGCCGCTGCATGGGGGCTCAACGCGGCATGCAAGACCCTGAGCCGGGCATGGCGCCTCGATCAATGGCTCCATGACCGCTACGGGCGCTGGCTGAGCCTGCGACGCCCCACCCCGCTGCCGATACGCGAAAGCCTCTGGGTCGGCCTGCTGGGCGGCGTCATCTACCTGGCGGGTGGATTTGCCGGAGCGGTTGCCTACTTCGGCATCCTCGCCACGCTGGCGATCCTGAGCCGAGGCAATCTGACCAAACGCGCCGCCGCCCTGTATTCCCGAGTCTATGAGCGCTTGCCGGACGATGTCCTTGTCGGCCTCTCGCTGGGCATCCTCATCTCGCTGCTCCTGCTGGGCAATACCCTCGCGGGCAATGCGCCGCTCGCCCCGAACGAGGGGCTCCAGGCCTGGCCACAGCGAACCTGCGCCGCACGCCAATCCACCTCGACGCCCTGCCCGACCGAATTGTCCGCGCAGCAGTGGCATGTACCCACGTCCTCCCAGGCAGGAAAGCCATGATCAGTAATCGAGCCTTCGCGATTGCTGTGATTGCACTGCTGGGCCTGACCTGGCTGGTGCTGCAGCTGGCCCCTCGCAAGCACATCGACCCGCAGACCCGCTCGCGCTGGCAGCAAGTGCAGCAGATCAACACCTGCCTGTTGAATGGCGCGGACCTTCTGGAGCGACGCTACGCCGAATACCGTGACCTGGTCGCTTCATCGACGCAGCACGATGCCTACCGACATTTCTTTGCCGGCTTCGGCATGGGCTCCGGTGAAATCGTCCCCGGCAACGATGCACCGCCATCGCCCTGTTACCGATGGCTCGGCGCAGGAACACCGGAAGGCCTGCAAGCGCTAGCCAGAAACTACGTCACGGCCTACGACCAACTGCGTCCGGACGCCGAGGCCGTCGAGCGCTGGCTGGCGCAGCGGCCGATGGATCGGGATCCCCTCGAACTGGCCCGGCTTGAACAAGCCCTGAGCGCGCGCCTGCAAGAAGCACGCACCCGGGCGATCCCTTTGCGCCAGGCGTTCGAGCAGCCGCAACTGGAGGCGCGACAGCAGCAACTGGCCTCCATCGAGCAACGCCTGGGGCATGACCAGCATTGGTATACGCTGCGCTTCATGATCGATGCCCGCCAGACCATGGATGCCCTCGATGCCATGACCACCGGCGCGGCGCTGACGCCCCGTCAGTTGCTCGACCTGCATCAGTCATTGATGACCCGTTGGGCGGACGCAGAGACCTTCATCCAGGCACTGCCCCGCTTGCGCTCGGCAGATGGCAACCTGCCCGTGTGGAGCGTCATCAGCTCGCAGGCCTGGGAATGGTTGACGTACCTCGAACGCCTGCAACAGCACTGGGCCGCCGGGGCGGACGCCGCGCAACTGAACCAGGACCTCGCCGCTGCACGGGCAGGTTACGACGAGTTGCAACGGCGCTACAACGCCGTGGTCGTGCGCCAGTATTGATGAGCTTCTGCACGGTGGAACGAGCCATCGTCACGTTGCGCCTTGCTGATACTCGCGCGGTGTGCAGCCGAACTCCCGACGAAACACCGTGTGCAGGTATTGCGCCGACTTGAAGCCGCACTGACGGGCGATGTCGGCAATCGGCGAATCGGTTTTCTCCAGTCCGCTGGCAGCGGCGGCCAGTTTGAAGCGCAGGATTTCGTCGTGCACGCTGCATCCGCGCACCTTGCGAAAATGCGCTTCCAGGGATGAGCGGGACACACCGACATAGGCCGCCACCTGGGCAGTCTTGATGCCCTGGCAGGCGTATTGGCGGATAAACAGCAAGGCCTGCATGACGTAAGGGTTGCCCAGGGGTTGATGCAGGCTCGACGCCTGGACATTGATCGCATCCGGCGGGATCAACACCTGAGTGCCCGTGGAGGGCATGCCGTGCAACATCTGGTGGAGCAGGCGCGCGGCAGTGCGGCCCATGGTCTCGGTGCCTTGAATGACCGAGCTGAGGGGCACCCGGGTCAGGCTGCGGGTCAGCGGGTCGTTATCGATGCCGATCAGCGCCACCTGTTCCGGCACAGCGATGCCAGCGGTCAGGCAGGCTTGCAGCAACTGACGTGCCCGCGCATCGCTGACGGCAATGATACCGATGGGTTTGGGCAGGCTTTGCAGCCAGGCGATCTGCTGTTCCACCGCGCTGTCCCAGAGCGGCGCGCTGGTGCCCATGCCGCGATATACCTCCACATGCAAGCCGTCGCGCTGCAGCAGCGAGCGAAAGGCTCTTTCACGCTCCTGCGCCCAGCGATTGGCTTGCGCCACGGGCAGGCTGAAACAGGCAAAGCGTGTCAGTCCGGCCTCGATCAGATGCTCGTAGGCCAGCTTCATCAACGCAAAATTATCCGTGGCGACATAGGGAATGCCCTTGGGATAGGCACGCTCATCCTCATAGGAGCCCCCCACCGCCACCACGGGCAGGCGGATCCCGGCCAACGCCTCGCCGATCAGTGGGTCGTCGAAGTCGGCGATGATCCCGTCGCCCTGCCAGCGCTCGATGCCTTTCAAGCGACAGAGGAAATCCTCTTCCAGGAACAGGTCCCAGGACGCGCGGGTGCTGCTCAGGTAATTGCCGATGCCGCTGATGATGCCGCGGTCGTAGATCTTGCTGCCGTTGAACAGCAGTGCAATGCGGTGGACGGGAGGGACGGTTTTCATTGTTGTGGTCCTGGGCCGGTCGACGTCGAGACGGTTGCCACAGACTAGTACTCAAAATCGAACCATGCATTGGTGATTTTCATAATCAGCGGCCAGCGGGCCGTTGCTAGTATCGGGACACCGCCAAGAACAACAAGGAAACCTGCAAATGCCCTACTTTCCCGTTGTCGACAAGATTCGCTACGAAGGGCCTGCCAGCGACTCGCCCCTTGCCTTTCGCCACTACGACGCCAACAAACTCGTGCTCGGCAAGCCCATGCGCGAGCACCTGCGCATGGCGGTCTGCTATTGGCACTCCTTTGTCTGGCCCGGTTCTGACGTATTCGGCGCCGGCACCTTCAAGCGCCCTTGGCACCAGCCCGGGGACCCCATGGCAGTGGCCATCGGCAAGGCCGAGGCGGCCTTCGAATTCTTCTCCAAGCTGGGTGTCGACTACTACTGCTTCCACGACACCGATGTCGCCCCGGAAGGCAACTCGTTGAAGGACTATCGCAACCACTTCGCACAGATGATCGACCACTTGGAACGCCACCAGGAGCAGACCGGGGTCAAGCTGTTGTGGGGCACGGCCAATTGCTTCAGCAACCCGCGTTTCGCCGCGGGCGCCGCCACCAACCCGGACCCGGAAGTGTTCGCCTGTGCCGCCGCCCAGGTGTGCAGCGCGATGAACGCCACCCAGCGTCTCAAGGGCGAAAACTACGTCCTGTGGGGCGGTCGCGAGGGTTATGAAACCCTGCTCAACACCGACCTGAAGCGCGAGCGCGAGCAACTGGGCCGGTTCATGGCCATGGTGGTGGAGCACAAGCACAGGATCGGTTTCAAGGGCGACCTGCTGATCGAACCCAAACCCCAGGAACCGACCAAGCATCAATACGACTACGACAGCGCCACGGTCTTCGGCTTCTTGCAGCAGTTCGGCCTTGAGAAGGAAATCAAGGTCAACATCGAGGCCAACCATGCGACCCTGGCCGGCCACAGCTTCCATCACGAGATCGCCACGGCCGTTTCACTGGGAATATTCGGCAGCATCGATGCCAACCGGGGCGATCCGCAGAACGGCTGGGACACCGACCAGTTCCCCAACAGCGTCGAAGAAATGACCCTGGCGATCTACGAGATCCTCAAGGCCGGTGGCTTCGGCAATGGCGGCTTCAACTTCGACGCCAAGGTGCGTCGCCAGAGCGTGGACGAACTCGACCTGTTCCATGGCCACGTCGCCGCCATGGACGTGCTCGCCGTGTCCCTGGAGCGTGCAGCGGCCATGGTGCGCAACGATCGGCTCCAGCAGTTCAAGGACCAGCGCTATGCCGGCTGGCAGCAACCTTTCGGGCAAGCGGTGCTGGCGGGGGAATTCAGCCTCGCCGCCCTGGCCGAACATGCATTTGCCCACGAACTGAACCCGCAGGCGGTCAGCGGTCGCCAGGAGATGCTCGAAAACCTGGTCAATCGGTTCATCTATCCCTGACGGCCAGGAGAGCCGACGGGCGCCGCGAGGCTGTTACATTCTCGCGACAAATCTCCGCTCGCCGCGCCCCGAGACTCTCTACAGTTCTACCGGCACCACGTTCACCGTCAGGCAGTGTCTTTCAAAAAACAATAAAAGGACGCACCCATGAAAACAGTCAAACGCACCTTGCTCGCCGGCGCCCTGGCCCTGCTGTCGCTTCCGGTCATGGCCGACGCCACCCACCCGAAGATCGGTTTCTCCATCGATGACCTGCGCCTGGAACGCTGGTCGCGGGACCGGGACTACTTCGTCGCCGCAGCGGAAAAACTCGATGCCAAGGTCTATGTACAGTCGGCCGATGCCAACGAGCAGAAGCAGATTTCACAGATCGAAAACCTCATCTCCCGTGGCGTCGATGTGATCGTCATCGTGCCGTTCAACGCCACCGTGCTGACCAACGCCGTCGCCGAGGCCAAGAAGGCCGGGATCAAGGTGGTGTCCTATGACCGGCTGATCCTCAACGCCGATATCGACGCCTACATTTCCTTCGATAACGAAAAGGTCGGAGAGATGCAGGCCAGCGGCGTGCTGAAAGCGGCCCCCAAGGGCAACTACTTCCTGCTCGGCGGCGCGCCCACCGACAACAACGCCAAGGTCCTGCGCGAAGGCCAGATGAAGGTGCTGCAACCGGCCATCGACAAGGGCGACATCAAGATAGTCGGCCAGCAATGGGTCAAGGAATGGAACCCCACCGAAGCCCTGAGCATCGTTGAAAACGCCCTGACCCGGAACAACAACAAAATCGATGGCATCGTCGCTTCCAACGACGCCACCGCCGGCGGCGCCATCCAGGCCCTGGCCGCGCAGAAGCTGGCTGGCAAGGTGCCGATCTCCGGGCAGGACGCCGACCTGGCGGCGGTCAAGCGGGTGATCGACGGCACCCAGACCATGACCGTCTACAAGCCCCTGAAGCTGATCGCCTCCGAAGCCGCCAAGCTCTCGGTGCAACTGGCACGCAACGAGAAACCCAACTTCAGTTCGCAATACGACAACGGCAGCAAGAAAGTCGACACCATCCTGCTCACGCCAACGCCGCTGACCAAGGACAACATCGACCTGCTGGAAAAGGACGGGTTCTATACCAAGGCGCAGATCGCCGGGCAGTGACCTGGATGCACATCCCGGGTTAAGCAAAGTCCCTGTGGAAGCGAGCTTGCTCGCTCCCACAGGGGCCTGACTGACACCAGAAATTCTTGCCCCCTGCGTCTGTGTGAGCCCTTTTTCACGAGCCTTCACCATGTCCGACTACCTGTTGCAAATGAATGGCATCGTCAAGACTTTCGGCGGTGTCAAAGCGCTGAACGGTATCGATATCAAGGTCAGGCCCGGCGAGTGCGTCGGCCTGTGCGGCGAGAACGGTGCCGGCAAATCCACGTTGATGAAGGTCCTGTCGGCGGTCTATCCCCATGGCACCTGGGACGGCGAAATCCTCTGGGATGGCCAGCCGCTCAAGGCCCAATCGATCAGCGAGACCGAAGCCGCCGGCATCGTCATCATCCACCAGGAACTGACCCTGGTGCCCGACCTGTCGGTGGCCGAGAACATCTTCATGGGCCATGAGCTGACGCTGCCCGGCGGACGCATGAACTACCCGGCGATGATCCACCGCGCCGAAGCCCTGATGCGCGAACTCAAGGTGCCGGACATGAACGTCTCGCTGCCCGTCTCCCAGTATGGCGGCGGCTACCAGCAACTGGTGGAAATCGCCAAGGCCCTGAACAAACAGGCGCGCCTGCTGATCCTTGACGAACCGTCATCGGCCCTGACCCGCTCGGAAATCGAAGTGTTGCTGGACATCATCCGTGGCCTCAAGGCCAAGGGCGTCGCTTGCGTCTACATCTCCCACAAGCTCGATGAAGTCGCTGCCGTCTGCGACACCATTTCGGTGATCCGCGATGGCAAACACATCGCCACTACCGCAATGGCGGACATGGACATCCCCAGCATCATCGCCCAGATGGTGGGACGGGAAATGAACAACCTCTACCCCACCGAACCCCATGACATCGGCGACGTGATATTCGAGGCTCGCCACGTCACCTGCTACGACGTCGACAACCCCAGGCGCAAGCGGGTCGACGACATCTCCTTCGTGCTCAAGCGCGGGGAGATCCTTGGCATCGCAGGCCTGGTGGGGGCCGGCCGCACGGAACTGGTGTCGGCGCTGTTCGGCGCCTACCCCGGGCGCTACGAAGGCGAAGTCTGGCTGGACGGCAAGCCGATCGACACGCGCACGCCCCTCAAATCGATCCGCGCCGGCCTGTGCATGGTCCCCGAGGACCGCAAGCGCCAGGGCATCATCCCGGACCTGGGCGTTGGCCAGAACATCACCCTGGCCGTGCTGGAGAACTATTCGAAGATGACCCGCATCGACGCCGAAGCGGAGCTGGGCTGCATCGACAGGGAGATCTCGCGCATGCATCTCAAGACCGCCAGCCCGTTCCTGCCGATCACCAGCCTATCCGGCGGCAACCAGCAGAAGGCCGTGCTGGCGAAGATGCTCCTGACCAGACCCCGCGTGCTGATTCTCGACGAGCCCACCCGGGGCGTGGACGTCGGCGCCAAGTACGAGATCTACAAACTGATGGGCGCCCTGGCGGCCGAAGGCGTGTCAATCATCATGGTGTCGTCGGAACTGGCCGAAGTGCTGGGGGTTTCCGACCGCGTGCTGGTGATCGGCGACGGCCAATTGCGGGGGGATTTCATCAACCAGGGCCTGACCCAGGAACAGGTGCTCGCCGCTGCGCTCAGCCATCCCGATGGCCATGACAATAACGATCGGAAGTCTGCGTAGATGAATCAGGTCAAACAACTTTTCAGCCGCTACAAAATGCTCGCGCTGGTGATCGCCGTGGCGGTCATCTGGCTGTTTTTCAGCTGGCAGACCGATGGCGGGTTCCTGACCCCGCGCAACCTGTCCAACCTGCTGCGGCAGATGTCCATCACCGGAATCCTCGCCTGCGGCATGGTGCTGGTGATCATCAGTGGCGAGATCGACCTGTCGGTGGGCTCGTTGCTCGGCTTGCTGGGAGGACTGGCGGCGATCCTGGACGTGGTTTATCACATCCCGCTGCTGGCGAACCTGAGCCTGGTCGCCTTGTGCGGCCTGATGATCGGCCTGGGCAACGGCTACATGACGGCCTACCTGCGCATCCCCTCGTTCATCGTCGGCCTGGGCGGCATGCTGGCCTTTCGCGGCATTCTGCTGGGCGTCACCGGCGGCACCACCATCGCCCCGGTGTCGCCGGAACTGGTCTACGTCGGCCAGGGATATCTGCCCCACTCCGTAGGCACGGGCCTGGGTGTGCTGCTGTTCGCCCTGACGCTGTTCCTGACCTGGAAACAACGCCGCAACCGCGCCCTCCATGGCCTGGCCGCCCATTCACGGGTGCGTGACGTGCTGCGCGTGGTGCTGATCGGCGTGGTGCTGGCCGGGTTCGTCTACACCCTGAACAGCTACGACGGCATTCCTGTGCCGGTACTGCTTTTGCTGATTCTGCTGGGGGTGTTCAGCTACGTCACCAGCCAGACCGTATTCGGTCGCCGGGTCTACTCGGTGGGCAGCAACATGGAAGCCACGCGCCTGTCCGGCATCAATGTGCAGGCAGTGAAGCTGTGGATCTTCGGCATCATGGGGGTGATGTGCGCCCTCGCCGGCGTGGTCAACACCGCGCGCCTGGCGGCGGGCTCGCCCTCGGCCGGCAACATGGGCGAACTCGACGCCATCGCCGCCTGCTTCATCGGTGGCACCTCCATGCGCGGCGGCTCCGGCACCGTCTACGGTGCCCTGCTCGGCGCGCTGGTCATCACCAGCCTGGACAACGGCATGTCCATGCTCGATGTCGACAGCTACTGGCAGATGATCGTCAAGGGCAGCATCCTGGTGCTGGCGGTGTGGGTGGATGTGAGTACGCGGGTGGGGCGGCGTTGAGTTCGCAGTGACGTTGATCGGCTCGATCGGCACCGCAACGGCATCGACCTGGGATCAAGGGTGCGGACGGCGCAAGGAAGACGCAGGCTCGTGCAGGCAGTTGAATCACGAAAACGGGCGACCCAAAGTCGCCCGTTCAGTTAGCTCAACATGATTCAAGGAGCCTCTATTTGGCCGGGATATAGAAATACCCTTTCACCATGGCCTTCCCTTCCTTGGGATCGCGTACCCGGATCATCTCGGCCGCATATTCCTGCGTATATTCTATGAAGTACTCTTTGCCCGGCTCGACCGGCAGGTTCAGGAATACGTTCCTGGGATGCGGACGCGGCCCCGCCGATACCTTGTACAGGCCCGGACTCACCTGTACCCAGGAATAGGTCTTGTTATTGAGTCCCACCACGGCACTGTCGTCGATGCTGAACACGCTGTCATAAAAACTGCCTTGCAGGACCTGAGTCCGCATCAGGTACACCAATGCCTTGCCTGGTGGCAGTGGCGGCGGTTCGAAATAGGGCTGATTGGAGCTGGTGTGAGCGCAGCCGGCCAAGACGAGCATGAGCAACAGGGCCGCGATACTTTTGAATGAACTCATTGGTCTTGACCTAATAGTTGGTTGATTACCAGCGCCATCTTCTGCTCGAGCGGAGCGACCTTGGTTGGATCGAGACCGCCTTGGCCTGTCAGATGATAATGCCCAAAACCGATCTGCTGCCCGCCCTTGAAGAGCCGGGCACTGGCATCGGATAGATAGGGAGAAACGCCCCAGGATCGAATGGCGGTGTAAGTGAGACGGTACTCACAACGCTGCGGAACGGCCTGACCGCGTATTTCCCGATGACGCCCCTGCTCGCCGCCATCCGAAAAATGCATTCCATGCCACCACTGACCCACCAAGGCGCCACTCACCACTTTATCAAGCCTTGCAAGCTCAACCCTTCGGGTTCATAGCGGGCCAATCCCCAGGGTCACCGTCTTGCCCCGCCTCTTCGGACGGGCTCGGTGAGGCAAGGAGGCGGTCGCGGCACACACTCAGGATTTCGTCGGCCAGCGGCGAATCGTCCGGACAGGCTCGCGACATGACCATTGCGCCGATGACATGCGCCAGCGTGCTGAGGGACTCGGCTCGCACCTGCGCGGGGTCAGCTTCGCTCGACTCCCCTGCCTCATGGCTGAGCGCGTCCAACAGGCTTTCGATGCCCGCCGCGAAGGTGGCCCGGACAGCCTCTGGTTGACGCGCGGCATCCCCGCCCAGCGCCGCCATGGTGCAACCGGTGGCACGGGCGTCGCGATGCTGGCGCGACAGGTAATACCGAACGAAATCCTGGATGTTGATGCCGTCGCTCAGCGCAACGGTCTGTGCGATACCGCAGGCCGCCGACTCCGCCATCAGGTCGGCCTTGGAGTTGAATTGCTTGTAGAAACCGCCGTGGGTAAAGCCGGCCGCCGCCATCAGGTCAGCGACGCCAACGCCGTCGTAGCCGCGTTCACGAAACAGCGTGGACGCCGTCTCGACAACCCGCGCCCGGTTGGCCTGTGCCTGTGCTTTAGAGACTTTCATAACGCATCCAGGTGGATATCTGCCTGCTGGGGAAGCCTCACTATACATTGATGTCGATCATCATCAAAGATTTGACAATTTAGATTACGATCGTAATCATAAAGCCTTTCCCCATCCTGGAATCTGAAAGGAATGTCCGGAAAAACGCTTTTCGAACCCGGCCACGCTTTATGGCGGCGGCGCTGCGGGCTACACCGATTACCCAACCCTCGCCGGCTGAGGCGAGCCCTCCCTGCCTGACCGACTCTCCCGTAAAGGAAAAGACTCATGACCACGCTTCCAACCGTCTTCATCACCGGCGCTTCCACCGGCATCGGCGCGACTTACGCAGAACGTTTCGCCCGCCGCGGCCACGACCTGGTGCTGGCCGCACGCGACAAGGCCCGCCTGGACACCCTGGCGCAACGCCTGCGGGCGGACCACGGTGTCGCCGTCGAGGTGCTGCAAGCGGACTTGACCGAATCCGCCGACCTGGCCGCGCTTGAGACTCGTCTGCGCGATGACACTCGCATCGGCGTGCTGATCAACAACGCCGGCATGGCCCAGTCAGGCGGCTTCGTGCAGCAGTCTTCCGACGCCATCGAACGCCTGATCACTCTCAACGTCACCGCTCTGACCCGGCTGGCCTGCGCAGTCGCCCCGCGCTTTGCGCAGGCTGGCAGCGGCGCGATCGTGAACATCGGCTCGGTGGTGGGTTTTGCGCCCGAGTTCGGCATGTCGGTCTATGGCGCCACCAAGGCCTTCGTGCTGTTCCTCTCCCAGGGGCTGGACCATGAACTGTCGTCCAAGGGTGTCTATGTGCAGGCGGTGCTACCGGCATCGACTCGCACGGAGATCTGGGAACGCGCCGGCATCGACATCAACATCCTTGCGCAAGTGATGGAGGTGGGTGAACTGGTGGATGCGGCCCTGGTCGGCTTCGATCGTCGCGAACGGGTCACCATTCCCCCCCTGCATGTCGCCGAACGCTGGGACGCCCTGGATGGCGCGCGCCAGGGACTCATGTCGGACATCCGCCAGGCCCACGCGGCCGAGCGCTACCAGCCTCAAGCCTGAGGTTCTGCCGATGTGGATACCGTGCGGTGGCGACAGTCCTGTCGTCGCCGCATCGTCGCATCGAAGCCCCGCCAAGCCCAACCTGCCCCGACCAGGATAAAGGAATGAAAGCACTCACCTTCAAACGCTACGGCAGATCGCCCGACATCGGGTTTGCCGAAGTCCCACGCCCCACGCTCAAGCCGGACGAACTGTTGGTCGAGGTTCATGCCGCCGCCTTGAACCCCATCGACAACATGATCATGACCGGCCTGTTCAAGCCGGTGCTCAAGCTCCAGCTACCGGCCGTCATCGGCAGCGACCTGGCCGGGGTCGTCGTGGAGGTGGGCAGCCGCGTGACACGTTTCAAGGTCGGTGACGCCATCTTCGCCAGCCTGTTCGACCGGGGTACCGGGTCACTGGCCGAATTGGCCGCGGTACCCCAGGACGTGGCGGCGCCCAAACCGGCCAACCTGGATTTCGTCCAGGCAGCGTCGATACCCATGGTCGGCCTCACCTCATGGCAAGCCCTGAAGGAACGTGCCCATCTGCAGGCGGGGCAGAACGTCTTCATCCCCGCAGGTTCGGGTGGCATCGGCAGCTTTGCGATCCAGCTGGCCAAACACTTCGGCGCCAAGGTGGCCACCACCACCAGCACGGCAAATGTCCAATGGGTCAGCGACCTGGGGGCCGACGAAGTGCTGGACTATAAACAGCTAGCGTTCGAGACGGTGCTGCGCGGCTACGACAGTGTCCTGGGCACGCTCAGAGGCGACACGATTGAAAAGTCCCTCGAGGTACTCAAGCCGGGAGGCAGGATCGTTTCTCTCGTCGGCCCCCTGGACAAGGCATTCGCCCGCGCCCGCGGGCTCAATTTCTTCCTGGCCTTCGTATTCGGCCTCATGAGCCGCCGCATCATGGGCCTGGCGAAAAAGAAGGGCGTCAGCTATTCGTGTCTTTTCGTCCGTCCCGATGGCGCTCAGCTCGAGGAGATCGGCGGATTGCTCGAGTCGGAGCGCATTCGTCCGGTGATCGACAAGGTCTTTGCCTTCGAACGCGCGACAGAGGCACTGCAATACCTGGCGCAGGGCCGCGCCAAGGGCAAGGTCGTGGTTCAGCTCAAATGAAACCGCCATGGCCTTGGTCTCTCAGCTTTGTGACCATTGACAATATTGGTCACAAGACTAAAACTGGCCTCCCGTCGATCCTGGCCGGCATATGGATCGGTGCGATCCGACGGGCGCCGAATCAGTAATGACGAGGGTCAAATGATCAATTCCAAAGGTCGCAAGCGAATAGTAGTCACGGGAACCGGTATCGTCGGCCCGCTGGGGTGTGGCGTCGAAGAAGTGTGGCGTCGTCTGCTTGACGGGCGCTCGGGCATCCGCAGGCTTCCAGACGAAATGGTCGAGGGCACGGGAATCGCGGTAGGCGGCCAGGTGCCGACGCTGGAAGAAGATGCCGTTGCCGGTTATGCGCCTGACCGGATCATCGCGGCGAAAGAACGCAAGAAGATGGATCGCTTCATCGAATTCGCAATGGTCGCCGCCCATGAAGCACTGGAGCAGGCAGGCTGGCACCCAGCGCAAGCGCACCAGCAAGAGCGCACGGCCACCATCATCGCCTCGGGCGTCGGAGGTTTCGGCGCGATCGCCGAGGCCATTCGCATCACCGACAGCCGCGGCCCTCGCCGGCTGTCCCCGTTCACGGCCCCCTCCTTCCTCGCGAACATGGCGGCAGGCAACGTGTCGATCCAGAACGGTTTCAAGGGCCCTCTCGGTGCTCCGGTGACGGCCTGCGCCGCCGGCGTCCAGGCCATCGGCGACGCAGCCCGCCTCATCGCCAGCGGTGAAGCGGACATCGCCATCTGCGGCGGTACGGAAGCCGCGATGGATCGGGTGACCCTGGGTTGCTTCGCCGCCGCCCGGGCACTGTCCACGCACCCGGCCGAGGCTCCTGAAACCGCCTCGCGCCCGTTCGATCGCGACCGCGATGGTTTTGTCATGGCAGAAGGCGCCGGGCTGCTGGTCATCGAGTCGCTGGAACATGCCCTCGCCCGGGGCGCGACACCCTTGGCGGAACTGGTGGGCTATGGCACAAGCGCCGACGCCTATCACCTCACCGCCGGCCCCGAGGATGGCAACGGTGCAAGACGGGCCATGGAGCAAGCCTTGCGCCAGGCCGATGTGAGCGCAAGCGAAGTCCAGCATATCAACGCCCATGCCACGTCGACCCAGGTGGGCGACAAGGGCGAGCTGGCCGCGATCAGGTCGGTGTTCGGCACCGGCTCAGGCGTGGCGATCACTTCCACGAAATCCGCCACCGGTCACCTGCTTGGCGCCGCCGGAGGCATCGAAGCGATCTTCACGGTATTGGCGCTACGCGACCAGGTCGTGCCACCCACCCTGAACCTGGTCAGCCCCGACGAGGCTGCCGAAGGGCTGGACCTGGTTGGCCTCGATGCGCGGAAAATGCCCCTGACCTATGCCTTGTCCAATGGCTTTGGATTCGGCGGGGTGAATGCCAGCGTATTGTTCCGCCGCTGGGAAGCCACACCATGATGGCCGAACCGCGAACGCCTTCGCTGCAACCAGCCGAGGGCGGGACTGCGGGAACCCTCGTCGCGTCTTCCGCCCCCGGGCAGCCGATACTGAGCGCCAGGATCGTGGTGCTGCTGGCCGGCCTTGCCGCCATCAGCATCCTGTCCACCAACATCATCCTCCCGGCCTTTGCCGACATCGGGCAGGAACTCGGCGTGCCGACCCGGGCGCTGGGCCTGACCCTCTCCAGTTTCTTCATCACCTTCGCCTTGGCCCAACTCATCGTCGGGCCGCTGGCGGATCGGTACGGACGCAAGAAACTGGTACTGGGCGGTTTGTCCCTGTTCGTGGCGGGCACGGCTGTCGCGGGTTTCGCCACCACCCTGGAAACGCTCCTGCTCGGGCGTATTATCCAGGCCCTGGGCGTTTGTGCGGCGGCGGTGCTTTCCCGTGCCATCGCCCGCGATCTGTTCGAAGGCGAGAACCTGGCCCGGGCCTTGTCGCTGACGATGATCGCCACGGCAGCCGCGCCAGGGTTCTCGCCGCTGATCGGTAGCCTGCTGACCTCGACGCTGGGCTGGCGGGCGATCTTCGCCCTGGTCGCTCTGGCGGCCATCGCCATTGCGATCTTCTATGCCCGTGGCCTGGGGGAGACACACCCGCCCGAGCGCCGGGCCCCGCATTCGCCGCTGAGTGTCCTGCGGGCCTATGGCGGCTTGCTGCGCGACCGCCGGTTCGTGCTTCCCGCCGTGTCGGTGAGCCTGTTGATGAGCGGGCTGTTCGCCTCGTTCGGCGCCGCCCCGGCGATCCTGATGAGCGGGATCGGCCTGACATCCCTGGAAGCCGGGCTGTACTTCGCGGCCACTGTGTTCGTCGTGTTCGCGGCGGGCATGGCGGCCCCGCACCTGGCTCGACGCTACGGCAGCCGGAAGATCACAGCCCTGGGCTTCGCCACGGCCCTGGCGGGCGGACTGGTGCTCATCGTCGGTCCCGCCGATCCGGGCCTGGCCTGGTATTCCCTGTCGATGGTGATTTTCCTGTGGGGCATGGGCCTCGCCAACCCTCTGGGAACAGCCATCACCCTGAACCCTTTCGGTAAAGAGGCCGGGCTGGCGTCCGCGCTGCTTGGCTTCCTGACCATGGGGGCGTCGGCGGTAACCACCTGGCTGGGGTCCGCATCGGACTTCGCCCCCGTCACCACCCTGGGTGTCACACAGGCCAGCGTCTGCCTGGTGGCGATCATCCTGTTTCTCTTCACCCATCGCACCTGAGCGGCAATCACCGCTCACCCGTGCCCTTGCTCGAAAAAGAACGATACGGATGACGTTCGGCCTCATCGAGCAAGGCGGGTGGATTGTGCGGGGAACTCGAGCACTGGAATCCCCACGCTCGACTTGCGGATAAAAATCCTGGGTTCTGTAAGAAAAGCCTTGAGACGAAGGTCAGGCGAGGCTGTTTTCAACGCAGCATGAGCGAGTATCAAGGCCTCTCGTACAGAGCCTAGATAAAGACCGCCACGGTCTGGCGTGCCCAAAGCACCCTGCGGCCGCTCTCGTCCCAGATTTCCATGTCTTGCAGGGAATAACCTTCCAGGGCCTGTCGGCTGAAGGCATTGATCAGGAACCAACGGCCAGCGGTCGCAGGCTGGGGCAAGTCGATCATCCATGACGCGGAACTGATGGCAGCCGGCTCGGTGAAGCAGGTCATGGCCGCAGGTGGCAGGCTGTCAGCCAATGCAATCAAGGCGACAGCCGGATCCACGCCTTGCGCATCCAGGTGGCGCACCCACATCAGCAACTCGGGATGGTCGGCTCCGGTCATCGGAAGGGAGCCTCCCGCCGGGCGCATTTCGAAATTGAAGGCACATGCCGGGGCAATCTGCCTGTCCAGATGCAACACCGGGTATCGGGTTGGCCCCGCGACGGCCGGGCGTCCCCATGCCTCATGGACGATCCGGCTGGTGCGGGGCAAGGCGAACGACAGCGTTGTACGCAGCGCCAGGTCATTACCCGACATGCAATCCACCGCGACCGAGGTCATCGAGCGACCACGGCGCAAGACGCTGGTGTTGAATGTCTGGGCATCCGTCACCGGGCCGATGAAGGAAACCTGCGCCGATTTGAAGGGCGGCAGGTCCGCGCCGGTCTCGAGCAACACTGTCTGCAGCGACAAGGCCGCGGACAAACCGCCGAAGACCGTTCGGCCCTGGCGCCAGTTGTCCGCTGCCACGAACGGTGCAGCGGGATCGAACCGCTGGATGACCCCGGCCAACGAACTCATGCGGATCTCCTCTTTTCACGCACACGGACCGTTCAGCGCGATACGGCGTGCGCCTCCAGGACGGGTTGGTGGGCAGGCCCGGGCTTGATCTTGAACCAGAGCGAATACATCGCAGGCAGAAATATCAGGGTCAGCACGGTACCGGCGAAGGTCCCGCCGATCAGCGTGTAGGCCAGCGTTCCCCAGAACACCGAATGGGTCAGCGGAATGAATGCCAGCATCGCCGCCAGCGCGGTGAGGATCACCGGTCGCGCACGTTGCACCGTGGCTTCGACCACCGCGTCGTAAGGCGACAGGCCGGCCTGTTCGTTCACGTGGATCTGGCCGATGAGGATCAGGGTGTTGCGCATCAGGATGCCCGACAGCGCAATCAGGCCCACCAGGGCGTTGATGCCGAACGGCTGCTGGAACAGCAGCAGGATCGGCACCACGCCGATCAACCCCAGGGGCGCGGTGGCGAACACCATCAGCATGGCCGACATCGAGCGTACCTGGACGATGATGGTCAGCAGCATCAGCGCGATCATGATCGGGAACAGGGGCAGCAATGCCTTGTTCGCCTTTCCCGACTCCTCGACAGCCCCGGCCATCTGGATCCGGTAGCCGGGCGGCAGTCGCTCGATGATCGGTTGCAGCTGAGCCATGACCGCATTGGACACATCCGGCGGCTGGAGCCCTTCGGCGACGTCGCCGCGCACGGTGATGGTGGGCGTACGGTCACGGCGGCGCAGGAGCGAATCCTCCATGCGCGTCCCCACCGTGCCGACCTGCAACAGCGAGACTCGCTGGCCCTGGGCACCGGTCAAGGTGAAGGCACCGATCTGCGACGGATCCAGGCGCGTGTCGCCTGCCGAACGCGCGATCACCTGGACCGAACGGATATCCTCGCGAACCTGCGTGACGGGGGCGCCAGTGAGCAAAAACTGAAGTTGCTGGGCAACGTCCGTGGAAGTCAGGCCGAAAGCCTGCAGGCGATCCTGGTCCAGGGTGAGGTGCAACGTCGGGACACGTTCGCCCATGTCCGTATTGACGGTTCTCATCATCGGGCTGGCGGCCATTACTTCGCGCACTTGCGCGGCGATATCGCGCAGCACAGCGCGGTCCGGGCCCATGACCCGGAAGGCCACCGGGAACGGCGAATAAGGACCGAACACCAACTGGGTCACACGAACCCGGGCTTCAGGGGCCAGGCCGTCGGCCGCCGCTTGTCGAAGCCGTAGCTTCAGCGCGTCACGCTCTTCCTGGCTGGCGGTCAGGACAACGATTTTGGCGAACGAAGGATCAGGCAGTTCCGGTGCCATCGCCAGATAGAAACGCGGTGCGCCCTGTCCTATGTAGGCCGTGACGATGCGTGCTTCCGGCTGTTTCGCCAGCCAGGCCTCCACCTTGGCCGTGGCCGCATCGGTCTGTTCGATCGAGGTGCCGTAGGGCATCTGCACCTCCACCAGTACCTCGGGCCGGTCCGAGGTCGGGAAGAACTGCTTCTTCACCACCCCCATGCCCAGCACCGCCACGACGAACAGGCCGACGACGGATAACGCGACCAGGCCCTTGCGGCGAATGACACCACCCAGCAGGCGCCTGAAACGCTGGTAACGAGGCGTACCGTAGATAGCGGCGTGGCCGCCCTCCGGGGCCTTGATCGAAGGCAACAGCCTGACCCCCAGGTACGGCGTGAACACCACCGCGACGACCCACGAGGTGATCAGGGCAATGCCGACGATCCAGAACATGTTGGCGGTGTACTCACCCGCCGTGGACTTGGCAAAACCGTTGGGCATGAAGCCGATCGCCGTGACCAGCGTGCCCGACAACATGGGCGCCGCGGTATGGCTCCAGGCATAGGCGCTGGCCTTGATCCGGTCATAGCCCTCCTCCATTTTCACCACCATCATCTCGATGGCGATGATGGCGTCGTCCACCAGCAGCCCCAACGCCAGGATCAGCGAGCCCAGGGTGATCCGGTCGAAATCCTTGCCCGTCGCAGCCATCACGATGAAGACCGCGGCGAGGGTCAACGGCACCGCCGCCGCGACGACAATGCCCACGCGCCAGCCCATGCTCAGGAAGCACACCAGCAGCACCACGCCCAGGGCGGCGAAGAACTTGACCATGAATTCATTGACGGACGCGCTGATGTTGACCGCCTGATCCGTGACCTTGGTCAGCGTCAGGCCCAAGGGCATCTGCTCATTGATGGCCGTCGCCTCGGCATCGAGCGCCTTCCCCAGGTCGAGGCCGTTCCAGCCGTCGCGCATGACCACGCCCAGCAGCAGGGCCGGCTCGCCGTTATTGCGTACCAGGAAGGTGGCGGGGTCTTCATAACCGCGCCGGACTTCGGCCACATCGGACAGCTTCAGGGTCCTGCCCTGCACCACCAGCGGCGTATCGCGGATCTTCTGCAAGTCATCGAATGCGCCGTCCAGGCGGATGAAGACCTGGGGCCCCTTCGCTTCCACCGAACCGGCCGGCGTCATCAGGTTCTGGGCATTGAGCGCGTTGAAAATGTCCCGGGCAGAGATACCCAGCGTCGCCAGGTGCTCGTACGACAGCTCGACATAGATCCGCTCGGCCTGCTCGCCAATGATATTGACCTTCTTGACACCCGCCACATGCAGCAGGCGCTGGCGCAGGCCTTCGGCCTCCCGCACCAGCCTGCGCTGCGGTTCGCCCTTGGCCTTCAGGGCATAAAGGGCGAAGGTGACGTCGGCATACTCGTCGTTGACCATCGGGCCGATCACACCCGGCGGCAAGCCGTTCTCTTCATCATGAATCTTCTTGCGCGCCTGGTAGAACTCGTCCGCGACAGCCGAAGGCGGTGTGCTATCGAGCAGGTAGACGGTGGTGAAAGCCAGCCCCGGACGGGTGAAGGTTTCGGTGCGGTCGTACCAGCGCAGTTCCTGCATGCGCTTTTCCAGCTTCTCGACGACTTGATCCTGCATCTCCTGGGCCGTCGCACCGGGCCAGGCCGTGATCACGGTCATCTGCTTGATGGTGAATGCCGGGTCTTCCGCACGCCCAAGCTTGAAGAAAGCGTAGAGCCCGCCGATGGAAATCAGCAGGATCAGGAACAGCGTGATCGAGCGCTCCCGCACCGCCAGTGCCGACAGATTGAAGCCACTCATCGAGCCACCTCAGCCACAGGCGTGCGAAGGCTGACGGGCGACTCGGACCTGACCTGCTGCCCCTCGCTCAGAAGATGGGCACCCAGCGCAACGATGCGCTCACCGGCCTGCAGCGCGCCTGTCACCCGAGCGGTCTCGGCATTGTTCAAGGCCTGGATCGTGACGGGTCGCCAGGTCACCTGCCCCGGGTCGCCGGCCACGACCCAGACACCCGGGCCTTTTCCGGCATCATGGAGGGCGGCGATGGGTACTTGCACGTCATTGCCGTTGGCCGCCTGGCCATCGGCGATCGCCACCGTGATGGTCGAACCCAGGGTTGCGTTGGCCAGCGCGCCGTCCAATACGTAGCGCGCCTCGAATGTCCGGGTCTGCCGGTCCGCCGAATCGGACAACTGGCGCAGGTAGGCGCTGGCACCGCTGCGGTGCTGGCCATAACGCTCGACCGTCGCCGGCGAGCCCAGCGCCGGGCGCAGCGTTTCGGGCAACTGGATCACCGCCTCGCGCTGGCCCGAATGGGCGACGCGCACCACCACCTGGCCCGCACTGACGACCTGCCCGGGCTCGGCCAGGGTGTCGACCACCACCCCATCGGCATCGGCCACCAAGGTCGAATAGCTCGTCGCATTGGCTGCCACATCGGCCTCGGCCTGGGCCGCGTTGAGCTGGGCCTTGGCCGAATCGGCGGTCGCCTTGATCGCTGCATAGGCTGAAGCGGACACCGCTCCGATCGACACCAGGTCACGGTAGCGAAGTTCATCGTCAGCGGCCTGGCGGGCCCGTGCCGTGGCTGCCAGCACTGCCTGCTGCTGTGCACGGGCGGCCAGCCTCAAGTCATTGGCATCGATGCGCATCAGCGGCTGCCCGCGCTTGACGCTCTGGCCGGTATCCACCAGCCGCTCCAGCACTTTGCCGGAGACCCGGAAACCGAGGTCACTCTGCACCCGTGCCGCGACGATACCGGTGAATACCCGTTTCGCGGGATCGGCCGGCTGCACCACTTCGACCCGTACGAGAGGCGTTTGCAGGCGCGGATCGGGCGGCGCGGTCTCACTGCAGGCCACCAGGGCACATGACAACAAACCAAGCAGCATGAATGACAGGGAATGGCGCGGGATCATAACGACCTCTCGATAGCGGATGCGTTATGCTCATTCAAGTGACCAATTCTGTCAATGGTCACAAAACATCGACAAGGAAGAGCTTCCTGCCCGTCAGCAAAGGCGAAGGTTCATGAATGGGACTGGAACGGGCGATGGATGCCAGCGCACCCACCGCCGCGCCTTATGGCATCAGGCTGCGCAGGATCAGGTTGGAGATCAGGGTGGGGGCTTGCTCGACGTAGTCGAGGTTGTACTGCAATAACAGCGGGTTGGTGAACGGACGCAGCGACAGATGGATCGCCTCGACGGTTTCGTCCAGGGGGGTCTTGCGCTCGAACTCACCCGATTCCCGCCCTTCGCGCACGATATCCAGCACGAAGCGCCTGATCCGGGCGCTATAGACCTGCGAGCTGGGCCAGCGCTCCATCGCGGAAAACGCCGCGATGTCGTAGAGCTTGCGCTCATTGAAAAACAGGCTCACGCCCGTCTCGACCAGGGCCTTGACCAGGCGCCGCAGACGTTCGGTGCTGGACAGGCCTTCAACCTCGATGGCCTGTTCCACCGCGTCGACGATCTTCCCCAGGCAGTTGGAGCAGATGGCTTCGCCGATCGCCTGCTTGGAGTCGAAGAATTTGTAGATATAGGCCTTGGAAAAGCCGATGGCCTTGGCCAGGTCGGACACCGTGGTCTTGCCGTAGCCATACTGGCTGAAGTGCTCGTTGGCCGCCGCGACGATCTGGTCTCGAATGTCGTGATCGGCAGGTCCGCGAACGCTGGGCGATGGGGGGGATGGCTGGTTCATGGGGGCCAGCTTACTCATCCCGGGCCAGCTTGACAACTTGTGACCAAATCGTAATATCGTCACAAACCCCTCCCCTTTGCGAAGGTATTGCATGCCCCCTACTCCCCGTTTTGCCGTCATGCTGTGCTTCGGTATGGTCGCGGGCTGCGCGGCAGGTCCCGACTACTCCGAGCCCGACCTGCAATTGCCGGCGCATTTTTCCACCCAGGCGCCCGCACCGGGGCCGGATAGCGTTGCAAGAACCGACCTCGCCCGTTGGTGGGGCGCGTTCAACGACCCGCTCCTGAACCAGCTGGTTCGCCAGGCACTCGAGCAGAACCTGGACCTGGCCCAGGCCAGCGCAAGGATCGAACAGGCTCGCGCCGGACTGGGCGCCGCCAACGCAGCGCTGCTGCCGTCGGCCACCGTCGATGCCCAGGCCGTCCGGTCTCGCCAATCTTTGGAGACGCCGCTGGGCCAGGTGTTGAATTCAACCCCCTCCTACAACCGTTATGGCAACGCCTATGAGGCAAACTTGAACGCGGGCTGGGAACTCGACATCTCCGGTGGGCTGCGCCGCGGCAAAGAGGCCGCCCTGGCCGAGTACCAGGCCTCCCAGGCCGCAGCAGTGGCGACCCGCCTGGCGGTCGTGGCGCAAACGGCGGACCTCTATGTCAGCATCCGCGGCCTGCAGACACGCCTGGACATCGCCCGGCAGCAAGTCAAGACCCGGGAACAGCTTCTTTCCACCATCGAGCACTTGTATGCAAAGGGCCTGGCGCCCGAATTGCAGTTGCACCAGACCCAAGGATCGCTGACCCAGGCCCAGGCCAGCGTACCGGTCCTGCAAGCGGGCCTCGATGCAGCCATGAACGCACTGGACGTCCTGCTGGGCAAGCCACCGGGCACCTACCGCGGACAGTTCACCGAACCTGGCGCCATTCCGGGCGTGCCGAACCTGGCGGACATGGGCGCCGTGGCCGATCTCTTGCGGCGACGCCCGGACCTGATCGTCGCCGAGCGTCGCCTTGCGGCAGCCAACGCACGCATCGGGCAAGCCACTTCCGAGTACTACCCGAAACTCTCCCTGGGTGCGTTGCTGGGCACTGCCACGGCGGTGTCCAGTGGCAACCTGTTCAGCAATGACGCCAGCCAGGCTTCGGCGGTGCTGGGATTGCGCTGGAGACTGTTCGACTTCGCCCGCATCGATGCCCAGATCGACTTGGCGAAAGGCCAGGAAGCCGAAGCCCTGGCGGCCTATCGGCAGTCCGTCCTGCGGGCTTGCGAAGATGTCGAAACCTCCCTCTCGGCCTTGATCAATCGACAGCAACAGTCGATTCACCTGGTCCAGGGCGAATCCGCCTATGCCAAGGCTCGCTCGACCTCATTCGCAGCCTATGAGAAAGGCGTGGTCAGCCTGATCGAAGTGCTGGACGCCGACGAGCACCTCCTGGCGGCGGCGGATGGCAGGGCCCAGGCGCAAACCGAATCGGCTCGCGCCGCGATCGCCACCTTCAAGGCACTGGGTGGAGGCTGGCAACACGACGGCGTCGATGCCCGTTTCATTTCGAAAGCCCCCTGAGGGAACGCGGCACGACAACGCCCAGCGGTGCGGGCTGTGGCCTCAAGACCGATCATCAAGCCTTGACCATCAGTTCTCGCCGCGCCTGCGCGATCCCGTGCAGCAGCTCGATCACCCAGTCGATGAATACCCGTACCCGGGGCGAGAGCTGGCGGTGCGGCGGGTACACCACCGAAATCGGCCAGGCCGGTACGGCAAAGGCCTGCAGCACCTCCACCAGACGCCCCTCGGCCAGTTGCCGTTGCACGTGGTACCGCGGGGCCTGGATCAGGCCAAAGCCGGCTTCACACGCCGTCACGTAGGCATCGGCATTGTTGACCGTCAGCTCACCCGGCACTTGCCACTCACGCACCTGCCCTGCCATCTCGAATTCGAACGGGAAATACCGTCCATTGCCCGCCCCGAAGCTGACAGCGCGATGTTCCGCCAGATCCTCCAGCCGGCGCGGCGTGCCGGAACGGGCGAGATAGTCCGGGCTGGCGCACGTCAACTGGCTCAAGCGTACGACCGGCCGCGCCACCAGCGCCTGGTCCGTGATATTGCCGGCCCGGATAGCACAATCCACCCCTTCGCGCTGCAGGTGCACCTGGTGGTCATGAAAGCCCAGGTCCAATCGCAACAGCGGGTATCGCTGATAGAAGTCTTGCAGGTGCGGCAGGATCCAGGTGCAGCCAAAGGCAATCGGCATGTCCACTTTCAACGTGCCGCGAGGCTGACTGCGTTGCGCCGACATCGAGCCTTCCAGATCGTCCAGATCGTCCAACAGCTGGCCGCAACGCTGATAGTAGGCCTCGCCGTCGAGTGTCGCCCGCACCTGCCGGGTGGTGCGCTGGAGCAATTGCACCCCCAGGTGCGCTTCCAGTTGCTGGATCAACAGGCTGACCGTGGCCCGTGGCAATCCCAGATCGTCCGCAGCCTTGCCAAAACCGCCCAGCTCGACGATACGTCGGAACACTTGCATTGCCTGTAACCGGTCCATCTTCGCGCCTCATTATTCGTGATTCACGAATAGTTAAACCAAATATCGCCACTTTATCCACTTCACTGTTCGCCGGAAACTGAACGGGTCATCCATGAACCAGGAGTCAATCTTATGAAGACCCGCCAATTAGGCCAGCAAGGCCCCTTCGTTTCCGCCATCGGCCTGGGCTGCATGGGCATGTCGGATTTCTACACCACGGGCGTGGACGAACCAGAGGCCATCGCCACCCTGCATCGTGCGCTGGAACTGGGAGTGACGCTGTTCGACACGGCTGACATGTATGGGCCGTACACCAATGAGGAGTTGCTCGGTCGTGCCCTGCGCGGCAAGCGCGAGGGCATCTGCCTGGCGAGCAAGTTCGGCCTGGTGCGCAGCGACGATCCCCATGCCCGGGGCGTCAATGGTCGCCCCGAATACGTCAGGCAATCGGTCGAAGGCAGCCTCAGGCGCCTCGGCACCGATTATCTCGACCTGTACTACCAGCACCGCATTGACCCGCAGGTCCCGGTCGAGGAGACGGTCGGCGCCATGGCCGAACTGGTCAGGGCCGGCAAGGTGCGCCACATCGGCATTTGCGAAGCCAGCGCCGAAACCATCCGCAGGGCCCATGGGGTGCATCCCCTGGCGGCGGTCCAGAGCGAATACTCGTTATGGTCCCGCGACCCGCAACACAACGACGTGCTGGAGACATGCCGACGCCTGGGCATCGCGTTCGTTGCCTACAGCCCTTTGGGCCGTGGTTTCCTGACAGGGGAATTGAAGAGCCCAGACGACTTCGCCGCCGATGACTATCGCCGCTTCAGCCCACGGTTCCAGGCAGACAATTTCAATCGCAACCTGGCGCTGGTGGATCGGGTCAAGTCCATGGCCGCGAGCAAGGGCATCAGCGCTTCGCAACTGGCCCTGGCCTGGGTACTGGCCCAGGGCGAACATGTGATCCCTATCCCGGGCACCAAGCAACGCAAATACCTGGAAAGCAACGTGGCGGCGGCAGCGGTCGCATTGAGTGCTGCCGAACTGGGCCAGCTCGATGAGATTTTCGGCGCCGAAGGCGTGGTCGCGGGTGAGCGGTACGGTGCCCAGACGATGAGCTTGCTCAATGGTTGAACCGCCTTCGCGGGCAAGCCCGTTCTGTCTGGGGGTGGGCTGTCATTTGGCCGGGATGCTTTGTGAGAGCGGGCAAGCCCGCTCCCTACAGGCGACCGTCGTGCCAGGCTCTGTACGAACGTATTGAGACGAAGGTCAGGCAGTTTTCAACGCTGCCTGAACGAGCATCAAGGCTTTTCGTACAGAGCCTAGCGGCGCTGGGCCTGCTTATGGGCATACATGGCCGCGTCCGCATCGGCCAGCAGGGTGTCGATGGACCCATGGCGCTGCGGCTGATACTCGATCTGGCCCACGCTGAAGCGGATGTCATAGCCGCGCTGCAGCATCGCATTGCGCTCATCCAGGATTTCCTGGAGCCGCGCCATGATCGACGTGATTTCCACATGAGAAGCCCCGGTGAGCAACGCCACGAACTCATCCCCGCCCAAACGGCCGATCACGTCGCTTTCGCGAAAGGCGATGCGCAGCACGTCGGCGAAGGTCTTCAGGGCATGGTCGCCCTCGGCATGGCCGAAACGGTCGTTGACGGCCTTGAACTCGTTGAGATCGAAGAACAGCAATGTCGCCGGGCGCCCCAAGCGATCACACACACTCAAGGCATGCTGGGCCAGGGTCTTGAACCCGCGTCGGTTGGACAGCAAGGTCAGTTCGTCCATGCTCGCCATCTGCACGGCGATCAATTCCTGCTCGGCCATGCGAGCCAGGTCGCGCAGTAATTGGCGCTCCTCGCCATCGAGCTTGCGCGGCCGGGTGTCGATCAGGCACAACGTGCCCAGCTTGCTTCCATCTTCCAGCCCCAACGGTTGCCCGGCATAAAAGCGAATGCCCGGCTCACTTACGACCAGCGGATTGTCGCTGAACCGCTCATCCTGCTCCGCATCGCAGATCTCCAGGATCTGGTCCTGCAGAATCGCGTGCCCGCAGAAAGAAATCTCCCGCGGTGATTGGCTCGCATCCAGCCCGGCGTTGGACTTGAACCACTGGCGATTGGCGTCCACCAGGGACACCAGCGCAATGGGCACGTCGAACAGGCGTCGGGCCAGTCGGGTCAACCGGTCGAACCGCTCCTCGGGCGCGGTGTCGAGCAGCTTGAGCGCTTGCAGATTCTTGAGGCGGGTAGCTTCGTTGTCAGGTTTACCTGGCGCGAGCATTGGAAACTCCATTGGCGGGACTTTTCGCAGTCTGGTCCAGGAGCAGTCTAGTCCAGCCCGTCGCCCCTTCCACCGCCGACCCAGCCGAACGGTAAATCCCGCGGATATCTACGGGCCAAGCCCTGGCCCTGTACGAATAATCTTGATACCAGTGCAGGTTGCATCGAAAACCGCCTCGCAATGCGCATGTACTCCAGTACACTGCGACGCAGGTCCAACACGAGGATGCCAGCCGATGAAGCCCGCCCCCCAAGATGACGCCCCGCACTTCTGGCGTGACGCGGCGCTGCCTTTCATCGAAGCCCGGGCCATCGCCGACGGACGCAAGGTCTGTTATTCGCGTCATTCCCACGATCATTTCTCCATCGGGGCGATTACCGCCGGGTGCAGCACCTATCTTCACGAACAGTCGGCCTTGCGGGTGGAAAGCGGCACGGTGGTGCTGATGAACCCCGGCGACGTCCATGCCTGCAACCCGATCGACGATCAACCCTGGTCCTATGTGATGCTCTACGTCGATACCCAGTGGCTGAGGGACTTGCAACAGCGTATCGGCTTTGACCAAACCACGGATTTCCAGGGTTTCGCCACCACCCATAGCCGCGATGCCGAGCTGTTCGCCGCTTTGCAGGCGCTGTATGGGCTGCTGGTGGATGAACGGATCGACATCCGGCACAAACAGGCCGCCGCCGAGGCGTTCTTCACCGACCTGCAACAGCGCCTCAACCCGGCGGGTCGTCCGGACCGGGGCAGCCATCCGGGCCTGATGCGGGCGGCGCAATTCATCCACGATCACTGCACCGAAGCCCTGAGACTGGAAGACATCTGCAGCGCCGCGCAGCTTTCGCCGTCCTACCTGAGCCGGGCCTTCAAGCGCCATTACGGGATGACGCCCCATGCATTCCTGGTCAATCGCCGGATCCAGTTCGCCCGCCGCCAACTGCGCGAAGGCCGGCTGATCGCCGATGTGGCGCTGGACAGCGGGTTCGCCGACCAGGCGCATTTCCAGCGAGCCTTCAAGCAGCACCTGGCGGCGACACCCGGCCAGTATCGCGGCTGACGGCCAGGCCGGTTCAAGGCAGCAGCAGGTACACCGCGCTGGCCACCAGCAGCGCCGCCATCGACCGATTGAACAGACGCATGGCGGCCGGGTTGCCCAGCCAGGCCCGCAGGAAACTGCCGGCATAGGCCCAGCAACCCACCGAAACGTAGCAGATCACCAGGTAGATGGCTGCGAACTGCCACACCAGCCGCGCTTCGCCATCGGCCACGAAGGCACCCATGCCCGCCACGCAGGCCAGCCAGGCCTTGGGATTGAGCCATTGCATCAACGCGCCATGGAACATCGAGGGCGCACGCCCCTCCTGCGCTGCGCCGAGCTCTCCATCATCCATCGCCAGCTTCCAGGCCATGAACAATAGAAATCCCACGCCCCCCAGCTGCACCACCCGCGTAAGGCCGGGCCAGCGCTGCAACACTTCGTGCAATCCCAGGCCCATCAGCACCAGCAGCAACACGAACCCCAGGGTGGCACCGGCCACATGGCGCAAGGTGGCCCGGAACCCATAACGGGCCCCGGAACTGAGGGCCACGATATTGACCGGCCCCGGCGTAATGGAAGCCACCAGGGCAAAAGCCGCCATGGAAATAATCAGATTCATCGCATACCTTCTTCACGTCTGTGGGGTGGCGACCAGGGTAAATGCCGTGCTGGGCGGGGTATTGAACAAAACTGCCCAAGTGCGACGCGGCCAGCCGCCAGCCTTGGAACAGGCCCATCACTGTTGATTTTTTACGCAAACTTTACGCCGAACCTCTACGGAGAAATCGATACTCGGCGGCTCACTCAACCGGGCGCGCGCCATGTCTTTTGCGGTACTGCGGTTCATTGGTTTCATCCTCGGCATTTTCCTGATCACCCTGGCCGCCAGCATGGCGATCCCGCTCCTGACGCTGATGTGGTATGAGCGAAACGATGACCTGTCGGCCTTCCTGTGGTCGAGCCTGATCACCTTTGTCTGCGGCATTGCCCTGGTGGCCCGTGGCCGCCCGGCCCATACGCAGATACGCCCCAGGGACATGTACCTGCTCACCACCGCCAGTTGGGTCGTTGTCTGCGCGTTCGCCGCCCTGCCCATGGTGCTCATCCAGCACATCAGCTACACCGACGCCTTTTTCGAGACGATGTCGGGCATCACGACCACTGGCTCGACCATCCTGACCGGCCTCGACAATGCGTCCCCGGGCCTGCTGGTCTGGCGTTCGATGCTGCACTGGCTCGGCGGAATCGGCTTTATCGGCATGGCCGTGGCGATCCTGCCGCTGCTGCGGGTCGGCGGCATGCGTCTGTTCCAGACCGAGTCGTCGGACTGGTCGGAAAAAGTCACGCCGCGCTCCCACGTCGCGGCGAACTACATCCTGTGGATCTACACCGGATTGACTGCCCTGGCGGCCCTGGCCTTGTGGGGAGCCGGCATGACGCCCTTCGAAGCGATCAATCATGCGATGTCGCTGATTTCCACGGGCGGGTTTTCCACCTCGGATTCGTCCCTGGCTCATTGGCCTCAACCGGCCGTCCATTGGGTCTCGGTCGTCGTGATGATGGCCGGCTCCTTGCCCTTTACCCTCTACGTGGCCACGTTGCGCGGCCACAGGCGAGCATTGCTCAAGGACCAGCAAGTCAGGGGATTCGTCGGTTTTCTGGTCATTACCTGGCTGCTGGTCGGCACCTGGCTGAGCCTGAACAGCGATCATTCGTGGTGGAATGCGGTGCGTATCGTGGCGGTCAATGTGACTTCGGTGGTCACCACCACAGGCGTTGCGCTGGGCGACTACACCCTCTGGGGCAGTTTTGCCCTGTTGCTGTTCTTCTACCTGACCTTCGTCGGCGGTTGTTCGGGCTCAACGGCCGGCGGGTTGAAGATCTTTCGCTTCCAGGTGGCCGGGGCCTTGCTGATGGGCAGCCTGAAACAGCTGATCCACCCACGGGCGGTGATCCAGAAAAAGTACAACGACCATCCCATCGACGAAGAGATCGTCCGCTCGCTGCTGACCTTCTCGTTTTTCTTCACCATCACCATCGGTGGCATCGCCCTGGGCCTGGCGCTGATCGGCCTGGACTGGACAACGGCCTTGACCGGCGCAGCCACTGCCGTGTGCAACGTGGGACCGGGACTGGGGCCGATCATCGGGCCGGTGGGCAATTTCTCGACGTTGCCGGACGCGGCCAAATGGCTCTTGACCCTGGGCATGCTGCTGGGCCGACTGGAGATCCTGACCGTCCTGGTACTGTTCACGCCCGTGTTCTGGAAGTACTGAACGCTTCGTTTGCTGCTGGGTAACCGACCAATAAAAAGCCGCGACACCTCGATAGAAGCGCCGCGGCTTTTCATTGGCGATCAGCGATCGTTCTTGATCGAAGAGCTGGTCGCGTTGGTCAGGCCTTTGGTGTTGTGGGTGCCAGGGGTGGTGGCGGAGATTGCCGAGGCCTTGGTCAGGCCACGGGTGTCACGATCCTGCGCGACGCTCGAGGTCACCGAAGCGTGTGTCTTGCCGGCACGGTCGGTGCGGGTGGTACCGGTGTGATTGCCGCTCAGGCCATGGTCACGGGTACGGGTGGCCTTGCCGGCATGGTCGCTGCTCAAGCCGAAACCATGGCCGCTGGAGTCGCCGGACTTGCCATTGCCCTTGCCGCCGGCATGGCCGCCGCCATTGCCGGCCCCATTGCCTCCTCCGTTGCCGCCGCCATTACCTCCTCCGTTACCGCCGCCACCGCCACCACCATTGCCGCCACCTGCGGCATAACTGGCGCCAATGGGCGACAGATCCGCTGGCAGCAAGGCCGAAGCACCCAGCATCAGGGTGCAGACCGCAACGGCGATAAGGGATTTGTTATGTTTGGACATGATGTCTCCGAAAGACAAAATCAACGGTTGAGCCTTTAAGACTCAAAGGTTCATTTTTTGTTCGCGCAAATCCGACCGGCGACCGGAAATTCACTGTCGATTTTTCGGTGGAGCCGACCCGGGCGCGGATCTATGCTCAGCCCCATGAACCGACAAGACTCGCTGCTCCCACCCCACGCCGAGATGGTCCGCGCCATGCTCGAACGAGACACCGCCTACGAGGGGGTGTTCTTCACGGCCGTCAAGACCACCGGCATTTTCTGTCGCCCCGCTTGCACGGCGCGCAAGCCGAAGCCGGAGAACGTGGAATTCTTCGCCCATGCCGACGAAGCCATGTCCGCCGGCTACCGCGCCTGCCTGCGCTGCAAGCCGCTGGACGCCGCCGCCATCGCACCGGACTGGATCCAGGGCCTGCTCAAGGCCGTGGACGCCGAACCCGACCTGCGCTGGACCGACGCCCTGCTGTTGGAGCGTGGCATCGAGCCGCTGAAGCTCCGGCGCTGGTTCAAGCAGCATTTCGGCATGACCTTCCACGGCTACCTGCGCACCCGACGCCTGGGCATGGCGCTGGGAGGCATAAAGGAGGGAGCCTCCATCGACAATGCCGCGTTCGATTCAGGCTACGAGTCCCTGAGCGGATTTCGCGATGCCTTCGTCAAGTCTTTCCACATCACACCAGGTCGCGCCGCCCTCAGCGAACCGCTGCTGTTCACCCGCCTGACCACGCCATTGGGTCCCATGCTGGCCATGGCCGAACGACGCGGCCTGGTGCTGCTGGAATTTCTCGACCGCCCGGCCCTGACCCGGGAAATCGAAGAGCTGCAACAGCGCTACGGCTATACCGTCGCGCCGGGGCACAACCCGCACCTGCGGCAGATCGAAACCGAACTGGCCGACTATTTCGCCGGCAAGCTCACCACCTTCACTGTCACACTGCACATGCCCGGCAGTGCTTTCGCTGTACGGGTCTGGGCCGCGTTGCAAGACATCCCCTATGGCGAAACCCGCAGCTATGGCACCATCGCCGCCCGGCTCGGCAGCCCTGGCGCCAGCCGCGCCGTAGGCCTGGCGAACGGACAGAATCGCCTGGCCATCGTCATTCCCTGCCATCGGGTGATCGGTGCGGACGGCTCGCTGACCGGCTATGGTGGCGGGCAGCCACGCAAGGCCTTTCTGCTGCGGCTGGAACAAGCCGCGGTACAGGTCTCGTTGCCCCTGGCCTTCTGATCAGCCCGAACAGTGAACAGCCGATGCCCGTGCCCTACCACGAAGCCAGCGCCTTTCTGGCAAACCTCGACGAAGACTGGCGACAGCACGTCGAAACGGTGGGCCCCTGCCTGCTGCAACCCAAGCCGGCTCGCGATCCTTACGAGGCGCTGATGCGAGCCATCGCCTACCAGCAGCTGCACGCCAAGGCCGGCGATGCCATTCTCGGCCGGTTGCTGGCCCTGTTTCCGACGCAGGCCTTCCCTCGTCCCGAACAGATCCTGGCCACCGACTTCGAACGGCTGCGGGCCTGCGGTTTTTCCGCCGGCAAGATCGCCACCCTCCAGGGCATCGCCCAAGCGGCGCTGGACGGCGTGGTACCGGATTACCCGACGGCATTGGCCATGGACGATGAAAACCTGATCGAGCGCCTGGTCACGCTGCGCGGCGTCGGCCGCTGGACCGTGGAGATGCTGCTGATCTACAGCCTGGAGCGGCCGGACATCCTGCCAGCCGACGACTTTGGCGTTCGCGAGGGGTATCGGCGGATGAAAGGACTGGAGCGACAACCCGGTCGTCGGCAGATGATCGACATCGGCCTGGCCTGGAGCCCGTATCGGACCGTGGCGGCATGGTACTTGTGGCGAGTGCCCGGCCGCGGGAGCGCCTGATGCTTTTTTCCCACCCCGTCCGCTCACGCCCGGGACTGCCGGCCACTGCAAAGGGAGGCCTGCTGGCGAAAGCGTTCGAACGTCCAGCCTCGATCGGCTGTCAAAAACCCCGACGTCTCAAGCCAGCCGACGGAGGTCCCCATGCAGCTCGAAGGTTCCTGCCACTGCGGCGCGGTGTCATTCAGCCTGACCTGCGCCCACCCCTACCCTTACCAGCGCTGCTATTGCTCGATCTGCCGCAAGACCCAGGGCGGCGGTGGCTTTGCCATCAACCTGGGCGGCGACGCGCAAAGTCTCAAGGTGCGTGGCCGCCAGCACATCACGATCTACCATGCACGACTCAAGGAAGAAGGCGACAAGCGCGCCCACCGCAGCAGTGCCGAACGGCATTTCTGCTCCCTGTGCGGCTCGGGGCTGTGGTTGTTCAGCCCCGAATGGCCGGAACTGATCCATCCCTTCGCCTCGGCCATCGACACCCCGCTGCCGGTCCCGCCGGAGCACACTCATCTGATGCTGGGGTCCAGGGCGCCTTGGGTGGAAGTCGAAGCGCATCCGGGCGACCAGCGGTTCGATGTCTACCCCGAGGAATCGATTGCCCAGTGGCATGAACGCCTGGGCCTGACCGATGGCTGATGGTGTGCAGGGGCTGCGTCTATAGCGTCGGCACACCACTGTGGAAGCGCAATTCCACGTCCGGCGATTCGATCAGTTCCCGCTCCGCCTCACGCACCCTGTCGATCACCCGGGCAACGTCATCGGCATCACCGTACTGGTAGGCCAGCTTCAGGTAGCCCTGGAAATGCCGGGCCTCGCTTTTCAGCAGGCCGAAATAGAACTTGCCCAGTTCCTCGTCCAGATGCGGAACCAGGGCCTCGAAACGCTCGCAGCTGCGGGCTTCGATGAAGGCACCGACCACCAGGGTGTCCACCAGCTTGACCGGCTCGTGGCTGCGCACCACCTTGCGCAGCCCCGAGGCATAGCGCCCGGCGGAGAGCTGGCGCAGGCCGACCTTGCGCTTCTTCATCAGGCGCATGACCTGCTCGTGGTGCACCAACTCTTCCCGGGCCAGGCGCGACATCATGTTGATCAGGTCGACATGGGAATGGTACTTGGCGATCAGGCTCAGGGCGGTACTGGCGGCCTTGAACTCACAATTCTTGTGATCGATCAGCAAGGTTTCCTGATCCGCCAGCGCGGCCTGGACCCAGGCATCGGGCGTGCGGCAGCCGAGGAATTCATGAATGTCGGGAAGGGTCATGGGGCTCACGGAAAAAAGGTAGACGAGCAAAGGGCGCCGATTATACCGGCCTGCTCCCAGACCACCAGCCATTGCCGTTGATATGCATCAAGTCCACGACTGACCGGCAACAACTATAGTTGAGCAACACCCTGCCTTTTCATTGCTGGAGACGCCGATCATGCAAGCCATTCGCAGCATTCTGGTGGTCATCGACCCCGAACACTCGGAAAGCCTGGCGCTCAAGCGCGCCAAGCTGATCGCCGGAGTGACCCAGGCCCACCTGCATTTGTTGGTCTGCGATAAAAAGCATGACCACGGCGGCATGCTCAGCGTGCTCAAGGCCGGCCTGGCAGCCGATGGCTACAGCGTCACCACGGAACAGGCCTGGAACGAGAGCCTTCACGAGACCATCATCGATGTGCAACAGGCCGAAGGTTGCGGCCTGGTCATCAAGCAGCACTTTGCCGACAGCCCGCTGAAAAAAGCCCTGCTCACCCCGGCGGACTGGAAACTGCTGCGCCACTGCCCGACCCCGGTACTGCTGGTGAAAACCGCAGGTTCCTGGAAGGACAGAGTGATCCTGGCCGCCGTCGACGTGGGCAATGCCGACGAGGAACATCGGCACCTGCACAACACCATCATCGATCATGGCTATGACATTGCACTCCTGGCCAAGGCGCACCTTCACGTGATCAGCGCCCATCCCACCCCGATGCTGTCGTCCGCCGACCCGACGTTCCAGCTCAAGGAAACCATCGAAGCCCGTTATCGCGAACAATGCCGGGCATTCCAGGCCGAATTCGATATCGACGATCAGCACCTGCACATCGAAGAGGGCCCGGCGGACGTCCTGATCCCTTACATGGCACGCCGGCTCGAAGCGGCCGTGACGGTGATCGGCACCGTGGCGCGCTCGGGATTGTCAGGGGTCCTGATCGGCAACACCGCCGAAGCGGTGCTCGACACGCTGGAAAGCGATGTGCTGGTGCTCAAGCCCCAGGAGGTGGAGGATCACCTGGTGGAGCTGGCGGTCAAGGAATGAATAGCTGTGGTGAGGGGATTTATCCCCTCGCCACAGCTCCCTGGCCAAATGCTTTTTTTCACAAATGGGGTATCAACCGCCCATTGCATCCTTGAGAAAACCCGGCGCGATGTAGCGCTGGTAGTGGGCTTCGGACAGCAGGAAGAATTCCCGATCGATGGCATCGCGCAAGTCGGGCAGTTCCCAGTCGCGAAACTCCGGCAACAGCACCATGCCGTAGGCTTCCAGGTTGTTGATCACCCGCGCGCCCCGGGCGATCAGTTGATAAGCCCAGCAGTACTCCGACTGCTGCGGCACGAAGCGGATCTGCCGTGTCACCAGTTGCTGGCGCAGCAGCTCCGGGTCGAAGACCTCCAGCTTGGCCACCATCACTTGCACCAGCAGCTTTTCCAACCGCAGCCACACCGCCCGTTTCTCATCCTCGTTATAGCCGTTCCAGTGGATCACTTCATGGTGGAACCGCTTGCAGCCACGGCACACCAGGTCACCATAGACAGTGGAGCAGAGGCCGACGCAGGGGGTCTTGATGAGCTGGTTGGGCATAGGACACGCACACGCAAAAGCAGGACAGGCCGGCATGTTAGCCCTTTGTCTAAGATTGATCACCCCTTCAAACTTGCTGGCCCAACTTACCTTTAATCTTTTTTTCCCGTAGAATCAGCCAGCCTTTTAAGGCGCCAAATGTCCGTTAGAAGCTGTTTTCAAAGCGTCACGAGCACAGTCGTTCCTTCAGAACGGTGTTGGCGGAGGGTCTTTCCAGCGGGGAAAGCCCGACGCCAACCCTCATCAGCTCCCCGTTCTGCAGGCGTAAAACTTTGAAAGCAGCTTCTGTGAGGAACCCCGGTAACGCTGGCGTGGTGGCTCAAAAAGCCTCCTAGGCTTTGTACGAAAAGTCGCCGAGCGGCGATCAGGCAAGGCGAAAACAGGCGAGGAAACGCAGTTGACTGGTTGTCAATGAGCATTCCGGGCCTGTTTTCAAAGCAGCATGATCGTCGCGCAGGCACTTTTCGTACAAAGCCTGAAGCGCATGGATACCGCGGGTTTCTGGATGAGCGTCCCGGACACCCATTTGGGACCACTGATGAGGGTAATACTGTGCTTGAAGCCTACCGCAAACATATCGAAGAGCGCGCAGCACTGGGTATCGTTCCCCAGCCGCTTAACGCCGAACAAACCGCAGGCCTGGTCGAGCTGCTGAAGAATCCCCCGGCTGGCGAAGAAGCTTTCCTCGTTGACCTGATCACCAATCGCGTTCCACCAGGAGTCGACGAAGCCGCCTACGTCAAGGCCGGCTTCCTGTCCGCCCTGGCCAAGGGCCAGGCCCAATCCCCCCTGCTGGACAAGAAGCGTGCCGTCGAACTGCTCGGCACCATGCAGGGTGGCTACAACATCGTGACCCTGGTAGAGCTGCTGGACGACGCCGAACTGGCCCCGGTAGCCGCCGAAGAGCTCAAGCACACCCTGCTGATGTTCGACGCCTTCCACGACGTGGCTGAAAAAGCCCGCAATGGCAACGTCCACGCCAAGGCCGTCCTGCAATCCTGGGCCGACGGCGAGTGGTTCAAGAAGCGTCCCGTACTGGCCGACAAGATCAGCCTGCGGGTCTTCAAGGTCACCGGCGAGACCAACACCGACGACCTGTCCCCTGCCCCTGATGCCTGGTCCCGCCCGGACATCCCGCTGCACGCCCTGGCCATGCTGAAAATGGCCCGCGACGGCATCGTGCCCGACGAGCAAGGCAAGACCGGCCCGATGAAGCAGATCGAGGAAATGCGCAACGGCGGCTTCCCGATCGCCTACGTTGGCGACGTGGTCGGTACCGGTTCGTCGCGTAAGTCGGCGACCAACTCGGTCCTGTGGTTCTTCGGCGACGATATCCCGTACGTGCCGAACAAGCGTGCCGGCGGTTTCTGCTTCGGCAGCAAGATCGCCCCGATCTTCTACAACACCATGGAAGACGCCGGCGCCCTGCCGATCGAATTCGACGTGTCCAACATGAACATGGGCGACGTGATCGACCTGTACCCTCATGCTGGCAAGGTCTGCAAGCACGGCACCGATGAAGTCCTGACCACCTTCGAAATGAAGACTCCGGTCCTGCTGGACGAAGTCCGCGCCGGTGGCCGCATCCCGCTGATCATCGGCCGCGGCCTGACCGAGAAGGCCCGCGCCGAACTCGGCCTGCCACCTTCGGACCTGTTCAAGAAGCCTGAAGCACCGGCCGAAAGCACCAAGGGCTACACCCTGGCGCAGAAAATGGTCGGCAAGGCCTGCGGCGTGAAGGGCGTTCGCCCTGGCACCTACTGCGAGCCGAAGATGACCACCGTCGGTTCCCAGGACACCACTGGCCCGATGACCCGTGACGAGCTCAAAGACCTGGCTTGCCTGGGCTTCTCCGCCGACCTGGTCATGCAGTCGTTCTGCCACACCGCGGCCTATCCAAAGCCGATCGACGTCACCACCCACCACACCCTGCCTGACTTCATCATGACCCGTGGCGGCGTGTCCCTGCGTCCAGGCGACGGCATCATCCACAGCTGGCTGAACCGCATGCTGCTGCCGGACACCGTCGGCACCGGTGGCGACTCCCACACCCGCTTCCCGATCGGCATCTCCTTCCCGGCCGGTTCCGGCCTGGTAGCCTTCGCTGCCGCCACCGGCGTCATGCCGCTGGACATGCCGGAGTCGATCCTGGTTCGCTTCAAGGGCAAGCTGCAGCCAGGCGTCACCCTGCGTGACCTGGTTCATGCCATCCCTTACTACGCGATCCAGAAAGGCCTGCTGACCGTCGAGAAGAAAGGCAAGAAGAACGCCTTCTCCGGCCGTATCCTGGAGATCGAAGGCCTGGAAACCCTGACCGTCGAGCAAGCCTTCGAACTGTCCGACGCTTCGGCAGAACGTTCGGCAGCCGGTTGCACCATCAAGCTGTCCAAGGAATCCATCGCCGAATACCTGAAGTCGAACATCACCCTGCTGCGCTGGATGATCGGCGAAGGCTACGGCGATGCCCGCACCCTGGAGCGTCGTGCCCAGGCGATGGAAGCCTGGCTGGCCAACCCGGAACTGCTGGAAGCCGACAAGGACGCCGAGTACGCCGAAGTCATCGAGATCGACCTGGCCGAGATCAAGGAGCCTGTGCTCTGCGCGCCGAACGACCCGGACGACGCCCGCCTGCTCTCCAGCGTCGCTGGCGAGAAGATCGACGAAGTCTTCATCGGTTCGTGCATGACCAACATCGGCCACTTCCGCGCGGCCGGCAAGCTGCTGGATCAGGTCAAGGGCCAGCTGCCGACCCGTCTGTGGCTGTCGCCGCCGACCAAGATGGACGCTCACCAGCTCACCGAGGAAGGCTACTACGGCATCTACGGCAAGGCCGGTGCACGCATGGAAATGCCAGGCTGCTCGCTGTGCATGGGTAACCAGGCACGCGTCGAGCCGAACTCCACCGTGGTGTCCACCTCGACCCGTAACTTCCCGAACCGTCTGGGTGACGGCGCGAATGTCTACCTGGCTTCGGCCGAGCTGGCATCCGTGGCATCCATCCTGGGTCGCCTGCCGACCGTCGAGGAGTACATGGAATACGCCGGCAAGATCGACAGCATGGCGGCGGACGTATACCGCTACCTGAGCTTCGACCAGATCGCCGAGTTCCGTGAAGCGGCTGCAAACGCCAACATCCCGGTCGTTCAAGCCTAAGGCTTCAACGCTCGACTAAAACGCCGCCCTTCTTGCGAGGGGCGGCGTTTTTTTATGCCTGTAATTTCGATGCAACCTGAACTGACGCCATCGCGAGCAGGCTCGCTCCCACAGGGAATCCAGTCAGGATGTCAGGGAATAGACCAGCGCGGTAATTGCCACGCCCCCTACCAGCGTCACGAACACATTGGACGCCTGACCGCGGTAACGGGCCATGGCCGGGACCTTTTGGATGGCGTACATCGGCATCAGGAACAGGATCGCCGCAATTACCGGGCCGCCCAGGGTTTCGATCATGCCCAGGATGCTCGGGTTGAGCGTGGCGACGATCCAGCACACCACCAGCATGAACATCGCCGTCAGGCGATCCAGGGTCTTGGGCGCCGGACGGCGGCCGCTCTTGACGATCAGGCCCTTGAGCCCCTCGCTGGCACCGATGTAATGCCCCAGGAACGATTTGGAAATCGCCACGAACGCGATCAACGGCGCGGCGAAGGCAATGGTCCGATTGCTGAAGTGATTGGCCAGGTACGACAGGATCGACAGATTCTGCGCCTTGGCTTCGGCCAGTTGCGCCGGCGACAAGGTCAGCACGCAACTGAATACAAAGAACAGCACCATCACCACCATCAGCACATGGGCGCGAGACAGGATCTGCGAGCTGCGCGCCTGGGCGTTCACACCGTAGCGACGCTTCTGGTCCACCGCAAACGCCGAGATGATCGGCGAGTGGTTGAACGAGAACACCATCACCGGGATCGCCAGCCAAAGCGTGTGCAGCAAAGCCGACGGCTCGGGCAATGTGGACGCCGTGGTCAGGATGCCACCGTTCCAGTGGGGAATCAGGAACACTGCCAAAAACAGCAACGCAACGATGAAGGGATAGACCATCAGGCTCATGGCCTTGACGATGGCCTGCTCGCCACACCGCACCACCGCCAGCAGGCCCAGGATCAACACCAGGGACAACACCGCCCGCGGCGGCGGCTGGATGTGCAGTTGGTGCTCCAGGAAACTGCCCACCGTATTGGTCAGCGCCACACTGTAGATCAGCAGGATCGGGAAGATCGCAAAGAAGTACAGCAAGGTGATCAGCGCGCCCGCCTTGATCCCGAAGTGCTCTTCCACCACCTCGGTGATATCCGCGCCGTCTCGACCGGACAACACGAAACGGGTCAGGCCCCGGTGCGCATAGAACGTCATGGGGAACGCCAGCAATGCCAGGATCAGCAGTGGCCAGAAACCGCCCAGTCCGGCATTGATGGGGAGGAACAGAGTGCCTGCTCCGATGGCGGTGCCAAACAGGCCCAGCATCCAGGTGGTGTCGTGGCGACTCCATTGACTGAGGGTGGCTGGGGCTGTCGCTTCAAAGCGCTCTTCGACGCTATTGGCCTGATCATTCATCCGGTCGGATCTCCGCTGTCCGGTCACGTGCACCCGGCCAGGACGAGTCGGAAAAGCCCGACAGGCAGCGCCCTGGCCGAAACAGGGGCGCGATTGTCCGGGATTAGCGAGCAGAAGCAAAGACTTAGCTGAGGAGCGGTGGTGCGGATCAGCACATGGGTTGTGGGTAATGCCCGTGAGCAGGCTGGCGGCCCTATCGCCGCATTGCGCCAGCTCCTACACTCAGGACAGATTGAAACGATTCCAGAGCACCATGAGCCATACTGCACAAAACCCCGTCGCCGCAGGCTCGCCCACACTTTTTTCTCAGTCCGATTGCCCACAGGAGCACAGCATGCCCGCAACCGTCCTGGTACTGGTTGAAACCGTCAATGAATACCTGCCGATTCTCGAGCGCCAGGGCTATCACCTGGAACTGGCGCCGACGCCTGCCGAACGCAGGGCGGCGATCTTCGAGCATGGCGAGCGGTTCAACGCGGTGCTGACGCGCGGTCCCCTGGGCCTGACGGCGCAGGAGATTGCCGCACTGCCCAACCTGCAGATCATTTGCGTGATCGGCGCCGGCTACGAGCAGGTGGACCTGCAGGCCGCCCGGGAGCGCGGCATCATGGTAACCAATGGTGCCGGGGTCAACGCCTCGTCGGTGGCCGACCATGCCATGGCGCTGCTGCTGGCGCTGGTGCGCGATATTCCTCGCGCCGACGCCTGCGTGCGCCGGGGCGAATGGGCGAAGGTCATGCGCCCCTCCCTGGCCGGCAAACGGCTGGGGGTGCTGGGCCTCGGCGCGGTAGGGATGGCGATCGCCAAGCGGGGCGCCCTCGGTTTCGACATGAGCGTCAGCTACCACAGCCGCCGGGTGCGCAACGACGTGCCCTACGCCTACTGCGCCACGCCTACGGAACTGGCCAGGGTTTCGGATTTCCTGGTGGTCGCCACACCCGGTGGCCTCGACACCCGGCAGTTGATCAACAAACAGGCCCTCGATGCCCTGGGGCCCAACGGTTTCCTGGTGAACATCGCCCGGGCCAGCGTGGTCTCGACCGCCGACCTGATCAGCGCCCTGGAACATCGACGCATCGCCGGAGCGGCCCTGGACGTGTTCGACCACGAGCCTGAAGTGCCTGACGCCTTGAAGCACCTGCCCAACGTCGTCCTGACGCCCCATGTCGCCGGCCTTTCACCGGAGGCGACCCGGGGCACGGTGGAACTGGTGGGCCAGAACCTGAACGCATTCTTCGCCGGCAAGCCGGTACTGACGCCGGTGCCGTTGCCCGAGCCGCTACTTTAGAGCACTCCCAGCAGGGTCCACACCCGCCGGGACTCGGCATCGGCGCTGATCAATTCCCCCAACAGCTCGCTCAGCGGCTTGTTGCCCCATTCCACGCCGCGCCGGATCAGGTATGGCACCGGGCTGTGGGGCTCGGTACGCGCCAGGTAGGCGGCGATGACCAGCAATTGTCGATAGGCTTCCTCGCGGCTGGCCGGTTCCTGGAAAGCCTGGAGCACAGGGCTTTGCGCATCGGACGTCGACGGCGCAAGCGTCGGCGGCGCCTGCACCGGTACCGTGGAGGGTTGTTGTGGATGCATCGCAATGAACTCCTCTACCAGTGCCAGCAGGGCCTGGATCACGTCCTGCAAGGATTTGTAGCCCGGCGCCAGTGAGCCCAGGTAAGTATCGCTCCAGGCTTCGAGCCGCTGCAGGTGTTGCAGGCTCAACATCAGGGTGCCCTGGCGATGCAACCAGAACGACAACGGCGTGCTGCGAATCAACTCACTGAGTTTCTTCTGGTCGCCGCGGGCGGCTTCCGCCGATGCCTTGGCGTTCTTGCTGTCGTTGACCTGCACTTGCTGGCGCTGCAGGCGTTGCCAGTCATCCAGGCAGAAGCGGTCGAAGGACGGGTCCCGGCCATCGAACAAGGCCACCCGGGTCAACAGCACCTCGCCATAACGACGAGCCAACCACTCCAGCGGAATCACCCGCCATGACTGGTCGCCCTCATCGGCCATGGGGTGCAGTTGCTCGGGATACCGCTCGCACAGGCCCGCCACCAGGGCCAGGCTGCCCGGCAGGCCGTCCAGCCCGCTCAGGTGCAGCCAGGCCTCCCCCAGCCAGGCGCTGATCATCAAGTCCTTGCTGCGCTCGAGCAGCAGCGCCGTGGCGAGTCTTTCCAGCTCCGGCCAGTGGGCGCGCTTGACCGAGGCTTGCCAGACGCCAGTGGGCAGGCTGGTGTCGTCCTCACGGCGCAACTCCCGCAGTTGGTCGTATTCCGCTTCGTAGCGCAGGTCCTGGCCGCAAGGCGATTCGGCGCCAATGGGCTCGAGCAAGCGAGCGATCAGATCAGGCAGAGGGGATATCGGTACGCTCACAGGCCCTCCTCACGGGTGGCGACGGCGGGGCTCGACGAGGTCGCCATGAAAGGTGAACGGGGTGCCCGGGTCGGCGGTGGCACAATCGACAGGGGCAGCTTCGACCCCTGGCTCATCAACGACAGGCGCAGGAACATCAGGGTCTGCTGTGTGGTGCGGGCCTGGGTCTGGAGCTGGGCGGTCACCGGCAACTGCAGGGTCAGCGGGAAATCGGTGTAATCGACGTTCGGCTGGCGCTGGGCCGACACCTGCGCACGCATCAGGCGCAGCAACGACCACGGCCCCTGGTATTCCCAACCGGCTTCCAGGTCGCGTACCACCAGGTTGGGCTGCAACGGGTCATTGGCCGGCCGCTGGTAACCGTTGCGGGCCCAGCGCAGGGTCAGCCGCACGGGTTGCCCGACCATCCAGCGCAGGTTCTGCTGGGGTTCGCCGGGGTAGCCGATCTGCTGGTTGCCAGTGTTCAGCCCCCAGGCGATCACCTGGTCGGCACCGCGCTCTTCGTCGCGATCGGTGCGCCAGCGTACATCCATCTCCACACCGAGGATCCCGCTCTTGTCCCGCACGAACAGCGGTCCCAACCAGGTCCCGGCCTGTTTCAGCCGGTTGAGGAAATCCTCCGCGGCCAGCCGCTCCGGCGTCTGGCTCAGCGCCAACCCGGCCTGGGCCAGGGGCAGGCGCGTGTCGATCAGCTCCAGCAAACGCTGCACCCTCGCCGGATCGGCGTCACTGGCCCGCGCGTCCTGGGAAAACGGAAAACGCTCGGCCAGGTACTGGTTGAAGTAATCGGCCACATCGTTCCAGGCGGCCGCCGCCTGGCTTTGCTGCAGATACAGGCAGCGCTGCAGGGCGCTCTGCTGCAACGCCACGGCACGCCGGGCCAGGTCGCCACGCCCGCCGGACAGTTGGGTGGTCTGCAGGATCTGCCCGCAGGACGCCGTATCCATTTCGATGAAATCCCGGCTCACCAATTGAGTCAGTTGCGCCGCCGAACTGGCCGGATTCTGGTTCTTGTATTTGAGCAACTCGTCGTTCATCGCCATGAAGCGCGACACCTGGTCATGCTCCGAGGCCGACAGGTTGTCCTGCTGGACAATCAGCCATTCCAGGGCCGGCATGCGTTGCTCGGCAATCTGCAGCATGGCGTCGAACTGCTGGTTCAGGCTCAGCTTCAGCCCTTGCGGATCGCTGGCACCATACAGTTGCAGGCCGAAGTTCTTCGAGCCGTCCCAGCGCTGGATATCGGCCCGCTGGCTGAACAGCGGCTGGGCATCGATTTCCTGCAGGCCGCTGTTGATCTGGGCCAATGCACGGCGATTGAGCAGGCGCTGGAAACGCACCGCCAGGTCGCCACGATTGACGTCCATGAAGGCTTTCTGCAGTGCGACGGCCTGGGAAGCCTGCACGTTGAAGCCCATGCCCGGCCATTGCTCGTCGCTCTCATCCAGGCTCAGCCACATGGCCCGCGCCGCCGCGCCTTCGGCGGCCTGGATCAGCGCGTCGCGGTACGCCGGCGGAATGCGTGGCAGCTCGTCATTGGCGTAGCTCTTGTAGCTGGCGAAGTAGTTCAGGGCCACGCTGAAGTCGTCGCTGCCGCTGCCCATACCATCGGCGGTGCCGACGGACGGGGCCTTCTGCAAGGCCAGGGCGACGAAGTCACGCTTGAACAGGGCCTGCACCGCGTCGTCCAGGGCCGTGACATGTTCTTGCAGCACCAGCAGGCCGCTGCCCTGCTGGACCAGCAGGTTGTCCCGGGACCCGCTCTGCACGATCCACTGGTCGCGAAAGCTCTGCTGCAACTTCGCCGCCTGGCTTTGCAGATCCTGTTCCAACTGCGGCCCAAGCAGCGCGCTGTGGCTGACCTTGTCCATCAACTGGCTGTAGCCCGGCACCAGGTCCTGGCCCTTGCCCCGGCTCCAGGCCGCATTGGTCAGGCTGACCAGGGTCTGCAGGTCATCGATCAGCGCCATCAGGTCTTCCAGCTCGCTCAACGAGTTGCCACCGCCCGCCTCCAGCCGTTGCAGGTGCAGCTTGAGGTAACCGGCCTGGCGCACGAAGTTGTCGGCGAGAAAATAATGATCGAGCCAGCGTTGCATCAGGCCGGTGAAATTGTCGGAGACCACCGGGCGCGCGGCGTTCAGGTCCAGGCCCTTGAGGTCGGAGTTCTGTGCATCGAACAGCACCCGGTTGTAGAACCGCGCCCGGCCCAGGGTGCCAGGGTTGAGGTTCAACGACAGGGCGTTGTTGCTCAGTTGCACCAACTCGTCCAGCGGCGCCTTGGGGTTACTGATGACCTGGTTGAACAACTGGTTGTGCTGTTCGAGGCGGACCGCGCGCTCCACCAGGTCCCTGGCCTTCACATAGCTCTGCCACTGGGCCGGGTCATCGCTCTGCACGTTGCCGCGACGCTCGGTGTTGCGGATGGACTTGAGTTTCTCCAGGTCCGATACCAGCAGGTCACGCAACGGCAGGATCCAGTGGTGCCGCGCGGTCTGGCGCAGACCCTGTTCCAGTTGCGTGTCCACGGAGGAAAACCACGAGGTGGGAAAGACCACCGAGACGAAGCGCCAGCGCGGGGCTGTTTCCAGCACGTTCCAGTAGTTCAGTACATTGAACCGGGTCGGCTCCAGTTGCGGTTCGTCAGGATCGACCACCATGTGGTTCTTGTGGGCGCGCAACACCAACTGCGACAAGCCCTCGGCTTGCTCCACCGAATCGTGCCAGACCCAGAGCATGCCCCCCAACCAGACCAGCCCGACCACCAGCGCGACCGCGCCGGCCAGCCGATGCCAGCGCTGGCGCAAGCGCAGCAGCCGCGGCACCGGCTGGGCCAGGCCGCGCTCAGCCACCAGCCGGCGGGTCCACAGCTGCCGGGCGAACACCGTTTGCCGCAAGACCTTGTCGTCGGCAGGAAAGCCGTCCCCGATGGCAGCCGGTGCCTGGCTGGCGGTGAAATACACGCCGCGAAAGCGTGGGGCTTCACCCTGGACATTGCCCTGGAACACCGTCTCCAACAGCACCTGCAAGGCCCGGCGCAAGCCTTCGAAGCGCTCCGGCAGAGCATACAGGTCGCCACTCAACTGCCCCGACAGGGCGCCGATTTCAATGATCGACTGCGACAACGCGGCATGGACCTGATCCAGGGCCTGGTCGCTCCAGTGCGACTGCCACGCCGCCTCCGGCGAGTACGGCGAGGACCAGCCCACTATCGATTCACGGGCGTCGCCCGGCAGCGCGCTGACCAATTCCTGGAAGCCGGGCATTTCTTCCATGCCGGTGATCACCACATACACCGGAAGGCTCAGGCCGAAGCGCTGCAACAGGTCGATGAAACCTCGCCGGACCTTGAGGCTCAGCTCGGTGGTGTGCTCGATATCGTCGAGCTTGTCGAACGGCACCGTCCAGATCACCGCGTCCAGCGGGCGCCGACTGCGCAAGCGCAGGATCAGTCCCAGCAAACGCCACCAGTTGCCCCGTTGCCGGTTCATGCCTTCGTCGGGCAGGAACAGCGCCTGGGGCACCACCAGCACCGCGCCTTCGGCATCCGACCACCAACGCCCGAACCACGCCACCCTGTCCGTCGGTTGCAAGCGCCACTGGCTGCACAACCGGGCTGCATCGGTTTCGTTGCCCAGCATCATCAGCCAGGGCATCTGGTAGCGGTCGCGGGTGCCTTGCTCCTGCTCCATGTGGCGCACCGAGCCATAGAAGCTGCGGATGGCGGCTCCGCCCTGGGTCCGCAGCCACCAGACCAGCGCCGCGACCAGCACCACCAGGACAATGGCCAGCAACACCAGCGCGACGATGCTCAGGGGGCTCATGAATCCTGCTCCTGGACCACCGACTCGTTCAGTTGCAGCACCGGTTCGAGCTCCGAACGGATGTCACGCCAGAACACCTGCCCCAGCCCGGTCAGCAGCAGGACCATCGCCAGGATCGCCAGCCCCAGGCGAAAGCCGTCCGGCAACGATGTCTGCGCCGGCATGCGCATCGGTGGCGCCGCCGCGGACATCGCCAGGCGTTCGCTGACCTCCTCGTAGTCCGCATCGTACTGCCAGGCAAACGCGAAGAGTGCCAGGCGCCATTTTTCATGCTGGACCTGACCGGGTTCGCCACGCAGGCGCCCCTGGAAACCGAGGATCAGGCATTGCAGGTAGACATTCGCCAGGTCCCGGGTACCGGGCATCTGCTCGTCCAGCAGCTTCTTGATGGCCGAAGGCAAACGCTCGCCGGCCTGGCGGCTGGAATACATGCGCGATTCCAACGGATGCTGTTGCCAGGCGAGCTGCCCCGGCCAGGGGCTGAACAGCAGGGTTTCGTCCACCAGTGCGACGAAGGCATAGACCAGCGCCTTGACCTGCTCGGTGGCGGAGTCACCGACGCTGGCGAAGGCCGTCCGCCACAGGCGCTGGGCACTGCGTCCGGAAAACTCCACCACACGACTGACCAGGGCCGCGGAGTCGCTGTCCTTGGGCAGGTCCTGCCATTGCTGGGACCATTTCAGCCAGGCCTGCCGGAAAGCGCTGCTCAGCGGCGCCTCATGCAGACTCCGAACCGCCCCGCCACTTCCGTCAGGCATACCACTCCCCTTCTGCGATCAGGCACTTTCACCGACTTGCGCCACGAACAGCACCACTTGCCACGGGCTGCTGACCTGGGCCGATGCCGGGGCGACGATGTGCAACGGCAACTGCCCGTCGAACCATTGGCCGCCGGCGTTCACCACAAACAACCGGGTATCGTCGCCCACGCTGTAGGCCACCTGTTCGTTGCGACTCATGGCCTGGTGAGGCAGACCGCTCATGCGCTGGCGGCTCAGCAATGGAATATGCGGTGCGGATGCGATGATCGCCCCGCGCAACCAGTCGGCCGCGGCCTGCTCGCTGGCACCGTTGGGCATGCGCAGGCCGATGACCAGGCGCTGGCTCGGCTGGTCGTCGGGCAACTGAATGGAAAAGACCTGGTCGTTGCGTTCGAAAGCCAGGCTGCGATAGCCGGCACGGACCCGTTCCAGGGTGTCTTCCAGCCAGTCGAGCAAGGGTTCGTAGCCGCGTTGCAGTTCGACGAAATCCAGCGGGGCGAAAGCCGGGACACCGGCCAGCGGATCGAGGGCCGACCAGGCACCGGCCAATCCCAGCAACAAGCCGTGCATCGCCTGGGGCGTCGTCACGCGGGTGTTCAACGCGCCTTCCACTTCCGGCAAGCGCGCCCACAACGCCGTCATCTGCCGGCGGATTTCCGCCGCGTCGTCCTGGTTACCGGCAGCCTGGGCCTGACGCAACCGGCCGGCGAGAAACATGCATTTCTCCCGCGCCCGAGCGCACAGCCCGGCGACCCGCCGCCCCAGCATCGACTCGGGCAACAGCACGGGCGTGGGTGGGGTGTAGGGCACGCGCAGGAACCCGCCGCCTTCCTTGCGGATACGCAACAACGGCAGGCAGATCGAATCGGCCTTGCTCAGCTGCGTGCACAACCGCGGGTTCGGCCGCCAGACGGTGATGGACTCCGGGAACTCGCCACTGGTGAGGTCCGGCAGCGCATCGCCGACCACCGATTGCAGGCGTCCCTTGAGGGGCAGCAATTGCCCGGCGCGCCAGAGCGGACTGATGGCCAGGTACACGGTCACCGTGGCGTCGTCGGTCTTGTTGACCGCCTCGGTGATATCCAGCTCCAGGGTCGGGCCGACACCGGCCTGCAGGTTGACGGGCAACCCGTCCGGCAAGGTGCCTTGCAACTGCAGCAGCCGCACCTGGCCGGCGGCGAGGGCCGAAGGGTCGACTTCCAGTTGGCTGACACCCCAGAACCAGGGGTTGCAGGCAGTGGCGACATGCGCGGCCAGGGCCTCGGCGCGCAACCCTTGCAATTGGAAATGCTGGGGCAGCAACTGCATGCCCTCGTGCCAGCACACCGCGTCAGGTAACAGACTCATACGACTCCCTTCGACATCCCAGTGTCGCCGCGCCAGGCGGCCCGCGGTCATTCAAGGCTGACTGGCATCGACCTTCCCATCGTTCACGAGGGTCATCTCCCGGCTGTCGAACCTGAGCCAGGCCTCGCGCTGATCGTCCAGCCGGAGCCGGTGGGCTCCGGGAGTGTTATAGCTGGCGAAGACCAAAAGTCCAGCGGCCCGCCGGCCCTCCAGCGGGAACGGCTGGCGGTCGATGAACTGGCCGGGGACCAGCTCCAGCCCCCACACCGACATCAGCTGACGATAGTCGCGCTGGAACTGCTCGCGCTCGGCGAACCACTGCCTGGCGGTGATCCCCGATAGCTGCTTGAGCAGGTCCGGGTCGTTCACGGCAATGAAATCCACGGCGATCGGCGTGTCGTCATTGGCCCGGGGCGCGACGTCCAGGGTGAGGCTGTCCAGGTCGACGCTGGGGGCAAAGAGCGAGCAACCGGTGAGGGCCAGGCTCAAGAAAAATCCGAAAAAAAACTCACGCAAAATGAATCTTCCTTCTCACAGCGGTCAAAAATTGTTTTTGCTTGCATTTTTATAGACCTGTTCTAGCGTCTTGGATAGTTCGGCCAGCACGGTCGAATGCGCCAGGTTCGTCAAGGGAATGACAGGTCTACTGCCCTCCATTTGCAACCTGTGGATCAGCAAGGGAATGCGATGAGCGGGCCTCCCGATGCATTGCTTCCACTCATGCATCGGAGTCGGCCGCCATGGCAGAAAGTACCCAGCACAAGCTCGACAGAGTCCGCCCTCCCCGCGTCCAGATCACCTATGACGTGGAAATCGGCAATGCCATCGAAAAGAAAGAGTTGCCACTGGTCGTCGGCATCCTGGCCGACCTTTCGGGCAAGCCGCTGGAGCCGCTGCCCAAGCTCAACGAACGGCGCTTCACCGAAATCGATCGCGACAACTTCAACGAGGTGCTCGCCTCCATCGGCCCCCGCGCCACGCTCCAGGTGAACAACACCCTGAGCGGCGACGACAGCAAGCTGAACATCGAACTCAAGTTCCGCCACATCGACGATTTCGACCCGGTCAAGGTCGTGGAGCAGATCACGCCTCTGCGCCGGCTGTTCGAAGCCCGCCAGCGCCTGCGCGACCTGCTGACCAAGCTCGATGGCAACGATGACCTGGACAAGCTGCTGCGCGACGTCATCGCCAACACCGAGGGCCTGCAAGAGATCAAGTCGGCCCGGCCCCAGGACGCAGCACCGCAGGAGCTGCCCACCGTGGCCGCCAACGATGACCCGGCCCCGGCCGACGAACCCAAGGCCTGATCGTGCCCATCACTCAAGGGAGATAACGCCATGCCCGCTTCATCCAGCGCTCAAACCAGCGAGAGCACGACCCAGACCCTGTCGCTGCTGGACAAGATCATCGCCGAAGGCCGCATGGCCCACGATGACAGCCAGCAGGACTACGCCCGCGACATGCTGGCCGAATTCGCCACCCAGGTCCTCGACGAAGGCATGGCCATCGACAAGGACACCGTGGCCATGATCAACGACCGCATCAGCCAGATCGACCAGCTGATCAGTGCCCAGCTCAACGAAGTGCTGCACCACCCGGAACTTCAGAAACTCGAGGCATCCTGGCGTGGCCTGCACATGCTGGTGCAGAACACCGAGACCAGCACCCGCCTCAAGTTGCGCCTGCTCAACGTGACCCAGAAAGAGCTGCAGAACGACCTGGAAAAAGCCGTCGAATTCGACCAGAGCGCCCTGTTCAAGAAAATCTACGAGGAAGAATACGGTACCTTCGGCGGGCACCCGTTCAGCCTGCTGGTGGGCGACTACACCTTTGGCCGGCACCCGCAGGACATCGGCCTGCTGGAAAAACTGTCGAACGTCGCCGCCGCGGCGCACGCACCGTTCATTGCCGCGGCCAGCCCGCGCCTGTTCGACATGAGCAGCTTCACCGAACTGGCGGTACCCAGGGACCTGTCGAAGATCTTCGAGAGCCAGGAACTGATCAAATGGCGCGCCTTCCGTGAAAGCGAAGACTCGCGCTACGTGTCCCTGGTGCTGCCGCACTTCCTGCTGCGCCTGCCCTACGGCCCGGACACCCTGCCGGTGGAAGGCATCAACTACGTCGAGGACGTCAACGGCACCGACCACAGCAAATACCTGTGGGGCAATGCCGCCTGGGCGCTGTCGCAACGCATCACCGAAGCCTTCGCCAAGTACGGCTGGTGCGCGGCGATTCGCGGCGCCGAGGGCGGTGGCGCGGTCGAAGGCCTGCCGGCCCATACCTTCCGCACCAGTTCCGGGGACCTTTCCCTCAAGTGCCCGACCGAAGTGGCGATTACCGACCGCCGCGAGAAAGAGCTCAACGACCTCGGCTTCATTGCCCTGTGCCACAAGAAAAACAGCGACATCGCGGTGTTCTTCGGTGGCCAGACCACCAACAAGGCCAAGGTCTACAACACCAACGAAGCCAACGCCAACGCGCGGATCTCGGCGATGTTGCCGTACGTCCTCGCGGCCTCGCGTTTTGCCCATTACCTGAAGGTCATCATGCGCGACAAGGTCGGCAGCTTCATGACCCGCGACAACGTGCAGACCTACCTCAACAACTGGATCGCCGACTATGTGCTGATCAACGACAACGCGCCGCAAGAGATCAAGGCGCAGTACCCCCTGCGCGAAGCACGGGTGGACGTGACCGAGGTGGCCGGCAAGCCCGGGGCCTACAAGGCCACGGTGTTCCTGCGGCCGCACTTCCAGCTCGAGGAGCTGACCGCCTCGATCCGCCTGGTCGCGACCCTGCCGCCGCCGGTCGCTGCCTGACCCGGGAATCCTGTGGCGAGCGAGCTTTTGTGGCGAGGGGATTTATCCCCTCGCCACAGCTTCGGCGGTCGTTCTAACGGTATCGGGCACCACCACCCCTTTGTCTTTTTCAGGAGTTCAACACAATGGATGCAATCATTCTCGACCTCGGCGGCGACATCAAGGGCGACAGCCTGCTGGAGGGTTTCACGGACAAGATCGAAGTCATGTCCTACAGCCACAACGTGGCGATGCAAGTCACCAACGACGTCAGCAACTCGGAGCGGACCTCCGGCAGACCCCATGTCGGGGAATTCACCCTGACCAAGTTCATCGACAGCTCCACCCCCTCGCTCAACGAGTATTGCTGCGCCGGCAAACCGATCCCGCAAGCCGTCATCACCATTGGCCGCAACGCCGCCGAAGGCAGCGGCCAGATCATGCCCTTCATCGTCTACACCCTGTCCAACGTCGTACTGTCCAACGTCAGTGTCAGCGGCGGCACGGGCGGCAAGCCAGTGGAGACCCTGTCGCTGAACTTCACCAAGATCAAATGGGAGCTCACCGCCCAGAAAGACGACGGCACCAAGGAAGGCACGGCGGGCACCACCTGGGACCTGGCCGCCAACAAGATGAGCAAGTGACGGAGCCGCGCCATGGCTGGCCAGGGATTTCGCCCGCCGTTGTTCGAACGCCTGGCCGACCTGCCGGAGGAACATGGCCGGGTGTTCGACCGCCAGGCATTGCAAGACTCGGTCCACGCCGAACTGCACCGTCTGTTCAACACCCGCCGCGGCCCCCGGGCCCTGACCGAACCGCCGAGCATCCTGGACTACGGCATCGCCGACTGGACCGCGTTGCAGCAGCAGCGCAGCGATGACCGTCGCCTGTTGACCCGGGAAATCCGCCAGGCCATCACCTGCTTCGAGCCTCGCCTGCAACTGGGCGAGGTCCAGGTCATCCCCGTACCCGGCCATCCGCAGCAATTGAGCATCCGGCTGCTGGGGGAACTGCGCGGCGACTCGCGCTCCTGGCCCGTAGCCTTTGTCATCGAGCACGCCGGCGACGGCCTTGAGGTACGACATGAGCGACTCGATTGACCCGCAACTGCTGGACTATTACCAGCGTGAACTGACCTGGCTGCGACATGCCGGCAGCCTGTTCGCCGAACGCTACCCCAAGGTTGCCCGGCGCCTGGAGCTGTCTCCCGGTGAATGCCCGGACCCCCACGTCGAACGGCTGCTGGAAGGTTTCGCATTGCTCGCTGCACGGTTGCAACGCAGGCTGGATGACGACTATGCCGAGTTCAGCGATGCCTTGCTCGAACAGTTGTACCCCCTGGCCATGCGCCCGCTGCCGTCCTGCGCGATCGTGCAGTTCGAGCCCGACCCGAGCAAAGGCAACCTCGACGAGGGCTATCCCCTGCCCCGGGATACGCCCCTGTTCGTGACCACGGACAAAGGCCAGAGCATTCACTTGCGTACCACCGCCGCAGTGCACCTGTGGCCGCTGCAAATCTGCGAAGCCGTGCTGCTGGGCAGCGATGAGGCCCAGGCGCTGACCGGTGTGGTACAGGCACGCTCGGCCTTGCGCCTGGAGCTGCGGTGCCTGGGGGAACGCTCATGGGCGACGCTGGGGATCGATGAACTGCGGGTGCACCTGGCGGCTTCACCGATGATCAACGCCTGGCTGTACGACCTGCTCGGCGCCCATGCGGTCAAGGTCCTGGCCGGCGCTCCGGGCAGCGTGCCGGAACCGCTGGCGGGCTTGCCCCGGATCGTCGGTTTCGCCAGCGACGAAGCCCTGCTGCCGGACGAGGACGGTGTGCACCCGGGCATGCGATTGCTGGCCGAATATTTCGCCTTCCCCGACAAGTTCGGCTTCTTCGACCTGCCATTGGCGGGCGCCACCAGCGACCAACCGTCCCTGTATCTCTATATCGTTTTCGACCGCGCCCCCGTCAGTCGCCTGCCGCTCCAGGCCAGCGACATCGCCCTGGGCTGCGCGCCGGTGATCAACCTGTTTCCCAGGACCAGCGAACCATTGCGCCCGGACGGCACCCGCAGCGAATACCGGCTGGTGGCCGACAGTCATCGCGAAAACAGCGTCGAGATCCACAGCATCCGCGCCATGCGGGCCAGTTCCAGCCAGGGCGTGCGCAGGGTGCCGGCCTATTACGGCAGCCAGCACGGCAACGACCAGGCCTGTTACTGGCATGCGCGTCGGGTCAGTGGCATGAGCCCGAACCGGCTGGGCACCGACCTGATGGTCAGCCTGGTGGACACCCAGCTCGATCCCCTGAGCGATCCCCGGGACTACAGCCTGACCGCCGAGTTGCTGTGCACCAACCGGCACCTGGCCCAGAGCCTGCCGGCCGGCACGCCGCTGGGTTTCGAGCGTCCCGGCCCGGTGGCCTGGGCCCGCCTGCGCAACCCGCCCAGCCCCCAGAGCCTGCCGCGCCTGGACGGTGAGTCGCGCTGGCGGCTGGTGTCCCAACTGACCCTCAATCATCTTTCACTGGTGGAAGGTCCCCAGGCGCTGGATGCGCTGCGCGAGATCCTCGAACTGCACAACCTGCGGGACGAAGCCAGCGCCCGGCGCCAGATCGAAGGCGTGCTGGGGCTGGCCTGCGAGCGGGTGATCGCCCATGTGGGCGAAGATGCCTGGCGTGGCTGGCGCAACGGCCTGGAGGTACGCCTGCAACTGGATCCGCAGCATTTCGTCGGCAGCAGCGCCGTACTGTTTTCCGGCGTACTGGCGCAGTTCTTCTCACTGTATGCCACCGCCAACCGCTTCGTGCGCACGGTCCTGGTCCAGTCCGACAGGGAGGTGAAGACATGGCAACCCCAGGCCGGCAAACCCCTGAGTCTCTGAACCTCAGCCAGCGACTGCGGCGCGATCCGCAGCGCTTCGAATGGCTCCAGGCATTGCTGTTGCTCGAGCGCGAGCACCCCCAGGCCGAATCCCTGGGCAGCGGCACCGCGCCCCACGCCGAAGCCCTGCGCCTGCGCGGCCCATTGACGCCACTGTTCGCCGCCAGTGAGGTCGAAAGCCTGAGCCAGGAATCCGGCCAGGCGCCAGTGCTGAGCACGCCGATCTTCGGTCTCGGCGGTCCCGACGGTCCATTGCCCTATGCCTATCAGGAATGGCTGCAACAACGGGCGCGTGCCCGGGATCACGCACCAGCGCAATTTCTCGACCTGTTCCAGCATCGCTTGCTCAGCCTGCTCTACAAGGTCATGCGCAAGCACCGCATCGCCCTGGGCTTCACCGCCCCGGGGGCGTCCGCCGTCCAGGCACAACTGCGGGCACTGACCGGCCTGCTGCCCAAGGCCCTGCAGGAACGCCAGGCTGCGCCCGACTCTGCCGTGCTGGCCTGCACAGCCCTGTACGCCGATGGCCGACGCTCCCTGGCCGGCTTCGCGGCGATCGTCCGCGAGCAGTTGGGGTTGCCGGTGGAACTGAGCGCGTACGAAGGTGGCTGGCGGCAAATCCCGGCCGCCAGTCGCAGCCGCCTGCAAGCAGGTGGCCGCAACCTGTGCCTGGGACGCAGCGCAGTGGCCGGTACGCGGGTCTGGGATGAACATGCCGGCGTGCGCCTGACCCTCGGACCGCTGAGCACGACCCAGGCCAACGGCTTGCTGCCCGACGGCGAAACCCATCCGCTGCTCGCCAGCCTCTATGCCCTGTATTTCGGTCCCGACCTGGACTGCACGCTGGTGTTGCTGGTCCGTGGCGCCAGCCCACTGCAACTGGGCCATCAGGTACCGCCACGCCTGAGCTGGAATGGCGGCCTGCAACGCAGGCCCAGCCTGACCGTACAACGGATCGAAACCCGCCTTCGCCAGCCGGAGATCGCCTGAAATGGAACTGGCCAGCCTGATCGGACGCCTCAACCCGGACAACCGTCGCGCCCTGGAACGGGCCGCGCAGCGCTGTCTGCAGCGCAGCCATCATTACGTGGAAATCGAACACCTGCTTCTGGAACTGCTCGACATCGAAGGGGGCGATTTCGCTTGCCTGTTGCCGCGCTTCGGCCTGGAGCGCGATGCGGTGGCGGCGGAAATCAACAAGGCCCTGGACCTGTTCAAATCCGGCAGCACCCGCACTCCTGCCCTGTCGGCGCAAACCATCGGGCTGCTGGAGGACGCCGTGGTCCAGGCCAGCGTGTTGGGCCTGGACGGCATCCGCTCCGGGCTGTTGCTGCTGGCCCTGCTGGACCGCGACGAGCGCCGCAGCCTGCTGCTCAACAGCGCCTCGTCGTTGCTGCGCATTCCCAAGGAAGCCTTGCGTACGCACTGGCTGGAATGGACCGAGAACTCCCGGGAGCATACCGGCGGCGCACGCCCGGCCAACCCCGGTGAGGCGTCCCGCAAACAGGACCCTGTACTGGACCAGTACACCCAGGACCTGACTGCCGACGCCCGCGATGGACGCATCGACCCCATCGTCGGGCGCGACGGCGAGATTCGCCAGTGCATCGACATTCTGCTGCGACGTCGGCAGAACAACCCGATCCTGGTGGGCGCGCCGGGCGTGGGCAAGACCGCCGTGGTGGAGGGCCTGGCCTTGCGCATCGCTGCGGGGGATGTGCCGCCATCCTTGCAGGAGGTCACGCTGCGGGTCCTCGACCTCGGTCTGCTGCAGGCCGGCGCCGGCGTCAAGGGTGAGTTCGAGCAGCGCCTCAAGGGGGTGATCGACGCGGTCCGCAGCGCGGAAAAACCCATCATCCTGTTCATCGACGAAGCCCACACCCTGATCGGCGCTGGCGGCGCAGAGGGCGGCAGCGACGCCGCCAACCTGCTCAAACCAGCCCTGGCCCGGGGCGAACTGCGCACCCTGGCCGCCACCACCTGGCTGGAATACAAGAAATATTTCGAGAAAGACCCGGCCCTGGCCCGTCGCTTCCAACTGGTGCAAGTCGAGGAGCCGGACGAAGTGACCGCCGTGGAAATGCTCCGTGGCGTGGCCGCCAAACTGGAACAGCACCATGGCGTGCAAGTGCTCGATGCCGCCATTCATGAAGCGGTGAAGCTGTCGCACCGCTACATCTCCGGCCGTCAACTACCGGACAAGGCCATCAGCGTGCTCGACACCGCCTGCGCCCGGGTCGCCCTCGGCCAACACGACGTGCCGCCGCCCCTGGAAAGCCTGCGCCACCGCCAAAACAGCCTCAAGGACGAGCTCGAACGCCTGCGCCGGGAACAGGCCACCGGCCTGGATCACCGCGAACGCATCACCCTGCTGGAAGATGAATCCGCCAGCAACGTGCAGGCCATCCGCGAGCTGGAGACCCGTTGGGGCGAAGAGCGCGAAGCGGTGCGCGAACTGCTCGACACCCGCCGCGAACTGCTGGCCTTGAGCGAACGCGCCGACAGCGAAAAGCCCGACATCGAAGTCGACAATCGCATCGACCACCTGGCCGCCGAACTGCTGCGCCTGGAGGCCGGTCTCGATGCCATCCGCCAGGACGATCCCCTGGTGCCGGAGCAAGTGGACAGCAAGACCGTCGCCGCCGTGATCGCCGGCTGGACCGGCATCCCGGTGGGCAAGATGCTCGCCGACGAAGCCCATGCCGTGCGCACCCTCGGCCAGCGCATGGGGCTGCGGGTGATGGGCCAGGGCACCGCGCTCGATACCATCGCCCAACGCCTGCAAGCCTACCGCGCCGGCCTCACCGACCCGCAAAAACCAGTCGGCGTGTTCCTGCTTGTCGGCCCCACCGGCGTGGGCAAGACCGAAACCGCCTACGCCCTGGCCGATGCCTTGTATGGCGGCGAACGCAACCTGATCAGCATCAACCTCTCGGAATACCAGGAAGCCCACACCGTCAGCCAGCTCAAGGGCGCCCCGCCCGGCTATGTCGGATACGGCAGCGGCGGCGTGCTCACCGAAGCGGTGCGACGCAAACCCTATTCCGTGGTGTTGCTGGATGAAATCGAAAAAGCCCACCCCGATGTGCTCGAAGCCTTCTACAACGTCTTCGACAAAGGCCTGATGGAAGACGGCACCGGGCTGGTGGTGGATTTCAAGAACACCGTGATGCTCGCCACCAGCAACGTCGGCGCCGAACTGCTGCTGGATACGCCCGCCGCGCAACTGGGCACCGATGCCTTCAACGAAGCCCTGCACAAAGTCCTGCTGCAAGCGTTTCGCCCTGCGTTTTTGGCGCGCATGACGGTGGTGGCATACCGGCCCCTGGATGAGGCGACGCTGGAGGGGATTGTGCTGGCGAAGCTGGAGAAATTGCGCGGGCGCTACAAGGCCGCGACCGGCAAGCAGTTCGAGTTCGACGCGGGGATCGTCAAGGCCGTACTCGCCAAGTGCAGCGCGGCCGGGGCACGGGATGTCGAGAATGTGTTGATGACACAGGTGACGGGGAAGTTGGCGGAGTGGGTGTTGGAGTGATGCTGTACACCAAAAAATATTAAACAGAAGCGATTGGAGCAGATCGTGGGTAAATTCCTTTCTGGTGGTTCATCGGGTCAGGCAAAAAAGCTGGAGCCGCGCTGGACAGACAATACCGTTCATAACGAAGTAAAAAAACTGGTGACCAGCGGGAAGTCAGTCACGACGGAAAAACTCATCACTTTGGCTTCCGACGATGGCTGGAGGACAACAGTGATGATTGATCTGGTTTCGCGCCTCAATCCGATATCTGGTGGAAAGTACTATCCGGGCCATGCGGGCTTGATACTTTGGCATACCTCTGGGCCTAAAACGCAATTTTACTCAGTCGGAATTGTGATGGAGGGCGAACTGGACCCTGAAGGTGTATTGACGACAGATTTAAGCGAATCAAAAACGCTGGATTTGTGGTTCTTCACAAAAAAAGTCAGCAAAAGCAATATCGAAAAAATGACCAATAGGATCACGGCTCTTTCGTCAAAGACACTGACGTATAAAGAATTTGATGGAAATCGTTATAACGACGCCTACAACTGCCACACCATCGTCGACGACATCTTGAATGCGGGAGGTCTGTCAGGCTGGAGCGGACGACCCTGGAGCTGGCTTACGCCGTGGGCGTACAGCCTATCCTTCGGCGTCACCGGTTGGCATTCAAGTGTCATGTACAACACGAAGAATCTTTGAGTCATGCGTCGTTGGCATGGGGCGCGCTTGGCCTCGCATCTCTGAATGGGCTGTTCGAAAAGGAGATTTACATGACGGAAGTGCATAAAGTGGGTCGCTACTCTGGCGGCAATATTGCGATGACTGGGGCAAACCCTTTATATGCCTCATGGCTGGCAGCCAATCAGGCTACTAATGGCGGCACCATTCCCGACTTGGCCAGTATCTGTCACGAATCCTCCTCCAATCGCCGGGCCTTGGCTGGTTCGGGAGCATCTCATGGAACCTGCTTCGCGCTAATCGAACATTTCGATGCCGCTCGAGGCCTATTGATGTACAAGTTCGGCGACAGCGCGTTAAAACTGGATTTGCTTGGAAACTACACTACGACAACCAAAAAAGTTGTCACGACATTACGAGGACACGCGGAGATCAGCGCGTTGGTCCAAGCAATAAATAGCGTCACGCTTCCCGACGGTGATTACAGTAATTTCGTTACCCGCATTTATATCGAACTCAGTCCCTGCCCACTCTGTGGTCCGCAATTGTCGCCCTATGTTGAAAACTCGGTATTGATGTACAGCTACACCTATGGAAACGATAACGAGATGGGAGGATGGGTCAGTGACAATCAGGCAGCGATCCATTCAAAAGGTGGAACATTCAAATGGTAAGTGTGACCTCGACTTTTACCTGAGGATGTCCAATGGCCCGCTCCACCGACAGCAACACGACCCTATCCCTCACCGCCGCCTCGCTCTCGGCGCTGTACCCTGAATCACTGTCCGGCGAAGAAAGCCTCAATGCCCTGGGCTTGCATATCCTCAATGGCGTCGTCGATGGCGCCCCGCTGACACTCGCCAGCGCGGTCGCCAGCCACGTCACCACCACCCTGCACAAGGACGCGCTGTTGCGCCCGATGGATTGGCTGGTCGCCGAGATCCGTCAGCTCCCCGCCGACGCCACCGCAGAGCGTTATCAACTCCTGCTGCGCCCATGGCTCTGGTGGCTGGGCCTGGCCAGCAACAACCGCGTGTTCCAGAACCTGGCTACCTCGGACATCGTCACCACGATTTTCAAGGCCCATGGTTTCACCGACTTCCAGCTCAAGCTCACCGGCAGCTACACCCCGCGTGAGTACTGCGTGCAATACGGCGAAACCGATCTGGCCTTCGTTTCACGCTTGATGGAGGAAGACGGGATCTTCTGGTTCTTCAGCCACGAGGACAGCAAGCACACCCTGGTACTGGCCGACAGCAACGACGCCTTCGCGCCGATTCCCAATGGACCAACGGTGAACTATCTCGGGCAGAAAATGGGCGCTCGGGAACTGCATGGCATTCGCTCGGGGCAAGTGTGCCTGCAGGCAGTGGCCGGGGTTTACCAGGCGACCGATTACGAGTTCACCACGCCGACAATGTCGCTCTTCAGCCAGGCCGAAGCCGTGGCTGGGCCGAACTCGATGTATGAACATCCGGGCGGCTATACCGCCAAGGCCCAGGGCGATGCCCTGACCAAGCAGCGGGTGGACGGCCTGCGCAGCCAGGAGAAGCGTTTTGTCGGTGAAAGCGATTGCCGTTGGCTGGTGCCGGGGTATTGGTTCACCCTCGCCGGCCATGATGACTCGACATTGAACATCGACTGGGTCGTGACCTCGGTCAGCCACGAAGGCAGCCACGACAGCTATCGCAACCGCTTCGAAGCGATTCCCAAGGCCACGGCGTATCGGCCGGCCCGCATCACGCCAAAACCGCGCATGCATACCCAGACGGCGCTGGTGGTGGGCAAGGCCGGCGAAGAAATCTGGACCGACGAATACGGGCGGATCAAGTTGCAATTCCCCTGGGACCGCACCGGCAAGAACGACGAAACCTCGTCCTGCTGGGTGCGCGTCGTGCTGCCCTGGAGCGGCAAGGGGTTCGGCATGCAGTTCGTGCCGCGCATCGGCCAGGAAGTGATCGTGACCTTCATCGACGGCGACCCGGACCGTCCGCTGGTGACCGGCTGCGTCTACAACGGCGACAACGCCCTGCCCTACGCATTGCCGGCGAACCAGACCCAGTCCGGAATCAAGACCAATTCCTCCAAGGGCGGCGGCGGTTTCAACGAGCTGCGTTTCGAAGACAAGAAGGACGCCGAAGAGGTATTTCTCCAGGCCCAGAAAGACTTCAACATCAACGTGCTCAACGACACCACCGCCACCGTCGGCCATGACGAAACCCTCACGGTACAGAACGCCCGTACCCGCACCGTCAAGGATGGCGACGAGACCGTCACCCTGGAGAAAGGCAAGCGCAGCGTGACCATCCAGACCGGCAGCGACAGCCTGGATGTGAAGGACACCCGCACCGTGACCGTGGGCTCGGACCAGAACCACAGCACCGGGGGCAACTACGCGCACAAGGTCAGCGGCAACTACGACCTGACGGTGGACGGTAACCTGACCATCAAGGTCAGCGGCACCCTGACCCTGCAAAGCGGCGGCAGTTTCGCCATCAAGAGCGGCGCCGACCTGGCCGCCCAGGCCAGCACCTCCATCAGCCAGAAGGCCGGCACGGCCTTGAGCAATCAGGCCGGTACGTCGCTGGAAAACAAGGCCGGCACCACCCTGACCAACGATGCCGGCATCAGCCTGGTGAACAAGGCGGCGGCCGAACAGACCGTGGATGGCGGTGGCATGCTGACGATCAAGGGTGGCCTGGTGAAGGTCAACTGACAGGAGTGTCGATGGCTTCGAAAAAACTGGACCTGGAGCGAGACGACAGCCAACTGCAGGGGCAACTGGTCGATGGCCGCCTCGACGGCATGCTCAAGATCGAAGAAGCCCAACGTCCGCAGGCCAGGCTCAACTACAGCCAGGGTGAACTGCAAGGCAGCAGCACGCTGTATCACCCCAATGGCAAGGTGTCGGCGGTGCTGCCCTTCGTGAATGGCAGGTTGCAAGGCGTGGCGAGCTTCTACGCCGCCGAAGGCGGGTTGCAGCGCCAGGCCAGCTACCGTCGCGGGTTGCTGCACGGCGAAGCGAACAATTACTTTCCCGATGGGCAACTGGCCGAAGCCGAGTTCTATCGCGACGGGGTGCGTGACGGTCGTTATCGGCGAATGCACCCCAATGGCAATCCGGCAGTCGAGGCCCGCTACCTCAATGGCCAACTGCTGGAGCCGGCGCAAGCCTATGCCGAGGATGGCCGGCCGCTGGATGCCGACGGCAAGCCGATCTCCCGGCTGCGCTGGTGGTTCAGGCGCTGGAACGATCCGGCCCAGGCGTGACGATTGTCTTACCCCCAGTGAGCGCGAGCTTGCTCGCGATGACGGCCTCACAATCAACCTCATCACCCACTGACCCACCGCTATCGCGAGCAAGCTCGCTTCCACAGGGGCGGTGCAATGCCTGCTGGATTGCCCATCAGGGAATCAACATCTGCACCTGCCCTGGTACAACGATCTTGATCACCCCGGCCCAGGTGCACATCAAGGTGCTATTGGCATCGATGGCCGGCATGTTGCCCAGCAACAGGGTCGGGGCGCCGCCAGGGATCCACGGGGTGGCAGTGGCGGGAATGCACGGCATGGGGGTCAGTACGCCGAGTGCCGCCGCGGTGGCGGCGGCCACGGTCGGGTTCGCCAGGCTCATGCACATGCCAAACGTGGTGATATTCACCAGCGGGATGTGGTCCATGATATTGGCCGCCGGCATCCCGCCGGTCAGCAGGCGATTGACCGGCAGCACATTGAGCACCGCCGGGGCTGCGCCGAAGCTGCATTGCAGGGTTGCGGTCGCACAGACTTGCGGACATCCCATCGCGGTGGCTCCTTTGACAGCGACTGTCCCGAAACCATAGCTCGCCAGCTTCCGAGGCGCACGCCGCCATGCATCAAGCCCGCTGATTATCCGGCAACACGCTAACCTATAAGACCCTGGCGTGCTTGTGACGCCTCCCACGCGCCATTAGATTAGCCAATGATCGATGGCCTCCAAAATAAGCAGAAGGGATAAGCATGGCGTTTACAGATCAGTCCACCCGCGTGCGCGACGGTGAAGAACTCGATGCCAATCTGATCGACCCGTACCTCAAGGCCCACATTCCCGGCCTCACCGGCCTGCCACGGATCAGCCAGTTTCCCGGTGGCGCATCGAACCTGACCTACCTGCTGGAATACCCCGAACAGGAATTCGTCCTGCGTCGCCCGCCGTTCGGCCACAAGGCCAAATCCGCCCATGACATGGGCCGTGAGTTCCGTATCCTCAATCAATTGCGCGACGGCTTCCCGTATTGCCCGAAAGCCTACGTGCATTGCACCGACGAATCGGTAATAGGCGCCGAGTTCTATGTGATGGAACGGGTCAAGGGCATCATCCTGCGTTCCGACCTGCCGCCGGAACTGGGTTTCGACGCCGCCCGGACCGAGGCGCTGTGCAAAAGCTTCATCGATCGGCTGGTGGAACTGCATCGGGTCGACTATCAGGCCTGCGGCCTGGCGGACCTGGGCAAGCCCGAAGGCTACGTGGCGCGGCAGATCCGGGGCTGGAGCGATCGTTATGAAAAAGCCCTGACGCCCGACGCGCCGAAATGGGAGGCGGTCAAGGCCTGGCTCAACGACAAGATGCCTGCCGACCATCCGACGTCGAGCATCGTCCACAACGATTACCGCTTCGACAACGTCATCCTCGATCCGGACAACCCGATGCAGATCATCGGTGTACTGGATTGGGAGCTGACTACCATCGGCGACCCGTTGATGGACCTGGGCAACAGCCTGGCCTACTGGATCGAAGCCGGCGACCCGGCGCCCGTGCAACTGATGCGCCGCCAGCCCAGCCACGCCCCAGGCATGCTGACCCGCCGGGCATTCGTCGATTACTACGCCGAGCGCGCCGGGATGCGCATCGACAACTTCGACTTCTACTACACCTACGGCCTGTTCCGCCTAGCCGGCATCGTCCAGCAGATCTACTACCGCTATTTCCACGGCCAGACCCAGGACAAACGCTTCGCGCAGTTCGTTCAGATGAACGCGCTGCTGGAGCAGATGAGCCTGCAAGTCATCAAAAAATCCACGCTCTGAGCGCACCTATAACAAGGAAACAGCATGTCCAAGACCCAGTTGTTCGACCTCGACGGTAAAATCGCCTTCGTTTCCGGCGCCAGCCGTGGCATCGGCGAAGCCATCGCCAAACTGCTGGCCCAGCAAGGCGCCCATGTGATCGTTTCCAGCCGCAAGCTCGACGGTTGCCAGCACGTCGCCGATGCGATCATCGCCGCTGGCGGCAAGGCCACCGCCATCGCCTGCCACATCGGTGAAATGGAACAGATCAGCCAGGTGTTCGCCGGCATCCGCGAACAGTTCGGGCGCCTGGACATCCTGGTGAACAACGCGGCCACCAACCCGCAGTTCTGCAACGTGCTGGACACCGACCTGGGTGCGTTCCAGAAAACCGTCGATGTGAATATCCGCGGCTATTTCTTCATGTCGGTGGAAGCCGGCAAGCTGATGCGCGAGAACGGTGGCGGCAGCATCATCAACGTCGCGTCGATCAATGGCATTTCCCCGGGCATCTTCCAGGGCATCTATTCGGTGACCAAGGCGGCGGTGATCAACATGACCAAGGTCTTCGCCAAGGAATGCGCGCAATTCGGCATCCGTTGCAACGCCCTGCTGCCGGGCCTGACCGACACCAAGTTCGCCTCGGCACTGGTCAAGAACGACGCCATCCTGAAAACCGCCCTGGCGCAGATCCCCCTCAAGCGCGTGGCCGACCCGAGCGAAATGGCCGGCGCGGTGCTGTACCTGGCCAGCGATGCGTCGAGCTACACCACAGGTGTGGCGTTGAATGTGGATGGTGGGTTCCTGTCCTGATAGCGAGCGCCATGCAAGACCTGTGAGAAACCCTGTGGGAGCGAGCATGCTCGCGATGGCGTCGCATCAGTCACACCAGTACTGCTGACCCACCGCTATCGCGAGCAAGCTCGCTCCCACAAGGAGTCCTCTGCAATCGCACAAATGAATATTTATTCCAGAATTTGCAATTTGAGAATATTTATTCCATAAAGAACCCTTCTGAAAATAACAATTCAAAGGGCTCTTTCTCATGCGCGAACTCGGCATCGGTCTGATTGGCACCGGCTTCATGGGCCGTGCCCATGCCTTGGCGTTCCACAATGCCAAGGCAGTGTTCGACCTCCCCCTGAACCTGACACTCGCGGCCCTGGCCGACGCCGATCCACAGCGTGCCCGGCAGTGCGCCCAGAGTTGGGGGTTCGAGACGGCCCACAGCCACTGGCAGCGGCTGATCGACGACCCGAAGGTTCACCTGATCGCCATTACCACACCCAACCACCTGCACTTCCCGATGGCCATGGCGGCGTTGGCGGCGGGCAAGCCGGTCTATTGTGAAAAGCCCCTGGCGGTGTCCCTGGAACAGGCCGAGCAGATGCGCCAGGCGGCCAAGGCCGCAGGGGTGGTGACGCGGGTCGGCTACAACTACCAGCACAATCCGATCATCGGGCTGGCCCGGGACATGATCCAGCGCGGCGAGCTGGGACAGATCATCAGCTTCCAGGGTGAGTTCAGCGAAGACTTCATGGCCGACCCGACCTCGCCGTGGTCATGGCGTTGCGAAGCGGCCCACGCCGGTGGCGCACTGGCAGACCTGGGCAGCCACTTGCTGGCCATGGCCCGGCACTTGTTGGGCGATGTCGAGGCCGTGTGCGCCGACAGCCAGACCGTGCACCACCAGCGCCCTGCCAGCGCCGGCAATGCCGAACAACGGGCCATCGCGGTGGACGACCACGTCCACGCACTGCTGCGCTTCGCCAATGGCGCCCGAGGCACGGTGAGCAGCAGTTGGCTCAAACATGGCTACAAGAACCACCTGAGCTTCGAGATCAGCGGCACCCTCGGCACGCTGGCATTCGATCAGGAGCGACTCAATGAACTGCGCCTGTGTCGCGTCGGCCAGCCAGGCTTCCAGCGCCTGCTGGCCGGCCCGGACTTGCCCGGCTATGCCGCATTCAGCCCGGCCGCCGGACACCAGTTGGGCTACAACGAATTGAAGACGCTGGAAGTGCAGGAACTGATCATGACGCTGGCCGGCGAAGGCGGCAGCGGCACTGACTTCGACGAGGCCTGGGAAGTGGAGCGGCTGGCGGCGGCGATTCGGGTGGCGGCGCGGGAGCAGCGTTGGGTGAAGGTCAGCGAGCTATAACCCCTGACTTCAGTCCCCCCTGTTTGGTCCGGAGACATGGTTAACCGTGTGGCGAGGGGATTTATCCCCGTTGGGGTGCAAAGCGCTCCTAAAAATGCGTCCTTGGTGTGTCAGGCTAAATTTGGGGCCGCTGCGCGACCCAACGGGAATAAATCCCCTCGCCACAAGGGACCGTGTTCAACTCAAACCTGGGTTTGCAACTCAACCAACCGCGCCGCCAGCGCCTTGGCCTGGCTCGCCACGTCGGTCACGGCAGTGCTTTCCCACCACATCCCCCGCAACGGCGGCCCCATGGCGAACAGCCGCCGGGCGGGCGCTCCTTGGGCGTCCAGCACCGCACCGTCAGGCCGGGCGGCAATGCCCAGGGCCAACGGCCCCGGCTGGATCAGTCCGCGAGCCAGCAGCTGCTGCGGCAACGGTCGCGCCACGCGGCGCCAGTCATATTCAATACCGCTGGAGTTGATCAATGCCGCGCCCTGCACCACTGTCAGGCCGGCTTGTCCCCGGTGGCGGATGTGAATACCCACTGTGCCCTCGGGAGACGACGCCAGCCCCTTGAACGACGCCGCCTGGATCCGCAATCGCCCTTCCCCATGCAAACGCGCCACCAGCTCCGCGCTCAACGGCGGCGAACGATGGTGATGACTCTCCCACCATGGCCGGACATGCCGCACGAACTGCCGGCGCTGCACGTCACTGGCCTGGTTCCACAAACGCCCGATATGCGCACGCACCGTGTCCAGCGGCGCTTGCCAATCGATCCCCAGGGCCTGGGCCTGACGGCATTGCTCGCGCAGGGCCCGCATCAGTTGGCGGGGCGAACGCAGGCTGTGATCTTCAGCGAGGAAATCCACCCAGGCCGGTGGCTGGCGGCGCACGTGGGGCAGCAGGCCATGCCGGGAAAACACTTCGATCGGCCCCCGGTGCCCGGCCTGCTCCAGGGAGACCACGGCGTCGACCATGGTCAGTCCCGAGCCGATGATCAACACCGTGGACTGCGGGTCGAGCTGGCGCATCGCGGCCACATCCCAGGGATCCAGGGCTGCGGCATTCAAGCCGCTGGATTCGGTCTGCGGAGTGCGCGCCGCCGGAAACATGCCGGTGGCGAGCACGGCGAAACGGCCACGCAAGAGTTGGCCGTCGTCCAGCGTCACCATCACGGTATCGTCGGCAAGCCGCAGGTCCACGGCCTCCCCGCGCACGTGCTCGGCAGTCGAACCGTTTTGTGCGCCCAACTGGCGAGCCTCGGCCAGGCGCTGCTGCACATAGAGGCCGAATATCCCCCGGGGTGGGAACAATTCGCTGATCGGCACATGCTGTAGGCCCGACTCGGGCCAGCCGCCGGCTTCGATGAACGCGGTGAGCCATTGGGTCAGGTCATCGGCGTTGTCCGGGTCGACACTCATGCGCGCCGCGTTGCCGTTCAAGGTATGGCCCGGTTCCACGGCACTGTAGGCTTCGCCCCGGCCCAGTTCACTGCGCGGCTCGACGATCAGCACCTCGCGCCGGCCCGGCAGGCGCAGTAACTGCGCGGCCAGCATGGCACCGCTCAGGCCGCCGCCAATGATCAGGATCTCGGCATCGCGGATGAGGTCGCGCCCCTGTCGCTCCAACGTTGTGTGCATACCGATCTCCAGGGTCAAATCACCACGTTGCGTACGAATCTCGCCGCCACCGGGCCATCGTTTCGATAGGCATGGGGCTGGTTGCTGGCGAACATGAAAAACTCACCGGCACCGATCCGGCGTTCATCACTGCCCAACAGCAGCGTCAGGCATCCCTCGAATACGTAGAGTTGCTCGCTCCAGCCATCGTTGTCGGGCTCGGACTGATAAGACTCGCCGGGCTCCAGGCGCCACTCCCACAGTTCCACCTCACGGGTGGCCGTGGCCTTGGCCAGGAGCACGGCCTTGCTGCCGGGGATCGCGCCGGCCCAGGCCAACTCATCGATCCGGCTGGGATCCCGGGCATCGGGGGCCTGGATCAGATCGCTGAAGGCGACGTCCAGGGCTTCGGCGACCCGGTCCAGAGTGGTCAGGCTGACGTTCTTTTCCCCGGCCTCGATGGCGACCAGCATCCGCCGGCTCACCCCGGACAGTTGCGCCAGCGCGGTCTGGCTGAGTTGCGCGGCATGGCGCAAGCGCCTGACATTCTGGCTGACGTGTTGCAGGACGGATGCCCGCTGGCCGTGATCTTTATGCACTGGGATTGCTCGTTCCATGGGGTTGCGCACTATACTGCTCAACTTTCGGACGCATTGTGCGTCCGCCTCCACTGGCGCGCAAGGTCATGACATCGGTGAATTCCCCACAGGCTCCCTCCCGTTTCCTGCAGCTCAGCAAGGCTGAATGCGTGCTGGTGCTGATCACCATGATCTGGGGTGGGACCTTCCTGCTGGTCCAGCACGCCATGACGGTCAGCGGCCCGATGTTCTTCGTCGGCCTGCGATTCGCCGCCGCGGCGGCATTCGTCGCCTTGTTCTCCTGGCGTCACCTGCGCGACCTGACTCTGTTCGAACTCAAGGCCGGCGCTTTCATCGGCGTGGCGATCATGCTCGGCTACGGCTTGCAGACCGTGGGCCTGCAAAGCATTCCCAGCAGTCAGTCGGCGTTCATCACCGCGCTCTATGTTCCCTTCGTGCCGCTGTTGCAGTGGCTGGTGCTGGGCCGCAGGCCAGGCTTGATGCCCAGCATCGGCATCATGCTGGCGTTCACGGGGCTTTTGCTGGTATCGGGCCCCGCCGGTGCCTCGCTGAACTTCAGCCCCGGAGAGATCGCCACGCTCATCAGCGCCATCGCGATTGCCGCCGAAATCATCCTGATCAGCACTTACGCCGGCCAGGTCGATGTGCGTCGCGTTACCGTGGTGCAACTGGCGAGCACGGCGGTGCTGGCATTTTCGATGGTAGTACCGACCCAGGAAACGATCCCGGACTTTTCCTGGTTCCTGCTGTTCAGTGCAGTAGGGTTGGGCGCGGCCAGCGCGGCGATCCAGGTGGCGATGAACTGGGCGCAGAGAAGCGTCTCGCCTACCCGTGCCACATTGATCTACGCCGGTGAACCGGTGTGGGCCGGCATCGCCGGGCGCCTGGCGGGCGAGCGGTTGCCGGCGATTGCGCTGGTGGGTGCCGGGCTGATCGTGGCGGCGGTGATCGTCAGCGAACTGAAGACCCGGAACAAGGATGCCGTCGTGGTGGATGAGGTGCCCGAGGGCGAGAGTTGAGGCATCGCCCGAACGTCGGAAAGACCTGTCCAAGGCGCAAGCGTCTTCTACGCCAGGCTCGGACCATCCCCGGCGATCATTGAACGGGGATGAGGCACTCCGGGGCCGGAGTGCGGATTCTTTTCAAGGCGCCTACCCTGGCAACGCTCACCGCTTCCAGGCTGAAACACCACAAAACAGGAAAACTCCGTCTACCTTGTAGGATTCTGCGACACCCTCGCGGTTGGTGATCCGGGATGCGCCACGTATGATCCCAACCTGAACCCGCCGAATAGAAGCCTATGTCTCTGATAGTTCTATTACTTTTGCCCTTCATCGGCAGCTGTGTCGCGGCGCTGCTGCCGCACAACGCCCGTAACGCCGAATCGGTGCTGGCTGGCCTGGTGGCCCTGGTCGGTACTGTCCAGGTGGCGCTGCTGTATCCGCAGATCGTCGACGGTGGCGTGATCCGTGAGCATTATTCATGGCTGCCCAGCCTGGGCCTGGACTTCGTGCTGCGCCTGGACGGTTTCGCCTGGCTGTTTTCCCTGCTGGTACTGGGTATCGGCACGCTGGTTTCGCTGTATGCCCGCTATTACATGTCGCCGGATGATCCGGTGCCGCGCTTCTTCGCATTCCTGTTGGCGTTCATGGGCGCCATGCTCGGACTGGTGATCTCCGGCAACCTGATCCAGATCGTGTTTTTCTGGGAGTTGACCAGCCTGTTCTCGTTCCTGCTGATCGGCTACTGGCACCACCGCGCCGATGCCCGGCGCGGCGCCTACATGGCCTTGATGGTGACAGGGGCCGGCGGGCTGTGCCTGCTGGCGGGAGTGATGCTGCTCGGCCATGTGGTCGGCAGCTACGACCTGGACAAGGTCCTGGCCGCCGGCAATATCATCCGTGACCACGCTCTCTACCCCATTCTCTTGCCGCTGATCCTGATCGGCGCCCTGAGCAAAAGCGCTCAGTTTCCCTTCCATTTCTGGCTGCCCCACGCCATGGCCGCGCCCACGCCGGTATCGGCCTACCTGCACTCGGCGACCATGGTCAAGGCCGGGGTTTTCCTGCTGGCACGGTTGTGGCCGTCGTTGTCGGGCAGCGAAGAGTGGTTCTACATCGTCGGCGGCGCGGGGGCCTGCACCTTGCTGCTGGGCGCCTATTGCGCGATGTTCCAGAACGACCTCAAGGGACTGCTGGCCTATTCCACCATCAGCCACCTGGGGCTGATCACCCTGCTGCTGGGCCTGAACAGTCCGCTGGCCGCCGTGGCGGCGGTCTTCCATATCCTCAACCACGCCACCTTCAAGGCCTCGTTGTTCATGGCCGCCGGGATCATCGACCACGAAAGCGGCACCCGGGATATCCGTAAGCTCAGCGGCCTGGTCCGGCTGATTCCGTTCACCGCCACCCTGGCCATGGTGGCCAGCGCGGCAATGGCCGGGGTGCCATTGCTCAACGGCTTCCTGTCCAAGGAGATGTTCTTCGCCGAGACGGTGTTCATTTCCGCCACGGCCTGGATCGAACTGTCGCTGCCAATCATCGCCACCATTGCCGGTACCTTCAGCGTCGCCTATTCCTTGCGCTTTACCGTGGACGTGTTCTTCGGGCCCACCGCCACCGACCTGCCCCATACCCCCCACGAACCGCCGCGCTGGATGCGGGCGCCAGTGGAGCTGTTGGTATTCACCTGCCTGCTGGTGGGAATCTTCCCGGCCCAGGTGGTCGGTTCGCTGCTTGCCGCGGCCGCGTTGCCGGTGCTCGGTGGCCCGCTGCCCTCGTACAGCCTGGCGATCTGGCATGGCCTGAACGCGCCGATGATCATGAGCCTGGTGGCAATGTCCGGCGGCATCGTGCTGTACCTGCTGCTGCGCCAGCAACTCAAGCGCGGGCAGATCAAGCGACCGCCCCTCATCGGCCGGCTCAGCGGCAAGCGCTTGTTCGAACGCAGCCTGGTGCTGATGATGCGCCAGAGCCGTCGGCTGGAACGGAAAATCAGTACCCGGAGGCTGCAGGCGCAACTGTTCCTGCTGGTGCTGGTCGCGGTGTTGGCCGGACTGATTCCGATGTCGCACGGCACGCTGGTCTGGGGCGACCGGCCGAAGATTCCCGGCTCCATCGTCTTCGTCACCCTGTGGTTGCTGGCAATCGCCTGCGCCCTGGGCGCGGCCTGGCAAGCCAAGTACCACCGGCTCGCGGCCCTGACCATGGTCAGCGTCTGCGGCCTGATGACCTGCGTTACCTTTGTCTGGTTCTCGGCGCCCGACCTGGCCTTGACTCAACTGGTGGTCGAGGTGGTGACCACGGTGCTGATCCTGCTCGGCCTGCGTTGGCTGCCCCGGCGGATCGAGGACGCATCGCCCCTGCCCAACAGCGAACGACGCGCGCGGGTGCGCCGTTTGCGCGACCTGTTGCTGTCCATCGCGGTAGGCGGCGGCATGGCCTTGCTGTCCTATGCGATGCTGACGCGCCAGACCCCCAACGACATTTCCTCGTTCTACCTCAGCCGGGCCTTGCCTGAAGGTGGCGGCAGCAATGTGGTGAACGTGATGCTGGTGGATTTCCGCGGCTTCGATACCCTGGGCGAAATCACCGTACTGGTGGCGGTCGCCCTGGCCGTATTCGCGCTGCTACGGCGGTTCCGACCACCGAAGGAAAGCATGCAGTTGCCGGCGCAACAGCGCCTGCTGGCGCCGGACGTGGTCACCGACCTGGTCAACCCACGGCATGCCAGCGACACCGCGCTGGGCTTCATGATGGTGCCGTCGGTGCTGGTGCGCCTGCTGCTGCCGATTGCCCTGGTGGTGTCGTTCTACCTGTTCATGCGCGGCCACAACCAGCCGGGAGGTGGCTTCGTCGCCGGGTTGGTGATGTCGGTGGCGTTCATCCTGCAGTACATGGTGGCCGGCACCCAGTGGGTCGAGGCCCAGATGAGCCTGCGGCCATTGCGCTGGATGGGCACCGGGCTGCTGTTCGCCACGACCACCGGCCTTGGGGCGATGCTGGTCGGCTACCCCTTCCTGACCACCCACACCTGGCACTTCGAACTGCCGCTGCTGGGGGATATCCACCTGGCCAGTGCCCTGTTCTTCGACATCGGCGTGTATGCCGTGGTGGTCGGTTCGACCCTGTTGATTCTCACTGCCCTGGCCCACCAGTCGGTGCGGGCCCATAAACCGGGCCTGCAGCCCAAGCCCGTGGCACACACCGGAACAGGAGCCGCCTGATGGAAGAAGTCATCGCAATCGCAATCGGCGTATTGGCCGCCTCCGGAGTCTGGCTGGTATTGCGGCCCCGGACCTTCCAGGTGGTCATGGGGCTGTGCCTGCTCTCCTATGGCGTCAACCTGTTCATCTTCAGCATGGGCAGCCTGTTCATCGGCAAGGAGCCGATCATCAAGGACGGCGTGCCCCAGAACCTGTTGCACTACACCGACCCGTTGCCCCAGGCCCTGGTGCTGACCGCCATCGTGATCAGTTTCGCCATGACTGCGCTGTTCCTGGTGGTGTTGCTGGCTTCCCGGGGCCTGACCGGCACCGACCATGTGGACGGCCGGGAGCCCAGGGAATGATGTTGACGCCTCACCTGATCGCCGCCCCCATCCTGCTGCCGCTGCTGACCGCCGCATTGATGCTGATGCTGGGCGAGAAGCATCGCCCGCTCAAGGCCCGGATCAACCTGTTCTCCAGCCTCCTGGGCCTGGGTATCGCCGTGCTGTTGCTGGGCTGGACCCAGGACCAGGCCCTGCCCGCCTCCATCGGCGTGTACCTGCCGGGCAACTGGCAGGCGCCCTTCGGTATCGTGTTGGTGGTCGATCGGCTGTCGGCCCTGATGCTGGTGCTGACCGGCATCATCGGCGTATGCACCCTGCTGTTCGCCACGGCCCGCTGGCACGGCGCTGGCGCAAGCTTCCACGCGCTGTTCCAGATCCAGCTGATGGGCCTCTACGGCGCCTTCCTGACGGCGGACCTGTTCAACCTGTTCGTGTTCTTCGAAGTGCTGCTGGCCGCGTCCTACGGTTTGCTCCTGCACGGCTCGGGACGGGCACGGGTGTCGTCGGGGCTGCATTACATTTCCATCAACCTGCTGGCCTCCTCGCTGTTCCTGATCGGTGCGGCGCTGATCTATGGCGTCACCGGCACCCTGAACATGGCCGACCTGGCCCTGAAAGTACCGCTGGTACCGGAAGCCGATCGAGACCTGCTGCATGCCGGCGCGGCGATCCTGGCCGTGGCGTTCCTGGCCAAGGCCGGCATGTGGCCGCTTAACTTCTGGCTGGTGCCGGCCTACAGTGCCGCCAGCGCTCCGGTGGCGGCACTGTTCGCGATCATGACCAAGGTGGGCATCTACACCCTGCTTCGCCTGTGGACACTGCTGTTCTCCGGCCAGGCCGGTGCCTCGGCCTATTTCGGCGGCGACTGGCTGATCTACGCAGGCATGGCCACCATCGTTTGCGCGGCCATCGCCATCCTCGCGGCCCAGCGGCTGGAGCGCATGGCCAGCCTGAGCATCCTGGTATCGGCCGGCATCCTGCTGTCGGCCATCGGGTTCGCCCAGCCCAACCTGGTGGGCGCGGCGCTGTTCTACCTGGTGAGCTCGACCCTGGCGCTTTGTGCGCTGTTCCTGCTGGCCGAACTGATCGAACGCTCGCGTTCGGCCAACGAACTGCCCCTGGAAGACGAGTTCGATACGTTGCCTCGGCCGCTGGAATCCCTGCAACCGCCCAAGGGCACCAACCTCGATGACGAACAGAAGGCCGTGGTCGGGCAAGTGATACCCTGGACCCTGGCGTTCCTCGGTTTGAGTTTCATCGCGTGTACCTTGCTGGTGGTGGGCATGCCGCCGCTGTCGGGCTTCATCGGCAAGCTGGGCCTGTTGAACGCACTGCTCAATCCCCAGGGTCTTGGAACCAGTGGCGGCCCCATCTCGTATCAGGCATGGGGGCTGCTGGCCTTGCTGATCCTGTCCGGCCTGGCCTCGCTGGTCGCCTTCTCGCGCCTGGGGATCCAGCGCTTCTGGACGCCCAAGGAGCGGCCATCGCCGTTGCTGAGGCCGTTCGAATGCCTGCCGATCATCGTTCTGCTGGGCCTGGGAATCGGACTGACCTTCAAGGCCGAGGCTCTGTTGCGCTACACCCAGGAGGCTGCCCAGGCACTGAACAATCCGGAACATTATGTGATGTCGGTGCTTTCCACCCGCGCCATTCCCAGCCCCGACGCCAGCACGGCGTCACGGGAGGTGCAGCCATGAAACGCCTGTTTCCCGCACCCTGGCTGTCCCTGGCACTCTGGGGACTGTGGCTGGCGTTGAACCTGACGGTCAGCCCCGGCCATCTGCTGCTGGGGGCGGCGCTGGGCTTTCTCGCGCCGCTGATGATGCGTCCGCTGCGCCCGCGGCCCATTCGTATCCGACGCCCCGGCACGGTGCTTCGGCTGTTCCTGCTGGTGGGCCGCGACGTGCTGCTGTCCAACCTGGCAGTGGCCTGGAGCGTGCTGAACGCCGGACGGCGCCCACCTCGCTCGTGCTTCGTCAAGGTGCCGCTGGATCTGCATGACGCCAATGGCCTGGCCGCGCTGTCGATGATCACCACGGTCATCCCCGGGACAGTCTGGTCGGAACTGGCACTGGACCGCAGCATCCTGCTGATGCACGTGTTCGATCTGCAAGACGAAGCGTCGTTCATCGCCCACTTCAAGGCCACCTATGAGCGCCCCTTGATGGAGATTTTCCAATGAGCCCGTTCCTGTCCAACTCGATCCTGTTGAGTCTTTTCCTGTTCTCCCTGGCGATGGTGCTGACCCTGGTGCGACTGTTCAAGGGCCCATCGGCACAGGATCGGGTACTGGCCCTGGATTATCTCTACATCATTGCGATGCTGATGATGCTGGTGCTGGGCATTCGTTATGCCAGCGACACCTACTTCGAAGCGGCGTTGCTGATCGCCCTGTTCGGCTTTGTCGGTTCGTTCGCCCTGGCCAAGTTCCTGCTGCGTGGGGAGGTGATCGAATGAATGGCCAATTGTCGATGTGGGTCGAAGCCGCAGTGGCGATCCTGCTGGTGCTCAGCAGCCTGTTCGCCCTGGTCGGAGCCGTTGGCCTGGTGCGGCTCAAGGATTATTTCCAGCGCATGCATCCTCCGGCGCTGGCTTCGACCCTGGGCGCCTGGTGCGTGGCACTGGCCTCGATCCTGTATTTCTCGGCGCTCAAGTCCGGGCCGGTGCTGCATGCCTGGCTGATCCCGATCCTGCTGTCGATCACCGTACCGGTGACCACCCTGCTGCTGGCCCGGGCGGCGTTGTTCCGCAAGCGCATGGCCGGGGATGATGTGCCGGCGGAAGTGAGCAGCAGGCGGACAGGATCCGACAGTTAGCCGGTGACCCGACTCAGGCCCAGGCCACCGTCAACAACCCGGCCCCGAGCACGACGCACAAGGGCGAGTAGATCCAGGTGTCGAGCCTGGCGAACGTCGAATCCTTGACCTCCTTGAAGAAGCCCACCAGGTTCGACTCGCCAATGGCCCGGGCGAACATCAGCAAGGCGATCGCGCTGATCAGCCACTGGAGCGCCCGATGAGTGACCGGCGGCGCCAGCAGACCGACCCGCAGGCTTACCAGCAGCGCGATCAACAGCAGCCCCAGGGCGACCAGCAGCGTCAACCAGCCCGATGGATCGAACGCCGGGCGCAGCGCCTGTCCGTGCTGCACCGGCACCTGGGGCACCACCGCCAGGGCGGCCCAGCGTCCGCCCAGGGCCCAATACATATGGATCAAGCTGATGGCCGCGAAAACCGCGACCAGCGACCGAGCCAATAACAGCGTCATTCGCCAGTCTCCTGGAAAAGGTTGAACATTCATCCTAGCTCGAATTTGATATTTCGCTGGACCGGCGCAGATTGCCAGCTTCGCGCGAAACCCTCATTGCTCAGGATCAAGAGTTCAACCCGCCGCCAGGCGAATGCCTACAGCCCCGCCGCCACCTTGTCCGCCACGTCCTTGGGCAGCCAGGCCTGCCAGACCTGTGGATGGGCCTTGAGGAAAGCCTCGGCGGCTTCGCGCGGGGGCATGCGTTTTTCGCTCATGTCCGCCAGGGCCTTGTTCAACGGATCGATGGGCAGGTCGACCTTGCTGAAGAACTCGGCGATATCCGGATACTGTTTCTGGAACGGGGTCGATACGCCGATGGACAGTTTCGAGGCCAGGGAGCGGGTCGGCCTGGGATTGGGGTTGTCGGCATCGGTCAGGGTTTTCCAGGCCTCGGCATCGAATGGCGGCTCCTCCAGCTGCACCAGCTTGAACTTTCCAAGCAGGGGCGTGGGCGACCAGTAATAGAACAGGATCGGCTTGCCTCGGCGAATCGAGGACGTGATCTCCGCATCCAGCGCCGCACCGGAACCGCTGCGGAAGTTGACGAAACTGTCGGACAGGCCATAGGCCTTGAGCTTCTGTTTGTTGACCACCTCGGAAGTCCAGCCGATGGGGCTGTTGAGGAAACGCCCCTTGTCCGGACTCTCCGGATCCTTGAACACATGTTTGTATCGCGCCAGGTCGCTGACGCTGCGCAGGTCCGGCGCCAGGGGCTTGATACCCTTGGCCGGGTCGCCCTTGATGACGTACTCGGGTACCCACCAGCCTTCGGTCGCGCCTTTGACCGTATCGCCCAAGGCGACCACCTTGCCTTCGGCCTCGGCCTTGACCCACACCGGACTGCGTCCGGCCCATTCTTCCCCGATCACCTGGATGTCGTTGTTGGCCAGGGCGGTTTCCAGGGTAATGGTGGTGCCCGGCAATGTATCGGTTTTCAGGCCGTAGCCCTTCTCCACGATGATCCGCAGGATATCGGTGATCAGGCTGCCACTTTCCCAGTTCAAGTCGGCGAAGTGGATCGGCGCGGATGCGGCCGATGCCGGGAGTGGTGAAACCAACACTGCGAAGGTGGCCCAGGCAGCCAGCCACTGTCGAACTCGTTTCATGCATTGCACCTCATGCCAGACACAGCGATAGCTGAACGATCCTGCGTAACCGAACGCAAGCGTGTGAATAGTTCAGTCAACTGACTGTAGCCGAGGTTCCAGCGAGATCTTGTGAAAACTGTTACCGGCGTGGAAGTTGGGAACTTGCGCAGCCCCGCTTCCTACATTTTTTCACCGGCCTTGCATCTGTCATTCACTGGCCTTGAATGTCACGAGTTCACCCTTGCGCCACTTCGCGGCTTTGGCGGTGACGGCCTTCAGGGTCTTGGTCAAGCCTTCCTGCAATTGTTCGTGCGCCGCGAACACGGTGACCACGCTATGGCCTTCCTTGAACAGGATCGCCTCGCCCCCCGGCGTCGTTACAAACGCATAGTCGCCAAGTCCATAGACCGTGAGCTTGATCTCGCGAAACCTGATTTCAAACTTGCCGCCTTCACGGCTTGGCAACACCGCCGCGCGAAAATGATCACCGACCTTGAGCTCGAGCCTTTGCTTGTCATCGACCACCAGGGCCGATTCGGTATCGATTTCGGCGACATAGATACCTTCGGCGGTCTGCTCGGTGATGTAGACGAAACGCGACTGAAAGAGTTTGACCAGTTTTGCCCGAAGGTCACCCAGTACAAATAACGCATGCATGTCGAGATTACTTACTGCCAAGGAAACATCCCCATCTTTGAAAATGGTCCGTTCCACACAACGGACGGACCACAAGAACCCGTGCCGACTGTATCGTCGCAATGGACCTGTCACTGAAATTCGAAGTGAACGGCGTACCCTGTCCCAGGGCGAGAGAAGACTAAAGGATTGCCACTCTCGCCGCCTTTCCCAAGGAGCGTCAGGGGCTGAAGGAAATCTCCACTCTGCACATCGGAAAAGGTCGGACTACTAACTTTAGGGAAATTTCAGACTTAAAAAAGCATTTTTCTGACATCGAGCCTGAAAAAAATTGCTTTAGATAGGCACCACCGTCCATACGGTGCTGCCGATTCTAGAGCAGCCGTGGGCACGGAGACTACTTGAAATACCCGGCAATTCGTCGGTAAGCCATAGAAAAGGAATTCACATGGACGCCTTCACAACCCCGATCCAACCCGCCACGCCTCGCAACCTCGCCCCCCATGAGCCCCTCGGCGGGGCCGATGACCTCAAGGTTGGCCTGTTTCAACCGCGTTATCGGGTCGTCCTGGCCGGCAAGTGTTTTTTCCATATTGAAGAAACATCAACCGGACGTGTAAGAGGTTTCCGCGCTGATCATAACGAAGCCTGCTACCTGGCCAGGCACCTCGAACAGAGCGCTTGAACATCGGGACACAAGCGATAGAACTCCTGGCGCCCGCTTGCCTCAGATAAAGGAGTGCAACCCAGCGCCATCCCGGCGCACGCCCAAAGGAGAATCCCATGGAACAGCCCTCTCACGAACTTTCGACCCTGTTCGATCAACTGGGCCTGCCCTCGGACGGCAAAGCCATCGACGATTTCATCATGGCGCATCCGCTGGCGCCGGAGACCAAGCTGGTGGAAGCCGACTTCTGGTCGGATCAACAGAAAGACCTGCTCAGGGAGTGGTTGCTGGCCGATGGCGAAGAGGCCGTGCTGGTGGACCAACTGAACGTGCGCCTGCATGACGGCAAATAATCACGACGCCAACTGAATGAAGCGCCCCGTGGGAGCGAACGTGCTCCCACTTCTTTACTCCGCCCGGGCTCTGTACCAGAGTCCTGAAACGAAGGCCAGGCGCGGCTGCTTTCAACGCAGCATGAACGAGTATCAAGGCTTTCGTACAGCGCCTAGCGCGGCTTCTCGGGTTTATACCCCAGTCGCAGTCCACCCCAGTGACGCCCCTTGATCATGATCGGCACGGACAAGTCGTGCATCAGTTCGCCGGTATCACGGGTGTAGGTCTGCAACAGTACCGGCTGCTGGTGGCTGCCGCAGCGGATCCCGGTACGATCGGAAAACTTGCGTTTGGTGCGGTTGTTCAGCGTGTCCACCTGGGGATCCCCGGTCAGCGGCTGGCTGAAGACCTTGTTATGGGTCGGCACATAACCCTGTTGGGTGCAGGCGATTGCGAAGACCAGGCCCTCGTGCCGGGCCAGCAAGGGTTCCTGGATGGCCGGCAGGACCTGGTCGGTGTAACGGTCGAAACGGGTCTGGTACTTGGCCGGTTGGGTATTGGGGATGGGCTGGTAGCTACGGTCGAACAGGTCGTCCAGGCTGATCCGCCCCTGGTCGACATCCTCCTCGAACTGCGCGGCGATCTGGCGCGCCCCTTCCCGGGCCAGGTCATAGATGCGCTGGTGATAATCGTCCAGGCCAACCTCGGCCAGACGCTCGCTGATGGTCTCGGCCTGGCCTTCCATCTGCACGGCCGCCTCGGCCAGACGCTGGGTCTGCTGGTCGCTGACGGACAGGTCGCTGCGCATCTGCTCGATGGCATGGAACAGGCTGTCGAGCTGCTCGCGGTTGGTGTCGGTGCCTTGGGCGATGGCACTGACCTGATTCTCGACACCGGCGGCCAGCCGGGCGATGTTCTCCAAGTGCTGTCCGGTGTGCTCGACCTGCTGGACGCCGCTGTCCAGGTCACCGGCCAACTGGCGGATCTGCTCGACCACCTGGGCCGTGCGTTGCTGGATATCCGCCACCATGACCCCGACCTCGCCGGTCGCGGCGGCAGTGCGGCCAGCCAGGCCACGGACTTCGTCGGCGACCACCGCGAAGCCACGGCCATGCTCACCGGCCCGTGCCGCCTCGATGGCCGCATTCAGTGCCAGCAGGTTGGTCTGGCTGGCGATGGACTGGATCACCAGGGTAACCCGTTGGATTTCATCGCTGCGTACGCTCAAGGCCTCGATCAGCTCGCGACTGTCGTTCGCGCGCTGGCTGAGCTGGTGCATGCGGCTGATGGATTCCACCAGTTCGCTGCGCCCGGCCACGCTGCTGCGATGGGCCTCGCTGGCGGCTCCCAGGGCCTGCTGGCTGAGTTGCGAGGTGGCTTGTTCGGTGGCGATCATCGCTTCGGCATTGCTGACGATCTGTGCCGCGGCATCGAGTTGCGACTGGACTCTACCGGCCAGTTGCTTGACCGAATAGGCTACGCCCGCCGCCGACAAGGCGTTATGGCTGGTGGTATAGGACAGGTCGCGGGTCAGCCCGGCCAGGGCGTCGGCATCGGTGTCGGCCGCAGGCGTGGTGGCCAGCCGCGAACGCAGGCGCGGTAACCAGACAATCACCATTGCCAGGGGCAGGACCAGGTACAAGGACCACCCGCCCAGCGCCATGCCACACAGCAGTGCACTCAGGGCGAGGCTCTGCAGGGTCGGCATCAGCCAGCGCGCCGGGCCCTTGGTATCCGATACCGAGGCAGGCACAGCACCCGCCAGAGATCCGTCTGTCGCCATGTTCGTCACCCACACTTCTCATTGTTATGCCTGCATTAAACGCCACTACAGAGCCATTATCCATGGTCCATTAGTAGGGTTCTTGCAGCAGGTCAACGGAAAGGAGGATGAGAAAAAGCAAAAGATCGCCGCCGGGGGCCTCTACGGCCGTGGACGGCGATCTCTCGGAAGAAAAATCAGGCCTGACGCTGGTGCTTGTCGATCTGCTCGTGACGTTCCTGGGCTTCGATGCAGTATTTGGTGGTCGGGCTGATCAGCAGGCGCTTGAGGCCGATCGGCTCGCCGCTGTCATCACACCAGCCGAAGCTGTCGTCGTTGATACGGTCCAGGGCTTGCTCCAGCTGGGGCAGCATGCGCTGGTCACGGTCGATGGCGTTGACCAGCCAGGTACGCTCTTCTTCTACGGAAGCAGCGTCTGCGGGGTCAGCCGGGGAATCCAGACTTTCAATGGCGATTCGGTTCTGTTCGATGCGCTCGTGGGTTTCGACTTTCATGTTCTGCAACAGCTTGGTGAAGAAAGCCAGCTGCTCGGCATTCATGTAGTCATCCGCCGGCATGGCCAGCAACTTTTCCTTTGTCATTGATTTCTCTATAAAAAAACGTGCATTAAGGCGAATTATGGAGCGTCCCGCACTAAGCTGCCACGCTCATCGGGAAGGCGCCGTTTATTCCAAGCGCCACCCGGCACTCAATTTACGAGGGGCGGCAGTCTAAGGCCGAGTCGAAGCCTCAGCAACTGAAAACATAGGGAAAATATCCGACACCCCCTTTAAAAGCCGTCTGACAGGCGCCAGGCGGTTATCGGAATGCGTTTATAACAAGAAATTCGGTGCCGTGGCTGTATTGAGAAGACAAATGGCAACGCCACGCGGTCAGGCGTGGCGCTTTGTCGCAGGGACCGGGACGGAGGCGGGCCCGTTCCCTGGCCTCAGCGCTTGAGCTTGCGCTTGTTGCGGTACTGGTCGATGACCACCGCCACCACGATGATCACGCCCTTGATGATGTCCTGGATGTAGGCATCGACCCCCACGAAGGTGAAGCCGCTGGCCATGACACCGAGGATCAGCGCTCCGATCACCGTCCCGGTGATGCGCCCCACCCCACCCGCCAGGCTCGTGCCGCCAATGACCGCTGCGGCAATCGCATCCAGCTCGTAGGACATGCCCATGCCCGCCTGGCCGGTTGCGGCCCGTGCCGAGGCGACCACGCCGGCCAGCCCCGCCAGCAACCCGGCGATGCTGTAGACGATCACCAGGTGACGCTTGACGTTGATCCCCGAGGTCCGTGCCGCCTGCATGTTGCCACCGATGGCGTAGGTGTATTTGCCGTACTTGGTGTAGCGCAGGGCAATATGAAAGATCACCGCCACCACCAGGAAAATGATCACCGGCATGGCCCCGTGGCCGATGGCGGTGTAGGAATCCGACAGCATGCTCACCGGCTGGCCTTCCGTGTAGTAACGCGCCAGCCCACGGGCCGACACCATCATGCCGAGGGTGGCGATAAAAGGCGGGATGCCGGTGATGGCGATGATGCTGCCGTTGATCGCACCGGCCAGCAGGCCTACCCCCAACCCCGCCACTACGGGGATCCAGGCCGGCAGGTCAGTCAGGGAAGGAAACACCGCCCGGGCGAAATCCGAGGTCTGGGCCAGGCTCGCGGCGATCATCGCCGACAGCGCCAGCACTGAGCCGGACGATAGGTCGATACCGGTGGTGATGATGACCTGGGTCACCCCGATGGCCAAGAGGCCAATGATCGACACTTGCAGGATCATCAACACCAGGCGCTGGGAGTTCATCAGGAAACTCTGGTCGCGCATGATCCAGCCAAACAGTTCGAACACCAGGCCGATGCCGATCAGCACCAGGAAGATACTCAGCTCCGTTGGCAACCGCCGACGCGTCCTGGCCGGCGCCGCCGCGGGTTTGTTTTCCAGTATCGCGTTCATAGCCATTCACCTTTTTCATGACATGTCGACGGCATGGGGATCGCTGTCGAACCGTTTGATCGCAAGGGTTTGTACGAAAAGTCGCCGAGTGGCGATCAGGCAAGGCGAAAACAGGCGAGGAACGCGCTCGACTTGGCGAGCTGTCTATGATCATTTCGAGCGGACTCGCACGAGCCTGTTTTCAATGCAGCCTGATCGTTGCGCAGGCACTTTTTGTACAAAACCTAGTGGACCGCGGACAAACCCGAGGCCAGTTGCATGACCCGTTCCTGGGTCGCTTCGCTGCGGTCGAGGATGCCCATCTGGTCGCCCTCGTGCATGACCAGCACCCGGTCGCTCATGCCCAGCACCTCAGGCAGCTCCGAAGAAATCATGATCACCGCCATGCCCTCGCTGGCGAGGAAGGCAATCAGCCGGTAGATCTCGGCCTTGGCGCCGACGTCGATGCCCCGGGTCGGCTCATCGAGGATCAGGATGCGTGGGTTGGTCATCAGCCAGCGGGCCAGCAGCGCTTTCTGCTGGTTGCCGCCGGACAGGGTGTCGATGCACTGCTCCAGGGAAGGGGTCTTGACCCTGAGTTTCTTGCACATGTCTTCGCACAGGGCTCGCAGGGCCTTCTGCTGGATGAAGCCGTTGCCGACGTAATGGGGCAACACCGCCATTTCCATGTTTTCCAGTACCGACAGGCACGGGAACAGCCCACTGAGCTTGCGGTCCTCGGTCAACAGCGCAAAACCTTTCTCGATGGCCATGTGCGGGTCACTGATGCGCACCGGTTGGCCGTCGAGCAGAATCTGGCCGCCGGTCGCCGGGGTCACGCCAAAGATCGCCTCGGCCACATTGGTCCGCCCCGACCCCATCAACCCGGCGATCCCCAGGATCTCCCCGGCATGCAGGTCGAAGGACACCCCCTTGAAGACACCGTCCAGGCTCAGGTCGCGTGCCGCCAGGACCTGTTCGCCGATGGGCGTTTCCCGCTCCGGGAAAAGCTGGCTCAACTCACGCCCGACCATCATCGAAATCAGGCTGTCGCCATCCATGCTGTCGGCCCGTTGCAGGCCGATGTAGGCACCATCGCGGAACACCGCCACCTCGTCGGCGATGGCAAACACTTCGTTCATCTTGTGGGTGATGTAGATGATGCCTTTACCCTGGGACTTGAGGTCGGCAATGATGGAAAACAGATGGGCGACTTCCGTTTCGGTGATGGCCGAGGTCGGTTCATCCATGATGAGAATGTCGGAGTCGTAGGACACGGCCTTGGCGATTTCCACCATCTGCCGCTCGGCAATGCTGAGGTTGCCTACCTGTTCCTCGGGATCGAGGTTGATGCGCAGGCGCTCCAGCAACCTGGCGGTGCAGCGGTGCATTTCCCCGTGATCGATCATGTGCAGGCCGTTGAGCTGTTCGCGGCCGATCCAGATGTTTTCGGCGATGCTCATGTGGGGCATCAGGTTCAACTCCTGGTGGATCATCGCGATGCCGGCCTGCAACGCGGCCAGGGGCGTGTCGAACGCCACCGGCTTGCCTCGCAGGCGCAATTCACCGGCATCCGGCTGGTAGATGCCGGCGATGATCTTCATCAGGGTGGACTTGCCCGCGCCGTTTTCCCCCATCAGGGCCAGCACGGAACCGGGACGTACCCGCAATTGCACGTCGGACAGGGCCACCACGCCAGGGAACCCCTTGCTGACATTGACGACCTCCAACAGGTAGGGCTCGTCAGGTAGTGTGCCCGGCTGGACAGTCATTGCCGGGGCGCTCGAAGCAGTCGCTGAGGCGAACATGATCAGGTACTCCCTCGGCAAGATCGGCGTGGCGACCTTGCCTGCTGATTAGTGTGGTCGGACCGAGGCTGCGCTGGACGTCACTTGAACTGGGCGACGTTTTCCGGGGTGATCAGGCGATACGGCACCCACACCGCCGGCTCCACCGCTTGTTTCTTGACCATTTTCACGGCTGTATCGATGGAGCCATCCGCCTGGCCCTTGGCGTCCTGGAACACCGAGACCGCCATGTCGCCCTTCTTGATGGCGTTCAAGCCGTCCGGCGTGCCATCGACCCCGGCGATCAAAACGCTGCCTTTTTTCTGGCCGGCCTGTTTCAGGGCCATCGAGGCGCCAATGGCCATCTCATCGTTGTTGGCCACCACCGCCTGGAACTCGCGCCCCTGGGTCAGCCAGTCGTTGACCAGGGTCATGCCCTTGTCGCGCAACCAGGTCCCGGTCTGTTCCTGCTCGATCTTGATATCGGGGTATTTGGCCAGTACTTCCTTGACGCCCTTGGTGCGGTTGGTGGTGGAGTTGTTGGCCAGGTCTCCCAGCAGGATCACGATATTGCCCTTGCCGCCCATCTTTTGCGCCAGGTACTGCATCTGCATCCGCCCGGCTTCCAGGTCGTCGGAGGCGACGGTCACCACGCCCGCCGGCAATTTCAGGTCATCGGGCCGACGATTGACGTAGACCAGGGGAATGCCCGCGGCCACGGCGGCCTTGGTGATGCGCTGGGTCGCGGCGGTGTCCACCGGGTTGACGATGATGGCGTCGACCTTCTGGCTGATGAAGCTTTCCACCTGGCTCAGTTGCTTGACCACATCGCTGCGGGCGTCCTCGAATTGCAACGTGACGCCGTCCGGCATGGACTTGGCTTTCTTGTCCATGGATTCGCGCAGGTAGGTCAGCCAGGTGTCATCGAACTGCGACATGCTGACGCCGATCTTCAGGTCCGCCAGGGCAGCACCGCTGGCGAACATCAACGACAGGGCCAGCGAGGCGATACGGGTCTTGATCTTCATGAACGGTCTTTCTCCACATTCTTGTTGATTTTATGGATAAGGCGAGACGGCTTTCAGGAACGGGGCAGGCGCACGATGGGCGCCCCCGGCACGCAACACACCACGGCGCCTTGGCGCTGGATGCACAGGGATTCGAACAGAGGAAGAATTGCGGACAGGCGCAACGGACGGGGCAGGTGAAACGCAGAACGGTTGAAGGTTTTCATCGACGGTACCTGGCTGTGTTTCTTGTTTTTGTTGAGTTCGTCATCCGTTCAGGACAGTCAACGGATGGGAACAGGGTGTCGGTAACCTGGAAACGACTTTATTGGAAAATATTTTCCACATCAACTTATTTTAGAATTTTATTCGTCTTTTATTCCATGGCCGACAGGCGTGGGCAATACCTGCACTTCGCCCCCCTCGGCGCTCTGCCGGGCGGCGTCCAGGATAGAGGTCGTCGCCCAGGCGTCACGGGCCTGGACCGGCAGCGGGCCAGCGCCCTGCAAGGCGAGCTGCAGGCGTTGGTAGAACTCGATCCAGCAACCCCGCTCCGATGCCACGCGCTCGCGCTCGCCACCCTGTTCGAACCACCCCCAGCGTCGATGTTCCTCGGTACCCCAGCGTTCCCCCTCCGTCGCCGGGCTCAACCCGGCAAGCGCCAGGGCTTCCTGGCCGTCGAGGCCTTCGACGGTATAACTGCCCTCGCTGCCGCTGACCCGAAAGCGCGGCCGCGGTGCGTTTTGCAGGCAGTTGCCGCTCAGGTGGGAAACCACGCCGTTGGCATGGGTCAGGGACACAAAGAAGCCGTTGTCGAATACCTGGCCTGGCTGGCGGTAGTCCAGCTCGGCGTAGACCCTGGTCACCGGCCCGAACAATTGCAGCGCCTGGTCCACCAGATGGCTGCCCAGATCGCGCAGGAAACCACCACCGCTGCCTTTGCCAACCGATGTCGGTGAATAGCGCTCGACACTGGACTCGAAACGAATGACCTGCCCCAAGGCTCCGGACGCCAGCAGTTTGCGCAGGGTCAGGAAATCCGAATCCCAGCGACGGTTCTGGTACACACAGAGCGGCACATTGCACCGCTCGGCCGCCACCACCATTGCCTCGGCCTGCGCGGCGTCCCGGGCAAAAGGTTTGTCGCTGACCACCGCCACACCGAGTTCAATCGCCTCCATCACCACCGCCGGGCGGCCGTCCAAAGGCGTGGACACCACCACCGCGTCGATGCCCGCCGCCACCAGCTCGGCGAAGGTGTCAAAAGCCTGGACGTGTGGGTAATCACTCGCCAACTGCTGGCGTCGCTCGACGGACCGGGTCACCACGCCGACGAACGTAGCCCCCGGCAGGCTGCTGATCAGCGGCGCGTGAAAAAACCGCCCACCCTTGCCGTAGCCGACTAGTCCGATTCGCATGAAAGCTCCTTGTCTGGATATGACACTGTCCTCTGTGGGAGCGAGCTTGCTCGCCATGGCGTCGGATCAGCCAGTATTAATGTTGCCTGACCCACCGCTATCGCGAGCAAGCCCGTTCCCACAGGGGATTGGGGTTAACCGTAGAAGGGCGGACGCTCGGGCAAGCTGACCTTGACGATCTGCCCACTCTGCTGCGCCTCAATACAGGCATCCGCCGCCACCGCCGCCGCAAACCCATCCCAGGCCGACGGTCCACCCACCTGGCCGGCGCGCACGCCATCGATGAATGCCTGCAGCTCGACGTCATAGGCGGCGATGAAACGGTCCTTCCAGTCCATCAGGATGGCATTGGACAGTTTGGCCTCACTGCGCAGCTGGACCTGGGACGGTTCCGCAAGCCGGGCGATGCCGGTCTCCCCCACTACTTCGCACTGGATGTCGTAGCCGTACTGGCAATTGACGAACACCTCTACGTCGATGCGAGTGCCCCTGGCGGTCTCCAGCAGCACCACCTGCGGGTCACGCAAGTGAGCCAGGGCCTTGCTGGTCTTGCGTGGAAACACCACCTGCACCGAGACGTAGTCGTCGGCCAGCAACCAGCGCAGCACATCCAGCTCATGGATCAGGGTGTCGGTGATGGCCATGTCGGTCTTGTAATTCTCTCCCACCCTCGGGTTGCGGTGAGCGCAGTGCAGCATCAGCGGCTCGCCGATCTGTCCGCTGTCGATCACCGCCTTGAGCGCCCGGTACCCCTGGTCGTAAGGTCGCATGAAACCCACCTGCACCAGGCGCTTGCCATGGGCCACCTCGGCGTCGACGATCCTGCGGCAGCCTTCGGCCGTCACCGCCAGGGGTTTTTCGCAGAACACCGGCTTGCCGGCCGCGATGGCCGCCAGCACGAATTCCTCGTGGCTCGGTCCCCAGGAGGTGACCAGGATCGCCTCCACTTCCGGGGCCTTGATCAATGCATGTCCATCGGGGTACACCTCGGCGGTGAGGTTCAGGTCGGCCACGACCTTTGCCGCTTGGGAGAGGTTGATGTCAGTCACCGCCACCACCTGGCTGTTGAGCAAGGTCTGGCTGCAACGACGGATATGATCCTGGCCGATGGCCCCGGTGCCGATGACGCCCAGCTTCAAAGACATTTGCAACTCCTTGTGTTGTTTGGGTGGGGCAATCAGTACTGACGGGCCTGGGCCAGTCGTTCATTGAGGGTGCGGGCGACCTCATCGGTACGGGCGCTGGTGGAGACCTGCGCCACGCCGACACGCCACCATGACAAGTACTTGTGGATCATGGTCTTGGGCAGGACCTTGATGTCGATCAGGGTCGAGACGGTCTGCCGTCGCGCATCGGCCAGGGCCGTGTGCAGTTCCTCGAGGGTCTTGACCCTGTAGGTCTTGCAGCCATAGGCCGCCGCGCTCATGGCGAAATCCACCGGTACGAAGCCGCCGTCGAGCTTGCCGGTGTCCGGGTTGCGGAAGCGGAATTCAGTGCCGAAGCTGTCCATGCCATGTTCCATCTGCAGGTTGTTGATGCAGCCGAAGGTCATGTTGTCCAGCAGCACCACATTGATCTTGCGCCGCTCCTGGATCGAGGTCGCCAGCTCCGAATGCAACATCATGTAGGAGCCATCGCCCACCAGGGCATATACCTCTTTTCCAGGCTCGGCGAGCTTCACGCCCAACGCCGCATTCACCTCATACCCCATGCAGGAATACGCGTACTCGACGTGGTAGGTGTTCACGCCCTTGCTGCGCCAGCTGCGCTGCAAGTCGCCAGGCAGGCTGCCAGCGGCGGCCACGATGATGGCGTCGTCGTCCAGGGTTTCGTTGAGGGTACCCAGTACACGACTCTGGGTCAGGCAGGAGCCGGTGAGTTCGATGAATTCGCGCAACACCGCCGGGTCCGTGCGGTCGTTGATTTCCGGGACGAAATCCTCGGTTCGATAGTCGGCCTGGTAGACCCGGTCCACCTCGGCATCCAGTCGAGCCCTGGCTTCGGCGATGCGCCCGCCCCATTCGGCGCGATAGTCGCCCAGGGTGCACGACAAGGCCTCGAGTCCCGAACGGGCATCGGCCACCAGTTGCACGCCATCGAGCTTCAACGCGTCGCATGGGCTGATGTTGAGATTGAGGAACTGCACCTCCGGGTGCTGGAACAGCCATTTCGAGGCGGTGGTGAAATCGCTGTAGCGAGTACCGATACCGATGATCAGGTCCGCTTCCTTGGCCAGCAGGTTCGCCGCCAGGCAGCCGGTTTCGCCGATACCGCCCACGTTCAGACGATGGCTGGACACCACCGCGCTCTTGCCGGCCTGGGTCTCGGCGAAGGGGATCTCGAAGCGTTCGGCGAACCCCTGGAGGGCGGCGTTGGCGCCGGCATACTTCACGCCCCCGCCCGCGATGATCAGCGGCTTGCGCTTGCCCTTGAGCAATGCCAGGGCATCCCCCAGCATCGCCTCGGTGGCCGGCCGGCGGTCGATCCGATGCACGCGCTTTTGCAGGAAATAGTCAGGGTAGTCGTAGGCCTCGGCTTGTACGTCCTGGGGCAGCGCCAGGGTCACCGCGCCGGTCTCGGCAGGGTCGGTGAGCACGCGCATGGCGTGGATCGCGGCGGTCATCAATTGTTCGGGGCGATTGATCCGGTCCCAGTATTTGCTCACGGCCTTGAACGCATCGTTGGTGCTGATGCTCAGGTCGTGGAACTGCTCGATCTGTTGCAGGACCGGGTCCGGCTGGCGGCTGGCATAGACATCGCCGGGCAACAGCAGCAACGGGATACGGTTGGCGGTGGCCGTGGCGGCAGCGGTCAGCATGTTCGCCGCGCCGGGGCCGACCGATGAGGTGCAGGCATAGATTTTCCGACGCAGGTGCTGCTTGGCGAAGCCGATGGCGGCGTGGGCCATGCCCTGCTCGTTACGCCCCTGGTGCACCACCAGGTCGCCGCTGTCCTGCTCCAGCGCCTGGCCCAGGCCCAGCACGTTGCCGTGACCGAATATGGTAAAGACGCCGGCGATGAACTTGCTCTGGACGCCGTCGACCTCGACATACTGGTTATCGAGGAATTTCACCAGGGCCTGGGCCATGGTCAGTCGTGTTGTGGACATGCTTGCACCTTTTTCAAACGCAACTCGATCGAGCGTGGAAGCCGGCCTGCCCCGGGCAGGCGCCGTGCCAGCGACATCGATGCGATGCCGACGCCTGGACGGGCGAGCCCGCTCCCACATGAAAAGTTTCCCGACACGGCAGTCAGGCCTGGGAGTTCTGCAGGTGATTCATGCTCGCTCCCAGCGCCTGGCGCAGGTCGGCCAACTGATGGACGCTTTCGGCGAACGGTTCGAAGGACAGGTAGCCGTCATACCCGCCGGCCCGCAACGCTTCGATCTGCGCGGCATTGCCGAGGATATCGCCCTCGCCCACCAGCACCCGGTGACCGTCCCGGATCGTCGCCAGGGGCGCCAGGGCATCTTCGACGCCGGAGATGTGCACCAGGCCGGTCAACTCGGCAAAGCACTCCCGCTCCCCCGCCAGATGATGGTGAAAGGTGTCATGCACCAGGCGAAACACATCCTGGGTATCGGTGTCCGCGATCGCTTCCACCGCCGTGCGCTTGAGGCGCAGCGAGCACTCCTCGAACCCCAGGGGCTCGATATAGCCGTAGACACCGAAGGCCCGCAGGATCGGCGCCAGCTCACCGAGGGCGGTACGCAGCCCCGCCGAACGTTCGGCCTCGCTGCGCGGGTCGGCGCGATCGTTCAATGGACACATCACCAGCCCCTGGGCACCACATTCGCGGGCGTAGTCGGCCAGCCTCACGGCCTGGACACGGCGCTCTTCGTTCCACACATCGAAAGGGTAAAGGGCATTGATCGACAGCACCTTGATGCCCCGCGCCTCGCATAACTGGCGCACGCTGGCCGGTGCCATGCCGTTCTCGATCTCGACGCCCTGCAGATCGTTGCGGATTTCAATGGCATCGGTTTTCAAGGCCAGGGCCAGGTCGATGAACTCAGGCAGTGACAGGCGTGGCGCAACCATTCGGTTCAAGGCAAAACGCAGGGGCTTGTTCATTGTTATTCCTCCGGCATTCGTGCAAAACGGGCGATGGGACGTTCAGAGGTCCAGCAGCCAACTGTGCTGCGGGTCGTTATGGAACTGCCAGACCCGCTTCGGGCCGGCCATGACATTCAGGTAGTACGACTCGTACCCGTAGGGCACGCTGACCGGGTGGTACCCCTTGGGCACCACGACCAGGTCGCTGTTTTCCACGGCCATGGCCTGGTCGATGCTGCGATCGTCGGTATAGACCCGTTGGAACACGAAGCCCTGGGGCGGACTGATCTGGTGGTAATAGGTTTCTTCCAGGAAGCTCTGGTGCGGCAGGTCGTCGGTGTCGTGCTTGTGGGGCGGGTAGCTGGACGAATGGCCCGAAGGCGTGCGCACCTCCACCACCAGCAGCGAATGGGCTGGCTCGCTGTCCGGCAGGATGTCGCAGACATACCGGGTGTTGGCACCCTTGCCGCGAACGCTGCGCTTCATGCTGTCGGGCAGGATCAGGCGCGGGCCGTACTCGTTTCCGGCCGAACCCGGGGCGGCACATACCGCCAGTTGCACGTCGCTCAAGGCGGTCACCAGCGCCTGGCTGCCGGGGGGCAGGTAGGCGGCATAGGGCGACTTGTCCTCGAACACCGACTGGCGATCACCCAGGTTGTCCCAATCGAAAACGCCCTGCCCCGGCGCCTCGCCCTTCAGACCGATACGCCCGCTGAGCAGCACCAGGCACAGCTCCTTGTCGGCCGCGGCCACCGGCAGGGTTTCGCCGAGGCTCAGGCGACAGGCCGTGAAGCCGACGTATTCCAGCTCGCCCGGGGGCAACGCCACCACGGTCCGGCCGCTGGCTTGACTCTTGATCAACAGGCTCATGCCGGGATCCTCTCTTGCAGCAAGGCGCGCAGGGTGTCGTAGCCCTTCTTGGCATACACATAGCTCGGCGCCACGGCGGGATCCTGCTCGGCCTCCACCACCAGCCATCCCTGGTAGTCGGCGGCCAACAGGACGTCGAGCAACGCGGCGAAGTCGATGTCGCCATCCCCCGGCACGGTGAAGGTGCCGTTGATGATGCAGTCGGGAAAGCTCCACAGGTTGTTGCGCGCCAGCTGCACCACCGGCTTGCGCACATCCTTGAAATGCACGTGGCAGATCCGCTCGATGTGCTTGCGCAAGACTTGCAGCGGTTCGCCGCCGCCCATGTAGCAGTGTCCCGAGTCGAACAGCAGGCCGACTTCGCTACCGGTCAGAGCCATCAACTTGTCGATGTCCGAAGGCGACTCGACATAAGCGCCCATGTGATGGTGATAGGCCAGACGCACCCCCTGGGACAACGTGAAGCGGGCCAGTTCGGTCAGCTTGTCGGCATAGGCCTGCCAGGCCTCGTCGGTGTGAAAGCGCGGCCGCTCGATCAGGGGAATCCGCTGGCCTTGGATGGAGTCGGCGACTTCCCCGTAGACCAGCACCGTGGCGCCATTCTGCGCCAGCAACTCGACATGGCTGGCAATGGCGTCGATTTCCTCGGCTGCCGAGCGTCGGGCCAGACGACTGGAATACCAACCCGAGACCAGTGCCAGGTCATAGGGGCGCAGCACATCGCCCACACCCTTGGCGTCCTTGGGAAACTTGCCGTTGAGCTCGAAACCTTCATAGCCGATGGCCTTGCCCTCGCTCAGCGCGGTGCTCAACGGTGTCTCGCCGCCCAACGAGGGCAAGTCGTCGTTGCTCCAGGAAATCGGGTTGATGCCAATTCGAATCGCGGGCATGGCTGCACCTTTTATTGTTTTCAAACTGAATGCATGGGTGAACGCAACACTACTGTGGCAAGGGGGGTTATCCCCTCGCCACGGATGCTTGTTCCATCGGTCACGCCCGGGCCGCTCGCCACGCGTCGATCAGTTCCACGAACGTGCCCTGTACCTGCCTGATCAGCGTTTCGTCATCGATCTCCCCCGCCAGCCAGGCTCGGCTCGGTTCCTGGAAGATCGTGCGCCCCACGGCAAAACCCCGGCAGGTAGCGCTCTGGCTGGCCTGGCGAAAACCTTCGGCCAGGGCCGAGGCCGGAGCATTGAGGCCCAGCAGCACCACACCACGGCAGTACGGATCGCGCTGCTGGATCAACTCATCGAGTTGCTTCCACTGCTCTGCGGTCTGGGCTTCGATCTTCCACCAGGCCGGAAAGATCCCCAGGTTGTAGAGGCGCTTCAAGGCGCGATAGAGCACGTCCGGATGCGGCGATGGATGATCCTTGGGCGGGATGACTTCCAGCAGCAGTTCATGGCCACTGACCTGGGATGCCTTGTACAACCCCATCAACTGCGCCTCCTGCTCCAGGCGCAGCAGCGGCTCGTCATCGGGATGAAATTGCACCAGACACTTGATGATCTGCTCGCCTGGCCAGGCGATCAGGTTGCTGCCGATGGAGCGGCCATGCTCGAAAGCCAGCGGCCGCGAGCCTTGCACCTCCACCGGGCGCGCCACCCACCAGCCGCGTCCGGTGGCGGCATTGAGGGAATCCTGGCCGAAACGTTGATCGGCCAGCAACCCGACGTCCGCCTCGATGCCCTGGCGACGCAGATCGACTTCGACTCGCTCCACCGCCTGGATGAACAGTTGCTTGAGCGCGCCGATGCTGCTCAGGTCCCGGTCGCCTTTTTGAGCCAGTTCCACCAGTTGCCAACGGTGATCGAAGGCAAAGATGAACAGTTGTTTCCAGGCCCTGCGAGGCACACTGACCTGATGAAGCCGTTGCAATGCGACATCCTGGTCCGGCCGGGTGATGGGCACCGGGCTGTCGAACAGGTAATCGAGTTCGGCCCGGGTCGGCATCGCCGGGGCACAGGCATGGCGCGACACCACCAGGCCGCCACAGGCATTGGCCAACTGGCAGCAGCGCGCATCGTCGGCTTCCTCCAGCCAGCCGGCGAGAAAGCCCGACATGAAGGCATCGCCGGCCCCCAGGACATTCAGGACCTCCACCTTGACGCCCGGATAGATCGCACCGTCTTCAAGCCGGTCGGGGATGGCGCCGTGGATCACCGTGCAACCCTGCGGGCCGAGCTTGACCACCAGGGTCGCCGCCGTCAGCGAACGCACGGTGCGCAGCGCGGCCAGCAGATCCGTGCTGCCACCGGCGATCAGGAATTCCTCCTCGGTGCCGACGATCAGGTCAAAACGCGGAAGGATGCCTTGCACATGCCGGCTGACGGTCTGATCGGCCACGAAACGGGTCTCGCCATCGGCCTTGCCGGCCAAGCCCCAGAGCACCGGGCGATAATCGATGTCCAGGATCCGCCTGACGTTGTGCTTCTGGGCATGGTCCAGCGCCTGGATACTGGCCTTGTAGACGCTGTCGGTGGAGAAATGAGTGCCGGTGATCAACAGGGCCTTGCTGGAGGCGATAAAGGCCTCGTCTATGTCTTCGGCGCGCAACGCCATGTCGGCGCAGTTTTCCCGGTAGAACACCAGGGGGAAGGTTTCCCGGTCCTTGATACCCAGCAGCACCAGGGCGGTCAGGCGTTGCGGATCGACCTTGATGCCGCTGACATCGCAGCCCTCACGGGCCAGGGACTCCACCAGGAAGCGTCCCATGTGGTCGTCCCCTACCCGGCTCAGCATGGCGGACCTGAGCCCGAGCCGAGCGGTGCCGAAAGCGATGTTGGCCGATGAGCCACCCAGGTATTTGGCGAAGCTTGTGACATCTTCCAGCCGCGCCCCGACTTGTTGCGCATACAGGTCGACACCCAGGCGTCCCAGGCAGATCACATCCAATTGACGCCCACTGGCAAAACGAGTCTGGCCCATGCTGGCTCCTGTTATTTTTATCAGCCTGCGTTCGCCGCCGGAGCGGTGCCAACGCGTTGGTGGATGCAGACTAAAACGAGCCACGGGCAAATATCAATAATTATTCTATAAATTTTTTACGTGGAATATTTTTTCCAATACCCTGTGCTCGGAACCGCGACAGGCGCAGTGCATCGTTTCAGCAGGTCACGTCGCCTGCCGCGCTCATTATTTTCCTTGCGCCTACGCTGTAGACTGCGATCAGCCAACCTGTTGTCGAGGGCCGGGACGTTATCGGACCGCCCTATAAGAACAAGCCAGAAGGATTTTCTATGACCCGCCCCGATCTGCCGGAGCCGTCCGAGCGCGCGTCCGCCCTCGCAACCCCACCGATCAATGCCGAACGCCTGTTGCAACTGATCACCGAGGAATATGAAAGCCTGCCGCGCCAGCTCAAACGCATCGCCAGCTACATGAGCCAGCAAAGCGACCGCATCATGGTCGACCGTATCAGTGATATCGCTCGCGAATGCGAAGTGCATCCGTCGGCCATCGTGCGTTTTTCCCAACGCTTCGGTTTCAGCGGGTTCAGTGAAATGCAGGCGCTGTTCCGGGAGGCCTACACCCACAAGACCACGCCGGTACAGAACTACCAGCAGCGCATTCGCAGCATGATCGCCAACAAATCCCAGAAGGCCTGCGGCGGCGACCTGGCGCGCGAATGCATCAACGCCACACTCTCGGGCATCGAGCGATTGGGGCTGGAACTGGACGACCAGGCGTTCGACAAGGCCGTGGACCTGGTGGTCAATGCCGACAATATCTATGTGGTGGGCGTCCGGCGTTCCTTCGCGGTAGCCGATTACCTGGTGTACAACCTGCAACACACCAACAAGCGCATTCACCTGGTGTCCGGGCTCGGTGGCAGCTATCGCGAGCAGATGCGCAGCGTCCGGGCCAACGACCTGGTGATCGCCATCAGCTTCACCCCGTACGGCAAGGAAACCCAGCATTGCCTGCGCATCGCCCAGCATCACCAGGCCAAGACCTTGATCATCACCGACAGCAACCTGTCGCCCCTGGCCAAACGGGCCAATACGGTGTTGCTGGTAAACGAAGGCAGCTCGTTCGCGTTTCGCTCCCTGAGCGCTACCCTTTGCCTGTGCCAGGCATTGTTCATTGCCGTGGCCTACCGGCTGGAGCTCAAGGTCGATGAAATCCACGAACAGGCAGGATTCGAGGACTAGAAACCCGGACCGTCCAACCACAGAAGGAAGCACCATGAAACTGATCGGCATGCTGGACTCGCCATTCGTACGACGCGTCGCCATTTCCGCCAAATGCCTGGACATTGCGCTGGAACATGAATCGATTTCGGTGTTCAGGCAGTTCGAACAGTTCCAGCGCATCAACCCGGTGGTCAAGGCGCCGACCCTGGTGCTCGACGATGGCGCGGTGCTGATGGACTCCACGTTGATCATCGACCACCTCGAGGTCTTGGCCACACCGGGCAAAAGCCTGATGCCGGTCGACAGCGGGCAACGGCTGCGCACCCTGCGCCTTATCGGCCTGGCCCTGGCGGCGTGCGAGAAGTCGGTGCAGATCTACTACGAACGCAACCTGCGGCCGACAGAAATCCAACACGCCCCCTGGGTCGAACGGGTTGAAGGTCAACTGGCGGCGGCCTATGGCATGCTCGAACAGGAACTGGTGAAACAGCCCCTGGTCACCGACGGCTCACTCGATCAGGCAGGCATCACCCTGGCAGTGGCCTGGAGCTTCACCAACCTGGTGGTACCGGATCAGGTGCAGGGCAAGTCCTTTCCTTCGATCAGCGCGTTCACCGCCTATGCCGAAGGGTTGGAGGCGTTTGTCAGCACGCCGATGGAATAACCGGCGATGGCGGTCGAGCGCAGGATTCTGATTCACCCCGGATCCCTGTGGGAACGAGCTTGCTCGCGATGGCGGGGTACCAGCCAACATGGATGCTGACTGACCTTACGCTATCGCGAGCAAGCTCGCTCCCACAGTTTGTTTTCGGGTGACGGCGGGATAGGTATTCGCCACAGATCCCAAACAGGATTTGCTCAGGCCGGTTCCACTTCCTTCGGCTCCACGAACGCTGGTGCCACCTCGAACCGATCCGCCAGGAACGGCGTGATGTCCAGTGGCAACGGCTCGTCGTTCACCAATTTGTCCAGCAATACCCCGGTGATGGCCGAGGTCAGGATGCCGGTGCGGAAATGCCCGCAGGCATTGAGGTAGCCTTCCACGCCCCGCATCGGCCCCAGGATCGGCAACTCGTCGGGAGATCCAGGGCGCAGGCCGGCCCAGGTCCGCTTCAGGTTGATGTCGGCCAATTGCGGGATGCACCGCACTGCACCCTGGACCAACCCCTCGATTTCCGGGTACGTGGTGGTCACGTCAAAGCCTTTGTCTTCGGTGGTGCTGCCAATCAGGATTTCGCCGTTGTCCTTCTGGGCCACATAACAATCGCTGGTGGTCAGGCAGCCCTTGAGGATCTTCGGCATGCGTTCGGTCAACAGGATCTGGCCCTTGACCGGCTTGACCGGAATCCGCACGCCGGTGGCCTGCTCACTCAGGTCCGCCGCCCAGGCACCGGCGGCGTTGATCAGGGTCCGGCAATTGAAGGTGCCCGCCTCGGCGGTCTTCACCCCGGTGACCCGCGTGCCCTTGCGCAGGACCTCGGTGACGTTGGTGTTGAAGAACAGGTCGACGCCGTTCTGTCGAGCGCCTTCGGTATAGGCGTCCGCCAGGCGGAACGGACTGACCTGATGATCGCACAGGAACTCCAGCGCTCCCCGGGCCTCGTGGCTGACATTCGGCTCGGCCTCGCGCAGGGCGGCCTGGTCGAGCCAGCGGACCTGGTCCGCCAGGTGCGGGATGCAGGCGACGATATGCTCGGCGTACAAGCGGTCCTCATCGTCATAGATCACGAATTTGAGCCCGGTCTCCTCGAACTTGAAATCCATGCCGTGGTTGTCCATCAACTCCCGGTGCAATTGCGGATACAAGGCGTTGGACTGCAAGGCGAAGTCGAAGAACGATTGCGGCAGGATGTGCGGCGTACTGGCGTCCACCGCCACGGCGGCGCCCTGGGCCTGGCGCTTGCGGTTGGCCGACATCATGCGAAAGAAAATCACCCCGCACCCCAGCCCCACGGACTCGCCGATGGCCCACAGGCCTCCCGCGGAAGCCCGGGTGGCATTGCCCGGGCGCTTGGCATCGATCAGCGCGATCTTCAAGTGCTTGCGCTTGGACAACTGATAGGCACACGAAGCCCCGATCACACCGCCACCGGCGATGACCACGTCGTAATCCTTCAGGCTCTGATACTCAGTCATGCCGTACGCCCTCCTGGCCTACGTTCTGGAACGCTGAAAAGGGCACCGGGTCGATGGGGAAGCGCGGTCGCAACCAGCCCACATCCCCACGTCCGGTGGCTTCGCGCAGCCGGTCGCTGCAATAGCCGACGCACATCCGCCCCTGGCAGTCGCCCATGCTCACCCGGGTGCGCATTTTCAGGCTGGCCATGTCCTGCACGCCCTGCTCCAGGGCCCGGTCGATATCAGCGCGGGTGGCATGCTCGCAGCGGCAGATCACCGTATCGGCGGCGGGCAGCGCGATTTGCCCGGCACCGCGGCGAGTGTATCGGTCCACGGCGGCGCGGAAGCTCACGATGCGGTCCAGTTGCGCCTGGTAGCGCTCGCGGCGCTCAAGGGCGGTACGAGGGTCGAGCACATTGCCTTGCATCAGGATCGATAGCGCGGCGATGCGCCCGCTCAGCATGGCCGCTTCACCGCCACGGATCCCGCCCATGTCGCCAGCCAGGTGGATATGGGCCTCGCTGCTTTGCTGCCAGGCATCGGACACCGCCCTGAGGTAGCCGTCGTCGCTGGAGCCATGCTCCAGGCCCATCTGCTGGCTCAACTGGGTGCGTGGAATGAAGCCGTAGCCGACCGCCAGGGTCTGGGCCGGCACTTGTTCGGCACGGGCCAGGTCCGGCTCCCAGTCGCTGGAATAAGGCGCGACGGTGACACAGCTCAGCTCACCATCGCCATCGGCCCGCACCACGCCCCAGCCATAACGCACCGCAATGCCGTGCAGCTTGAGATAGCCCAGCATGCTCAGGCCGTCGAGAAACAGCTGTGGCTTGTTCAGCAAGGCCAGGCTTTCCTTGGCGATCCTGCCCAATGCGCACGCCTCGTACACGCCGGCCACGGCCACGCCTGAAGCATGCAGCTGGCAGGCCACCAGGGGCAGCAGCGGGCCGGTGCCCGCGATCACCACCGGACTGGGCGGCTTGACCACCCCGCTCTTGATCTGTAGCTGCAACCCACCCAGCATCATCACCCCGGCAAGCGTCCATCCGGGAAACGGCACGCTGCGCTCATGGCAACCGGCCGCCAATACCAGATGGGAATAGGCGACTTCCCGCAAACGCTCGTCGGCATCCAGCAGCATCAGCGCCCGGAACCCTTCGGCTCCGACGACGCGGCTGTCGAGCCGAACGTCGATCAGCCCGGCGTACTGGCGAAACTCACCGTGAAGCCTGTTCAGGGCCTGGCTATAGCGGGAACCCAGGTAGTCCAGGCTCACACCGTCGCGCAACGGCCCACGATAGACCACGCCACCCAGGCGCGGCGCCTCTTCGAGCAAAGTGCTGCGCACCCCATGGGCCGCCAGCTCGATGGCTGCGGCCATGCCCGCCGGCCCACCGCCGACAATCACCGGATCGAGGCTCATGGCGCCTCCGTTTCGGCGATGCGGTTGGCCCGGGTCTCGATCTGCATGCCGGGACGCACCCGGGTCTGGCAGGCGCGGCGCTTGTGACGCCCATCGATCTTGACGAGGCAGCAATGGCACACGCCCATGCCGCAATACGCGCCGCTGATCTGCTGGTGATCGTTGCGGGCCACCTGGCGCTGGCCCAGGGACTGGATGACGGTAAGAACGGTTTCGCCGTGGGCGGCGTCGACGATCCGCCCGTCCAGGCACACCGTCATGTCGGCCCTGGCCAGGGGCTGGATGTCGAATTTTCGGCGTAGAAGGTCTTGAGACTGCATGATGCTGCTCTTCCTTGATGCTTTTATTGAAGGACCAGTGAGGTCTCGGCTCCTTGCAGCACACCATCACCGGTTGCGTCGGTGCCTGCGTCAGCGCGAGCGCGCCAAGGCGGGGCAATCGATGCCACATGATAGTGCGGGCGAAACGCATGTTAGGGATAATTTGTGACCAAGTGTTGATCCAGGCCAGGGAAATCGCTGGCGGCTTCGATGAACTTTTTTTCAGAAAGCCGACAGGTAATCTTTGGCAGAATGCCGCGCAATGGCATCAATTTCTCAACCCGGTACCGCCCATGAACCGCATCCTGACCATCGAAGACGACGCCGTGACCGCCCGTGAGATCGTCGCCGAGCTGACCCGCAACGGCCTGAGCGTCGACTGGGTCGACAATGGCCGCGAAGGTCTGGAACGCGCGGTGAGCGGCGATTACGACTTGATTACCCTCGACCGCATGCTGCCCGAGCTCGACGGCCTGGTGATCGTCACCACACTGCGCAACATGGGCGTGGCGACGCCGATCCTGATGATCAGCGCCCTGTCCGATGTGGATGAACGGGTACGCGGTCTCCGGGCCGGCGGCGACGACTACCTGACCAAGCCCTTCGCTACCGACGAGATGGCGGCTCGTGTCGAAGTGTTGCTGCGCCGCAACAACGGCGCCCAGGAAACGCAAACCGCCCTTCGGGTCGCCGACCTGGAACTGAACCTGATCAGCCGCGAGGCCAGCCGCAACGGGCAACTGCTCAGCCTGTTGCCCACCGAGTACAAGTTGCTGGAATTCCTGATGCGCAACAGCGGACAGATCCTTTCGCGCATGATGATTTTCGAGGAAGTCTGGGGCTATCACTTCGACCCCGGCACCAACCTGATCGACGTGCACATTGGTCGTCTGCGCAAGAAAATCGACCCGCCGGGCCTGGAACCCCTGATTCGCACCGTGCGAGGTTCCGGCTATGTCATTGCTGAACCCCGCTAAGGGCTGGCGCTCCTCCAGCAGCCGCCTGCTGGCGCTGTACAGCGCGCTGTTCGTGATCTGGAGCGCTCTGTTGATGGGGGTGATGTATTACGAAGTGTTCGGCTACCTCGACAGCCTGGCCAAACACTCCCTGATGCAGCGCCAGCACCTGTTTGCCCGCATCCATGCCGACCAGCTGGAGGACGCGCTCATGGCCAGCCTGACCCTGGACGAGCGCGGGGTCGATGCCTACGGCCTGTTCGATCCGCAACTGCGGCACCTGAGCGGGCCGATCCAGCGGATTCCGGCCGACCTGCCGCTGGACGGCAAGATCCACATGCTGGGCGGCTGCGTCGACTCCGACGCCCCCGGCGTGCCCTCGGACAGTTGCGATGCGGTGGCGACCCGGACCCAGGACGGACGCTGGCTGGTGTTGGCACGGGACAACGGTTCGCTCTTCGCCGTCACGCACATCATCCTGCGGGCATTGTTCTGGGGCGTGTCGCTGACCATCCTGCCGGGCCTCGCCGGCTGGCATCTGCTGCGCCGCCGACCACTGCAGCGCATCCGCAAACTGCAGGCCAGCGCCGAGGCCATCGTGGCCGGCGACCTCACCCATCGCCTGCCACTGTCGAGCCGCCGCGACGAACTGGACATGCTGGCGGCGATCGTCAACGCCATGCTCGATCGCATCGAGCGCCTGATGAACGAGGTCAAGGGCGTGTGCGACAACATCGCCCACGACCTGCGCACGCCCCTCACCCGCTTGCGCGCCCAGCTTTACCGGATCCAGCAGGAAGCGGCAGAGGGCTCGCCCGAAGCCTTGCAGATGGATCAGGTGATTGCCGAGACGGATACCCTGATGGCTCGGTTTCGCGGGCTGCTGCGGATCTCCGAACTGGAAGACCAGCAGCGCCGTTCGGGTTTCGTGCGCCTGGACCCGTTGCAACTCTTGCAGGAACTGCACGACTTCTACTTGCCCCTGGCCGAAGAACGCGAACTGACCTTCCGCCTCGACGTGCCCGAGACCTTGCCCCTGCTCAATGGCGACCGGGCGCTGCTGTTCGAAGCCGTGTCGAACCTGCTGAGCAATTCCATCAAGTTCACACCGCCGGGAGGCGAGGTCGTCCTGCGGGGCGTGGACCAGGGCGACAGCACGCGCATCGAAGTACTCGACTCCGGCCCCGGCATCCCGGAGGCGGAACGCAAGGCCGTGTTCCGGCGTTTCTATCGCGCAGAGGGCAGCAGCCAGCACGGTGGATTCGGCCTGGGCCTGTCCATCGTGGCGGCGATTGTCAATCTGCACGGATTTACACTTGAGGTGGACAGCAGCGAACAGGGCGGAGCCCGCCTGGCGCTCGATTGCCGAGCGACGCTGCTGTAGCGATCAACCAGGACGTGGCTTTGCAATGAAGGGGGTGGTGAAGGGAGTTTCAGGCGGGATCACCGCGATACAGCGGAGTGTTGCCCAGCTCATAACGCAGTTCTTCGATCAGCTTTGCAATGCTTTCTTCCGACCGGACGCTGTCGATGCTCATGCCGCTTACTACCAGATCGACTTCACCGCTTTCACGGTGATAGAGGCGCACGGTCAGGGTGCCGTCGCCATTGAGGCTGCATTCGCAGGCCAGGGGCGTAAAATTCTCTTCGAGACGAGCACGCAAGGGAGCCAGGTGAGTCATGCGCTGCACCTCAGGTCCACGGGTTCGAATGAATGGCGGACAGCTGCGGCTTCCGGACCCGCGTAGACGTCCTGTCAATCCCGCATTCGATTGGCTTGCTGCACATGTGGCGTATTCCTTGACTGTTTCGTGGGGGACGCGACATCACCGACGACGTCGCACCCCGACAGCGTAAGGAAGCCTGGCTACAGGCAAAACCCGAATTTGCACCAACGGGCCCGGTACATTTGCACTGGCTATCATGGTGCCTTCATGCGCCACTCATTGGCGAACAGACCCCGTTCCCGCGCCCACACTATCGCCTCGCTACGGCTATGGACGTCCAGCTTCGAATACAGCGTCGCCACATGATTGCGCACGGTATTGGGGGCCAGTTTCAAGCGTGCGGCGATTTCCTTGTCGGCCAGTCCCTGGCAGATCAGCCCCAGCACATCACGTTCCCGGGCGGTCAGCTCGGTGAACGACACGCTGGGGACCGGTGCGTTGATGCTTTTCACATTGGCCAGTTTTTCAATCAGGGTCCGGCTGAACCAGGAAGCATCCTTCATCACCTCTTCGATGGCAGCCACCAGCTCCAGCTCCGAGCGCTTGCGTTCGGTGATGTTCATCAGCACCAACAGGTAGCAAGGCTTGTCCTGTATCAGCACCGTATCGGCGGCCACTTCACAATCGATGAGCTCACCACCTTTTTTCTGCACCTTGACGTCGATCCTTGAAACCGTGGCGGCCTTCTCCAGCTTGGCGAACAGGGCGGCGCTGGCTTCGCTGTCGATAAAGCCGATTTCTTCAACGGTCTTGCCCAGCAGCTCTTCGCTGGCATAACCGGTGGTTTCCAGGAACGCTTCGTTGATTTCCAGCAACTGTTGCTCGGCGCTGCATACCAGGGTAGGCACGGGAGACAGTCGGAACGACTTGGCGAAGCGCTCTTCGCTCTGGCGCAACGCAGTCTCGGCCTTGCGGCGCGGCTCCATGTCCATGAAGGAAAACAGCATGCAGTCTTCGTCCTGCAGGTCCAGTGGCTGGCCGGCGACGATCACCTGTTTGCTGCCGCCATCGGGCAGTCTCAGCTCGGCCTGCATCTGCGGAATGGTCGCGCCCTGCCCCAGGCGCTCGACGGCCAGGTCACGTTTTTCCGCGGCTTCCAGCACGTCCAGTTCATAGACTGAACGACCGATCACCTGGTCGCGACTGTAGCCGGTCATCTCCAGGAAACCCGGATTGACCTTGATATAGCGCAGGTCACTGAGACGGCAGATCACCGCCGGCGCCGGGTTCGCGGCAAAGGTTTTTTCGAAACGCTGCTCGGCGCTGGCCCATTCGGTGGCATCACTGAGGATCAACACCAGGTATTCCGGTTCACCGCCACGGTCGGTCAGCACCATGCTGCGGATCCGATGGACCCAGGTGCGATCGGGATCGGCCTTGGGGGTGACTTCCACCAGCACGTCGCTGAACTCATCGCCACGGGCCACCCGGGCGATGGGGTAGTTGTCCTCGGGCAACGCGTGATTGTTGCGATAGCGCAGGTTGAAACGCTGGGCGTACCCCTTGGCGTTGCCACCCAGGTCATTCAGATCGCTGACGCCGTGCATGGTCAATGCGGCCTCATTGGCCCACGCGATCGTCTGGTCGACTTCGATCAGCATCACCCCGTCCGACAGCCCGGCGATGATCTGCAGCAACTGGCGACGGTTGGTATCGGCATTGGGGACGTCTTGGTTCATTGGGTCTCCATGTGATCGACAAGGCATGGTGGTACGACCCTTCCCGAGGGTGACGCGTTCCCTGGAGAAAGGTGCCCGACAGGGACGATGCCGATGATGTTCGTTCGGGTGCCAGGCAAATCATCAAGATGCCGGCCTTCGACTAATGTCTTAGACCAGTCATCGCACAACCGTAAACGCAACCATCGCCCCTTTCGCCACGCACGATGTCCTTATCGTCACGGCTGTCACTCGCTCTGCCCTTGACGAGAGCCCCATTCACAAGGTGCATCCACTGGTAGAAATCAAATAATGGCCAGTTGACAAGGAGTCGGCGGCCACAAATAATCCCACTATGTTGTACGACGACGTATGACAAAAATAAAAACAACAAAAAAGTAGGGAGCGTTACTGTGAGCACACGTGTCCGTTTTTCCCCCAGCCGTCCTTCTCGCCATACCCTTTCCAGCACCAGCCATGCCCTGACCCTGCTCGGCTGCAGCAGTCTGGCAGCCTTGCTGCCCACCGTCGCCCAGGCCGAAGGCTTCGTCGAGGATGCCAAGGCCACGCTGAACCTGCGCAACGCTTACTTCAACCGCAACTTCACCAACCCGAACAATGCCCAGGGCAAGGCCGAGGAATGGACCCAGAGTTTCATCCTCGACGCCAAGTCCGGTTTCACCCAGGGCACGGTGGGGTTCGGCGTGGACGTGCTGGGCCTGTACTCGGTCAAGCTCGATGGTGGCCGTGGCACGGCAGGAACGCAGTTGCTGCCGGTGCACGACGACGGTCGCCCCGCCGATGACTTCGGCCGCCTGGGCGTCGCGCTCAAGGCCAAGGTCTCCAAGACCGAGCTGAAGGTCGGCGAATGGATGCCGGTGCTGCCGATCCTGCGTT
>NZ_FMUL01000008.1:0-260017 GCF_900101215.1 Pseudomonas sp. NFACC32-1
AGTTGCGCGGCTACACCGAAGTGGCGGGGAAGTCGGCCCATGTCATCGTCGCCAACCCCTATGGCATCACCTGCAACGGCTGCGGCTTCATCAATACCCCACGGGCGACCCTGACCACCGGCAAGCCGGTCGTCGAGAATGGCCAGTTGAGCCGCTACCAGGTGGACCAGGGCAGCGTCGCCATCGAAGGCGCGGGCCTGAATGCGAACAACGTCGACCGCTTCGAAATCATCACCCGCAGCGCCAGGATCAACGCCGAGATCCAGGCGAAAAACCTGACCATCGTCGCCGGACGCAATGACGTCGATGCCGCCACCCTCAACGCCACCGCACGCGCCGACGACGGCAGCGACAAACCGCAACTGGCCATCGACTCCTCGGCCTTGGGCGGTATGTATGCCGGGGCGATCAAGCTGGTGGGCACCGAGGCCGGGGTCGGGGTGAAACTGGACGGCAAGCTGATTGCCAGTGGGAGGGATATCCAGCTCGATGCCAATGGGCATTTGAGCCTGACGCAGACCACCGCGGCCGGGGCTGTCGACCTCAAGGCGCAGAGCCTGGACGCTCGGGAAACGATCTATGCCGGCAGCCGCCTCCAGGTCACGACCCGAGGCGGCATCGACAACCGACGCGCCATGGCCGCGCGTGACAGCGTCACGCTGACGACCGACGGCCAACTCAGCAACCTTGGCATCATCGAGGCGGGGGTCAATGCCGACAGCACTCGCAACCAGGTCGGCGATGTCGTCCTTGCGGCGGCTGCCCTCGATAACCGCGGGCAAGCCGTGATTGCCAGTCGCGACTTGAAAGCCACGACCACCCAGACCCTGGACAATCGCGGCGGTACCTTGTCTGCGACGAAAACCCTGACCGTCGACAGCAAGGCCCTCGACAACCGCGCCGGCACACTGGTCAGCCAGGGCGCATTGAACGCGACAGTCCTCGGGACGCTGGACAACCGCGGCAAGGGCACCCTCGCCAGCGGTGGCGAGCAGGCCCTGGTCGCCGGGACGTTGAAAAACAGTGAAGGCGTTGTCAGCGCCAAGGACAGGCTGAAGATCGAGGCGAAAACCCTCGATAACAGCCGCGGCAAGATTGCTTCGGACGCGGCCCTGACCGTTGGCGCAGGTGACGTTGACAACAGCGGCGGCCAAATCACCAGCCAGGCGGATACGGTCGCCACGCTGGACAGTTTCAAGCAGCAGGGCGGCAAGCTGGTCAGCCAGGGGAAACTGACACTGACAGCAAACCGCATCGATAACAGCGACGACGGCTATATCGCCTCGGTCAAGGCCATGGCCCTGACTGCCCACCAACACCTGCTCAACACTGGCAAGGCGATTATCAGTACCGAACAAGGCCTGACCATCGCTGGGGGAGAGGTCGATAACACCAACGGCAGCCTGCTCAGCCAGGATGACCTGAAGGTTGATATCGCGGGGGACCTTCTCAATCGGGACGGCAGCGCCATCGCCCAGGCCGGTAACGTCGATATCGAGGCGAGCAGCCTCGACAATCGTGGCGGCGTGCTGGCAACGGTCAATGGCTGGTTGAAAACCGCTCTCGACAAGGTACTGGACAACAGCCAATCGCTCACCGCCGGCGGTGACGCCGGATTGATCCAGGCCCAGTCCATCGACCTTGGCGCAACGCAGGCGGTGCTCAACAACGGCGGACAGGTGTCGGCCCTGTCCGGGGCGGCTGAAATCGGCACTGGCGCATTGCACAATCGCAACGGTGCCTTGCTTGCCAGGCAGGGGCTGGCGGTCCGTGCCCATGATCTGGATAACAGCAACGGACGCGTAGCGGCGGACACCATCGATTTCGGACTTGGGGCAGCACTCATCAACCAGGGCGGCCTGGTAGAGGGCAGCAATGGCCTGGCGATCCGGGCTGCATCGATTGACAATCAGCGCGGCAAGTTGCGTTCGGTGGGCCAGCAGGGAGCGGCGACCCTGGAGGCTGGCCAACTGCTGGACAACCAGAACGGCCTCATCGAGGCGGCCAGCCACGACCTGTCCTTGCAGATGGCCGGTTTCCTGAACGCTGATGGCAGCGTTCGCCATGTGGGCAGCGGCACCCTGGACGTGGACATCGCCAGGTTCAGTAACGTCGGCGGCAGCCTGACGACATCGGGCACCTTGACCGTCGACGCGGCACGCTGGGATAACAGCTCGGCTATCCAGGCCGATGTCCTCGACCTGAAGGTCGGCCAGCTCAATCAGTCCGACCGCGGTAGCCTGCTCGCCGTCAAAAGCCTGCTCGCCACGGGTGGCAACTGGAACAACGCAGGCGTCATTGGCAGCGATGAGGCCCTCGATCTGAGGCTGACCGGTGCCTATGTCGGCACGGGCAGCAGTCGGGCTAGCAGCGTCGGTCGGTTCGACTTGAGTGCGGCAAGCATCGATGTTTCGAGCGGCTCGCGCCTGGCTGGAGGTGGCGCTACCACCATCGGCAGCCTCGGCGCACTGAACAATGCCGGGCGGATCACCAGCGGCGACACGTTCGCCCTGACCGCCGCCCGCTTGACCAACACGGGCACGCTGGGCGGCGCTCGGGCGGTCGAACTGACCGCCGACGAGGCGCGCAACGATCATGGCCTGATCTTCAGCGGCGCGGACATGGGACTGCGTTTCAATCGGTTCACCAACCATTTCGCCGATGTCTACAGCCTGGGGGCGCTGAATGTCGCGGCGCGGGACGGTGTGGCCCGCAGCGAACTGCTCGAGAACATCTCCGGCACCCTGGAATCGGCAAAGGACATGTCGCTGCGCAGCAATGTCCTGATCAACCGCAAGGACGTCTTTACCACTACCGATCAACTGGTGTCGGGTTCCATCAGCGTCAAATGCTACGACTGCAGCGGCGACCACCACAACGTCGACTACATCGCCAATGAAACCTACCAGAGCGTGGTGCTCCAGGACTCGGCCAGCGCCACCTTGATGAGCGGCGGCAAGCTGACCATCGACGGCCTTGCGGTAGCCAACCACCACAGCGTCATGGCCTCGGGCGCCGACCTGCTGATCAAGGCGGACAACTTTGCCAACGTCGGCGCCGCTGCCGGCTCCAGCGTCAGGACGCGGACCTGGAACACTGGCAGGGTGACCGACGGAACCGACGAGCGTTTCCGTTCGCGCTTCATCGTTCCCTACAACGCCCAGGCCAACCCCAAGGAAGTCCCGGTCGATGCACTCAACAGCTTCCGCCAGGTGGCTGACATCACCACCGTGACACCGGGTGCGCCGATGGCGCCGGCGGTCGTTCAATCGGGGGGCAATATCGACATCCAGGCCACCCAGAAACTGGAAAACAGCAGCATCGTGCAGTTCCAGGCGCCATTGGCGGGGACGGCCAGAACAGCGGCGACGGACGTCGCCACCTCCACGCAGCCTGCGGTGGTGGTGCTCAACCCGCAGTTACCGCCCGACCTTGCGCAACAACAGGTCAACCCGACCGGCATGCCCGGGTTCAGCTTGCCAACGGGGGAGAATGGCCTGTTCCGCATCGTCGACAGCGCGGCTGCGGCGCAAGGCAGCCGTGACCAGAGCCGGGCCACCGTCCAGGGCTCGGATGCGAGCCGGGTCATTGTCGGGCCCAAGTACCTGATCGAAACCAACCCTGCGCTGACCGACCTCAGGCAGTTCCTGAGTTCGGACTACTTGCTGGGCAACCTGGGTTACGACCCCGACACCAGCTGGAAGCGCCTGGGCGATGGCCTGTACGAGCAGCGCCTGGTCCAGCAGGCGGTGCTTGCCCGCACCGGACAGCGATTCATCGCCGGACAGACCAGCGATGAAGGCGTGTTCAAGTACCTGATGAACAACGCCATCGCCAGCAAGGAACAACTGAACCTGGCCGTTGGCGTGACCCTCACGTCGCAGCAGGTCGCCGCGCTCACCCATGACATCGTCTGGATGGAAGACCAGGTGATCAATGGCGAGCATGTGCTGGTGCCGGTGCTCTACCTGGCCCAGGCCAACCGCCGGTTGATGGCCGATGGCGCGCTGATCCAGGGCAAGGACATCACGCTGATTGCCGGTACCGACCTCAAGAACGCCGGAACGCTGCACGCCAGCGAAAACCTCTCGGCGGCGGCGGGGAACAACCTGGTCAACACGCGCCTGGCCGAAGCCGGCGAGCGGCTCAAGCTGGTTGCCGGCAAAGACCTCGTCAACATCCAGGGCGGGATTCTCAAGGGCCAGGATGTCGAGCTTTCGACCTTGACCGGCGATATCCGCAACGACCGCACCGTCAGCATCATTGAAAACAGCGGCCAGGGTTTCAGCTCGAAAACCTCGGTGGTCGACAATGCCGCACGCATCGAGGCCGGCAACAACCTCACCGCGCGGGCGGCGGGCGACCTGCTGAACGTGGGCGGCGCCATCACCGCAGGCAACGACATTGACCTGCGCGCGGGGGAAGACATCGTCATTTCCGCCGCCCGGGAAGAAAACGGCTCGATGCGCAAGGACAAGCGCCACTTCTGGGAACAGAGTCAGACCGTCCAGCATGCCAGTGAAATCAAGGCCGGCGGCGACCTGAATGCCACAGCCGGCAAAAACCTGACCGTCGTCGCCAGCCACCTCGAAGCCAAAGGCGATATCAACCTGACCGGCACCGACGTTTCCCTGATCTCGGCAGCGAACGAAGACGCCAGCGAATACCGCTACAAGCGCAGTGGCAAGAAGATCAACAAGGAAGAGGATCACGTCCAGCAGCAGGCGACCACCCTCAATGCGGGCGGGGATGTAGCGATTGCTGCGCGCAACAACCTGTCGGTGGTGGCGAGCAGGATTACGGCGGGTGACGAGGCTTACCTGGTTGCCGTTAAGCAGATAAGTCTGTTGGCTGAGCAGAATCGGGATTATTCGCTGTATGACATGAAGAAGAAGGGGGGATGGGGCAGTAACGCCGCAAGGCGGGATGAGGTGACTCAGATCACTCATATCGGCAGCGAGATCAAGGCCGGGGGCAACCTGAAACTGATCAGCGGTGGGGATCAGACCTACCAGGTGGCGAAGCTGCAAAGTGGCAATGACCTGACCCTAGACAGTGGTGGGCGAATCATCTTCGAGGGGGTCAAGGACTACCACGACGAAAGCCACACCAAGAGCAAAGGTGACCTGGCCTGGTACAAGATGAAAGGCGAGGGACGCACCGATGAAACCTTGCGCCAGAGCGAGCTTGTCGCCCAAGGACAGTTGGTCATCAAGGCCGTTGACGGCCTGCGTATCGACGTCAAGCAAGTCGATAAACAGAGTGTCAGCCAGACCATCGACGCGATGGTGAAGGCTGAACCGGGCCTGGCCTGGATGAAACAGGCCGAGGCGCGTGGCGACATCGACTGGCGTCAGGTGAAGGAAATCCACGACAGCTTCAAGTATGAAAACTCCGGTCTGGGTGCCGGAGCCAAAATCGCCATCGCGATTTTGATGTCGTTCATCATGGGCCCGGCCGGCTTCGGACTGTCAGGCACTAACCTTGCGGTAGCCACCAGCCTGAGTACCACCGCAGTCACCAGTACTATTGAGAACAAAGGCAACCTGGGTCGTGCGCTAAAGGAAACAGTGAGCGCCGATAGCTTGAAGAGTGCGGCGATTGCCGGTTTTACCGCCTATGCGTTCGAATACGCGGACAAAGAATGGTTTACCAGTGCCGACAGCGCCAATACTGCAACTCAAGGCGTCGAGCCGTCGGCGGGTTCGACGGGTTCGGCAAGTTCAGCATCAAGCGCGCGTAATTCATCCAAGGATATCTTCCGTTGGAGTAACGCGACTGACACGGCAGTCCGCACAACTGGGAAAGCGCTCATCCCCAGTAGCATTTCCACAGCGATTGGAGGCGGCAGCTTCGGCAGCAACTTCAATGCTGCCCTGCTGGGAGAGGCCGGCAATGTGGCGATGGCGACCGGTTTCAACTGGGTGGGCGATACCATCAAGTTCCCGGATGGCGGCCCTCAGAAAATTGTGGCCCACGCGATCATGGGTGGCCTGCTGGCTGAACTGACAGGCAGTGATTTCAAAACGGGGGCAGTCGCCGCCGGTTTGAACGAAGCGCTGATTCCCAGCATGGTCAAGGTGGCGGATAAAAACGAACATCTGCAACTGATGCTCTCGCAACTAACGGGGCTACTGGCTGCGGCCGCGGTCAACGGCGATCTCGATACAGGTTCGAAGATTGCCGAGAAAGCGACCGCGTTCAACTATCTGTTCCATGCGGAATTGGTGGAGAGAGAACAAAAGCTCAACAGCTGCACATCACCAGCTGATTGCCAATCCATCCGTGATTTTTACAACAACCTCGACACAGCCCGAAACCGGGAGTTTGGACAGTACTGCCTGCAGAATCCGGCGGGCTGTGCGCAGATTACGAAGCAGCTGGCGGATGAGATTTCGGCCAATGAAAAATTGCTGCATGACGGCAGAAGCTCAGGGCTGAATCGCTCGGTAGCACTTTGGGAAATCACGCGGAGTAACGAGCGGGCCATCAATACCGGCATTATCGAGAATACGCGTACCGAAAAAGGCGATGGCGCTGCATTACTGGCCGAGCTTGCGTCGGATGGATTGAGTCCGGATCGGGGATTGTTCGCGTCGACGGCTGGGGGGAAGGGTGGTACAACCGGGGTTAAGGTTGGGGTTGTTGGGGATAATAGTGCGAAAGGTGGGGCGAAGACACCACAAACTCTAGAGCAGATATCAAATCCCCCGCAGGCTCCTGTAATTCCATTCGGATGGATCAGTCGGCCAGGGAAAAATGGTGGGGAAATCTACTACCCACCTGGAACTGATCCGGCAAAAGGAGAGCACATCCGAGTTATGCCGCCTGGCTCATCACCTGTCCCGGGATATGAGAATGGATATTGGCGCTGGCAGAACTCCGGCAAGCAACCAATGAACCCCGCAACAGGCAAACCGGGGAAAGGTCAGGGGGATACACATGTTCCTCTTCTTCCTGACTCTTTGCCGCCGATTCGTCGTTGAAGCTATTTATCAATCAAGGTGGCGTATGTACTCATTACCGGCTGATTTTGACTTTTCACTGCTATCCGGCTGTTATCTGGAGATGGTATGTTTTGGTGTGCGAATGACGAAATTGGAATTTTCACGCCCCCAGATTTCTGCTGGCATCTCTCCATATAGAGTCTCTTTTTGTGTGGAAGGTGGTTTGAAATATGAAGTAAATGGCGTGTTAGGGCAAAGACGGTTTTCTGATTCATCCACAAGTGCGCCGTTATTGGATTTTTTGCTACAGGATGTCCTGTCGGTTAGAGAGGTTGAGGCAGCAGCGCTGCAGATACTATTTAACTCAGGCGACAGTATTGTTGTTGAACCGGATAACGACAGTGGTTATGAGGCTTATACAATTTACTTGGATTCCGGTGATGTAGTGGTTGTTTGAAGCGGTTAGAAAAGGTGGCGAAAAAAGGGGCAAATTTATTTGTCATGCTGGTAAATAAATCTGTCCTTATTTTTTGTCCCCTTTTTTTATTTTTTTGCTTCAGTAACAGCGACTCGGTGATTAACGCCCATAGAGATTTGGGGGATGACAAACGCGATGGTGAATGTTTGATCAAGGGTTGTGTGCCGGCGGTCTACATTATAGAGTAAAGAAATAAAGGTGTTTTATGGGGCCTGAAAAGTACGAGTTGTTGAATAGCGTTCCAGGGCATGCAGATTATGCCGTGAGCGCAGGGGACTTGGATCCGGAGGATATCCCGCAGGAAAGAATTAGTGCTGTGCTAGATCTGCTTCGTAATGCTAGTAATGATGAGGAGAGATTTTTTGCCGCAAAATTACTGACTAGTTTGGGCATCCATGAAGGCTTGATTGCTTTGGAAGCAAGTATGGAAAAGCCAGAGCAAATCGAGGGGATTTATTCTCATCGGGTATATGGGTACGACGATACTTATTACCAGATACTCTTGGCTGTTACTCGGTATTTTTCCAACGTGGCTGATCGTGGGGATATCGAAGTTGCTAGGGCTCAGATATATTCTATCCTTTCAAAAATCATTGCTTTAGCAAGTAGTAAATCTTCGAAATAGCCAAGATTTTTGATTTTGTGAGGCGTGAGAATTAAACGGAATATGTGCCTCTTATTGAAAATCATCTTATTGCTATAATCGATAAGCCCGAGGTGCATCGCTGGAAAGTCTATGACGCTATTGAATTTCTGACAGATTTTAATTCAGATTTCATTGCATCTTTATTGAAAGATAAAAATAAGTCGATTGATGATTATAGGCCAGGAACGTAAGGTGGACGAAAAGGGGGCAGATTTGAATGGCACTTCCTTAGCGGCTAAGCGATTGAACTGAAAGCGAAAAATTAAGAGGGGCTGGTCTTGGTCTACGGTGATAGTTGCGAACACACACCAGCGAACCAAGGACACAGCCCCAATGGATCGTAGACGGCAAATTCTTCAGCATCAATGAACGAAAAGGGGACAGATTTATTTGTCAGGCTGGTAAATAAATCTGTCCCCTTTTTTCTTTTTTGAAGAACTGGAAATAATGTACTCACAAGCCGATCTTGCAACGGATTTAGAAAAAACATTGGTTGATGGTTTCGAGGTTTTTAGGGCTTCGAAAGCCGCATTTGAAATATATCAAAATCATGGCTTAGAAATAACTGCGCCCATGGATCGAGTGCTCCTCACGCTGATTGCAATGGAAGAGGGTGAGGAATTTGAGTTGACTGAAGCTGAGTTTTTGGCTCTGATTTCAGAGATAAAAACTATGTAGATAAGGCGAAATTTACTGTGACGCTATGTAAGCCACAAAAAACGGGACAGATTTATTTTGCAGGGATGGGTTGGCTTTTAGCCTTGATTTGAGGCCGGCTAATGGGTGTCCACATTCTTCTGCATTCTTCTGCATTCTTCGATTCTTCAGTCCTCATTCTTCATAAGCGCGGTCTGTTGTCCCAACGGAGATCCCATCCGTTGGGCGTTATGACAAAGGACACGAGCTCCCCCTGAACCCTCTCAGCCAACCCAGCCAACTGCCGTTTTCGGAATGACCTCGGACTCGTCGAGCTTGGATGCAAACATGCTCACGGCTTCGAGTGCGTCTGTCGTCCCGGTGCGGATCTGTACGATGACCGATCCGGCCTGGTCCGCCAGGGTCACGCCGCGCAGGGCGCCTTCGTGGGTGACGTTCATGCTTGCGACGGCTTCGCGGGTTTCGGAGAGGATCATGCCGATCATCTCGGCGATCTCCGCTGTCGAGCGGCTTGTACGCCCTGCCAGCTGGCGGACCTCGTCGGCCACCACTGCGAAGCCTCGACCCTGGTCTCCCGCTCGCGCGGCCTCGATGGCGGCATTGAGGGCCAACAGGTTGGTCTGGTCGGCGATGCCGCGGATGGTGTTGACGATGGCGGTGATTTCCTCGGAGCGCGATCCCAGTTGCCCGACCAGGCGCGCGGAGGCGCCGATGTTGTCGGCGATCTGACGCATTTCCTTGGCTGTCTGGTGGATAACCTCGGCACCCTGTTCGGCCACTCGTTCGGTCTCGGCGGAGATGTGGTAGGCGCGGGAGGCTCCGCGAGAGTCTTCCTCGAACTTCTCGACTCGTTCGGTGATGTCGCTTGCGAACTTCACGATCTTGCACAACTTGCCCTCGGCGTCGTAGACCGGGTTGTAGCTGGCCTCCAGCCAGACGACCTTGCCGTGCTTGCCGAGACGCTTGTATTGACCGCTGAAGAATTCCCCGGCGTTCAGGCGCCGCCAGAAATCACTATATTCCGAACTGCTTACCAGGTTTGGCTCACAGAACATCCGGTGATGTTTGCCCTGGAGTTCGGTCAAGTTGTAGTTCATGACCCTCAGGAAGTTGTCGTTCGCGGTGAGGATGTGGCCGCTGAGGTCAAATTCGATCACCGCCATGGCACGATCAAGTGCCGCCAACTTGCCGCGGATTTCCGCCTCGTTCGCGACCTTGGCAGTGACATCAAGGGCGTACTTCACCACTTTCACCACGCGGTTGTGCTCATCCACCACGGGGTTGTAGCTGGCTTCCAGCCATACGTTCTGGCCACGCCCGCTACGGCGCTGGAACGTCCCGGAAACGAATTGACCGGCGCGCAACTGATTCCAGAATTCGCGGTACTCAGCGCTGCCCGCCAGCGCCGGGGTGCAGAAGTCCCGATGCGACAGACTGGCCAACTGCTCCGCACGGTAACCCATGGTATTGAGGAAGTTTTCGTTTGCGCGAAGCACCTTGCCGTCGGGACTGAACTCGACCACGGCCATCGACCGTTCCAAGGCACCCACCAGTCCTTTGTATGTCGTTAATTCGGCTGTCCTAGCCGTCAGTTCACTTTTTAGAATTTTGTTAAACATGACGTACCCTCGACGAACCCAGAAATGACTGGACCATGTCTCGGTATCGACTCGCTGACAGCGGAACTGAAGGGGATGGCCTAATCATGTTTCGGCGCCAAAAGGCGCCTTGTCCAATGATCCGGTTCTAAAGGTCCACAAAAAGAAGGGTTAATGCTTGCAGGTGTTGTCGCGAGGTACCGCCAGCAATGCTCCGCGAGCCGGTGGCAGGGGCGGAGCAAGGCGAGCACTCCCGTCCGGGATGCGGGAGTGCTCGAAGAGTCAGAGGCTGAAGCGCCCCACCATGCTGTTCAGGTCCACGGCCAGGCGAGACAACTCGGCGCTGGCGGCGCTGGTCTGATTGGCGCCGGTGGCCGATTGCACCGACAGATCGCGGATGTTCACCAGGTTGCGGTCCACTTCACGTGCCACCTGGGCCTGTTCTTCGGCGGCGCTGGCGATCACCAGGTTACGCTCGTTGATCTCCAGGATGGCCGCGTTGATGGTGTCCAGGGACATGCCGGCGCCACGCGCGATGTTGAGTGTGGACTCGGCGCGCTCGGTGCTGTTGCGCATGGAGTCCACGGCCTGTTCGGTGCCGTTCTGGATGCTGCCGATCATGCGTTCGATCTCGCTGGTCGACTGCTGGGTGCGATGGGCCAGGGCACGTACTTCGTCCGCCACCACCGCGAAACCGCGACCGGCCTCGCCGGCACGGGCCGCCTCGATGGCCGCGTTGAGCGCCAGCAGGTTGGTCTGGTCGGCCAGGCCACGGATCACATCCAGGACCTTGCCGATGTCGCGGGACTCATCGGCCAGGTTGCCGATCAGCGTGGCGGTGCTCTGCACGTCGGCGCTCATGCGCTCGATGGCGCCGACAGTCTCCTGCACCAGGTCCCGGCCGTCGCCAGCGGAGGTGGTGGCATTTTTCGAGGCTTCGGAAGTGCTGACCGCGTTGCGCGCCACTTCTTCCACGGCGCTGGTCATTTCATTGACGGCAGTGGCGGCCTGTTCGATCTCGTCGTTCTGCTGGGTCAGGCCACGGGCGCTTTCGTCGGTAACGCTGTTGAGTTCTTCGGCGGCGGAGGCCAGTTGCGTGGCCGAGCCGGAAATCCGCTGCAGGGTATCGCGCAGTTTTTCCTGCATGGTGGACATCGCCCGCAGCAGGCGACCGGCTTCGTCGCTGCCATCGACCACGATCGGCCGGGTCAGGTTGCCCTTGGCGATTTCTTCGGCGGCGTCCAGGGCGTTGGCGATCGGCCGGGTGATGCTGTTGGTCAGCAGCCAGGCGAACAGCAGGGTCAGGCCGGTGGCAACCACCAGCAGGGTGACGACCCAGTTGAACGCTGTCGAGTACTGTTGCGCCGCGCCCTGATTGAAATCATCGGCTTGCTGGTTGTTGATTTCCAGCAGGCGGCCGAGTACTGCGTTGATGGCTTCGGAGTTGTTCTGCAGTTCAGTGTTGAGCAGTGCCCGCAACTCATCGACCTGATTGTTGCGCGACAGGGTTTTCATCCGCTCTTCGAGTTGGCGGTATTGCCCCAGCAGTTGCACATACTGGTCATAGGCCGCTCGTTCTTCGGTAGCGCTGATGAGTTTTTCGTAAGCACTCTGGGCATCGCGAATCTGCTGGTTGCGTTGCTCGAACAGCTCGAAGGTTTTCTGCTGGATATCCGGTTCGCGGTTGGTCAGCAGGCGATAGGACAATACCCGCAGGCGCAAGGTGAGCTGGGTGAATTCATTCAGGGCCTGGATGCTGGGTACGCTGTTCTGGGCGATGTTTTCGCTGGATGCGCGGATCTTGCTCATCTGGGTCAGGGCGAATACCCCGAGGGCCAGCATTAGGGCGCCGATCAGGGCAAAGCCCAGGAACGCCCGCGGCGCGATGTTCATATTACGTAGAGACATGGAATGTACCGAGAAGGCGCGCCCGTGCGGGCTGTGGCTGGTGTTAATTGCCTTATCGGACATGCGACTGAAGTCTTGAGTGGGATGGGCCCTTTTGTCGCAGCACTACCCTGGCCAGGCGACGAAGGGTAGGAACCGGACTGCCCATTCACAGTCTTTACCACTCGCGAGCGAAGTACCGCCGCCCGTAAATCGTGGCGTCGGCGGTGACTTTTCTTTATCGTACGCGCCCCCTGGAAAAGCCTGGAAATCAATATGTTGGAAACATCCCTCAGCCAACTGGAGCAACTGGTCAACGACCTGGTGCAACAGAACCGCCACCTCGCCGGCCTGAACGAAACCCTGAGTGCGGAACTTGCCAGGGCCAAGGATGAAAACGAGAGCCTGCAATTGAGCCTGATGGAACAGGAAGAACTGCACGGGGCCACTGCGGCCCGCATCCAGGCGCTCATCGAGCGCGCCAGCGCAGGTCCCGTCGGCGCATGAGGCAGGGTGCCGATGGGGTGACAGTCATCTCGATCCTGGGAGAAGACTATTCAATCAAGGCCCCGACCGGACAGGAACAGGCGCTGCTGGACGCCGCGGCGATGCTCAAGGCCGCCCTGGCCGACACGAAGCGAAAATACCCGACGCTGATCGGTGATCGCCTGCTGGTGCTGGCGGCCATGAACCTGTGTTCGCAGCAGATCGAAATGCAGAAGCAGCATCGCGCCGAGCTCGACCGTTACCAGGAGCAGGTCAGCGCCACGGTCGATGTGATCGCCAAGACGATTCAGCAGGCCTGAACCTGCGACTGGCTTGAGAAGCAGCAGGCTCGCTCCACGGTGGAACTGTGTTCACCGAGGATCAAATGCAGGAATGAGCCTGCTGGGCGATCGGTCTCCGAGCGCGCTGCAGAACTCTTCTCAGAACCACTCATCCCGCATCGTCAGGCACGTATCGTCCCGCGCCTCGAGCAGTGTCAGCTCGTGCTGGCATCCTGGTACTTCCCAGGTAAGGAAGTAGCGCGCCGCTTGTAGCTTGCCTTTGTAGAAAGCCACGTCCGCCGGGTTGCCTGCGAGCAGGCCTTGCTCGGCGCGAATGGCCTGTTCCAGCCAGCGCCAGCCGATCACCATGTGACCGAATACCTTGAGGTAAAGAGCCGAGTTGGCGAGGCTGCTGTTGACCTTGCCCTGAGCCATGTCCGTAAGCAGCCCCAGTGTGACTGTCTGCAGGCGTGCTACCAGAGCCTCCAGCGGTTGACGCAGCGCATTCAATGACTCATACGCCTGGGCGCGCTCGGTGGTATCGGCCACCAGGCGGATCAACTGCTTGAGTCCGGCGCCGCCGTTCTGTGCCAGCTTGCGGCCCAGCAGGTCCAGGGACTGGATGCCATGGGTGCCCTCGTGGATCGGGTTCAGGCGGTTGTCGCGATAATACTGCTCCACCGGATACTCCCGGGTGTAGCCGTGTCCCCCCAGAATCTGGATCGCCAGTTCATTGGCCTTCAGGCAGAACTCCGATGGCCAGGATTTGACGATCGGGGTCAGCAAGTCCAGCAATTCATGGGCTCGTCGGCGTTCGGCTTCGCTGTCGAGTGTGGTGGTGTCATCGAACAGCCGGGCCGCGTACAGGCCCAGGTCGAACGAACCTTCGACGTAGGCCTTTTGCGTCAGCAGCATGCGACGCACGTCGGCGTGCTGGATGATCGCCACGGGAGCGGTGGTCGGGTCCTTGCTGTCGGGCACCCGGCCTTGCGGACGTTCGCGGGCATATTCCAGGGAATACAGGTAGCCGGCGTAACCCAGCATCACCGCGCCCATGCCGACGCCGATCCGGGCCTCATTCATCATCTGGAACATATAGCTCAGGCCGTGGTGCGGTTTGCCCACCAGGTAAGCGATGCATTCGCCGTTGTCGCCAAAGTTCAGTGCCGTGGAAGTGGTGCCGCGCCAACCCATCTTGTGGAACAGCCCGGCCAGCAGCACATCGTTGCGCTTGCCAAGGCTGCCGTCGTCGTTGACCAGGAACTTGGGCACGATGAACAACGAGATCCCCTTGACCCCGGGTGGCGCGTCCGGCAGCTTCGCCAGGACCATGTGCACGATGTTTTCCGCCAGCGGGTGATCGCCGCCGGAAATGAAGATCTTGTTGCCCTTGAGCCGGTAGGTGCCGTCGGGTGCCGGTTCCGCACGGGTACGGATATCCGACAGCGAAGAGCCGGCGTGGGGTTCGGTGAGGGCCATGGTGCCGAAGAAGCGACCATCGATCATCGGCTGCAGGAAGCGTCGCTTCTGGGCTTCGTCGCCGAAGCTTTCGATCAGGTTCGCCGCGCCCATGGTCAGGAACGGATAGGACGTCGATGCGGCGTTGGCCGACTGGAAGTGGGCGAAGCAGGCTTGGGACAGCAGCGTCGGCAACTGCATGCCGCCAGCCTCGAAACTGCGCGCGGCATTGAGGAAACCGGCTTCGAGGAATGCGTCCACCGCCGGTTTCACCTCGGGAATCAGGATTGCCTGGCCGTTCTCATAGCGCGGTTCGTTCTCGTCATTCTTGCGGTTGTGCGGCGCGAAATATTTCTCGGCAATGCTGCGGGCTGTGCCGATGGCTGCGTCGAAGGTTTCGCGGTTGTGTTCGGCAAACCGTTCGCGCTGGGTCAGCCCCTCGGCATCAAGGACTTCGTACAGCTCGAAAGCCAGATTGCGGGAACTGAGCAACGTCTCGGACATGGCGGCCTACCTTGTTTTGGGATGGGCCGAGTCTAGGTGTGAGGCAGGAGGGTGAACAGCAAGATTGATTTGGGTGATGGAGTGGCAGAACGCAGGGGGTGATCTGACGCGTAAAAAATGTGGGAGCGAGCTTGCTCGCGATAGCGATTTCACACACAACAAAGATGCTGGCTGTCAGGTCGCTATCGCGAGCAAGCTCGCTCCCACTGGGGCGGTGAACTGAGCATCTATTGTCGATGCTCAGCGAATGTCGCGCTTAACCGATAGTCATCAGGCTGGCGTTACCCCCCGCCGCGGCGGTGTTGACGCTCAGGGCCCGCTCGATCACCAGGCGTTCCAGCGCGATGCCGGTTTCGCCCTGGGACAGGCCATTGACGCCGACGATGGCACCGGGGCGCTTGGCTACCTGCTGGCAGACGCTGCGCAGCTGGTCCGAGTCGCCATGATGCAGGACAGCGTCGAACACCACATCATCCTTGGTCCAGTCGGCAACGCGCTGGATACGTGCCTGGATGTCCTTCGGCAAACGTGCGAACAGCGCCTTGGCGGTGTCGGTTTCCGGCCATACGGCCGAGCCACCCACGGCCAGTACCGCCGCCAGTTGCGTCAACAGGTCTCCTTCCACCTCGGCCAGGCACAGTACGTGTTCGCGCGGCAGGATGGCGTAGCTGTTGCGCTCGCCGGTCGGGCCGGTCAGTTGACGGGTGATACCGCTTTGCGACTGGGCTGCGAACTGCACGCACAACGCACTCAGTTCGGCGAGCTTCTGGCTGTCGGCCCAGGCTTTCAGGGCGTTCAGCGGTTTGCTCAGGGCATCGCGCAGGCGCAGGTCCGGCGCACTGGCGGCATCGCCACGAACGAAGGACTGCTGGATCGCATCGGCAGGACGTGTCGACAGCAGGCGGTACAGGTACAGCGGGCCACCGGCCTTGGGCCCGGTGCCCGACAGGCCTTCGCCGCCGAACGGCTGCACGCCGACCACGGCACCCACGATATTGCGGTTCACATAGACGTTGCCGGCATGGACGTTGTCGATCACCTTGGCGATGGTTTCGTCGATACGGGTGTGCACGCCCAGGGTCAGGCCATAGCCGGATGCGTTGATCTGGTCGATCAACTGATCCAGCTCCTTGCGCTTGTAGCGCACCACGTGCAGCACCGGACCGAAGATCTCCCGTTGCAGCTCGTCGAAGCTTTCCAGCTCAATGAGGGTTGGCATGACGAAGGTACCGCGCTTGCATTCCTCGCTGTCGGCGATTGCCATCTGGTACACGCTGCGACCTTTGTCGCGCATGGCCTGGATGTGCTTCTCGATGCCCGCCTTGGCTTCGGCGTCGATCACCGGGCCGATGTCCACGGACAGGCGCTCGGGGTTGCCGAGGCGCGATTCGGCCATGGCACCCTTGAGCATTTCGATGACACGGTCGGCGGAATCTTCCTGCAGGCACAGGACCCGCAGCGCCGAGCAACGCTGGCCGGCGCTATCGAAGGCCGAGGACACCACGTCGATGACCACCTGCTCGGTCAGGGCCGAGGAGTCGACGATCATGGCGTTCTGTCCGCCGGTCTCGGCGATCAGCGGGATCGGACGACCCTGGTTGTCCAGGCGACCGGCGATGTTGCGCTGCAGCAGGCGTGCGACTTCGGTGGAACCGGTGAACATCACACCCTTGACCCGATCGTCACCCACCAGGCGAGCGCCGACGGTTTCGCCGCGGCCCGGCAGCAGTTGCAGGACGCCTTCCGGAATGCCGGCTTCGAGCATCAGGCGCACGGCCTGGGCGGCCACCAGCGGCGTCTGCTCGGCGGGCTTGGCCAGTACCGGGTTGCCGGCGGCCAGGGCGGCGGCAACCTGGCCGCTGAAAATCGCCAGGGGGAAGTTCCACGGGCTGATGCAGACCACCGGGCCCAGCGGGCGATGGGCATCGTTGGTGAAGTCGTTGCGAGCCTGCACCGCGTAGTAGCGCAGGAAATCCACGGCTTCACGGACTTCGGCAATGGCGTTGGCGAAGGTCTTGCCGGCTTCGCGGGCCAGCAGGCCCATCAGGGGCTGGATCTCGCCTTCCATCAGGTCGGCGGCACGCTCCAGGATCGCGGCCCGCTCGGCCGGTGGCGTGGCCTGCCAGATCGGTGCGGCGTTGAGGGCGCACTGGATGGCATTGTCGACATCCGCCACCGTGGCTTCCTGCACGTGGCCGACCACGTCGCGGTGGTCTGCCGGGTTCAAGACGGGGGTCGGCGTTTCTTCGCTGGCGGCGCAGCCGAGCATCGGCGCGGCTTTCCAATCGTTATGGGCGGTCGCCAGCAGGGCGCAGGACAACGAGGCCAGGCGATGCTCGTTTGCCATGTCGATGCCGCTGGAGTTGGCGCGCTCGCTGCCGTACAGGTCGCGTGGCAATGGGATGCGTGGATGCGGCAGGCCGAAACCGCCTTCCAGGGTCGCCATCTGCTCGATGCTGGCCACCGGGTCGGCCACCAGTTCCTGAATCGAAATGGACTGGTCGGCGATGCGGTTGACGAACGACGTGTTGGCACCGTTCTCCAGCAGGCGGCGAACCAGATAGGCCAGCAGCGTTTCGTGGGTCCCGACCGGAGCGTACACGCGGCACGGACGGTTCAGCTTGCCTTCGGAAACCTTGCCTACGACCTGTTCGTACAGCGGTTCACCCATGCCGTGCAGGCACTGGAATTCATACTGGCCCGGGTAGTAGTTCTGACCGGCGATGTGATAAATGGCCGACAGCGTATGGGCGTTGTGCGTCGCGAACTGCGGGTAGATGGCTTCCGGCACCGACAGCAGCTTGCGGGCGCAGGCAATGTAGGACACGTCGGTGTACACCTTGCGGGTATAGACCGGATAGCCTTCCAGACCTTCGACCTGGGCGCGCTTGATCTCGCTGTCCCAGTACGCGCCTTTCACCAGGCGGATCATCAGGCGATGACGGCTGCGACGGGCCAGGTCGATCACATAGTCGATCACGTACGGGCAGCGCTTCTGATAAGCCTGGATCACGAAACCGATGCCGTTCCAGCCAGTGAGCTGCGGCTCGAAGCACAGGCGCTCCAGCAGATCCAGGGACAGTTCGAGGCGATCGGCTTCTTCGGCGTCGATGTTCAGGCCGATGTCGTATTGCTTGGCCAGCAGGGTCAGCGACAGCAGGCGCGGGTACAGCTCGTCCATCACCCGTTCGTACTGGGCACGGCTGTAACGCGGGTGCAGGGCCGAGAGCTTGATGGAAATGCCCGGGCCCTCGTAGATCCCACGACCGTGGGAGGCTTTGCCGATCGAATGGATGGCTTGTTCGTACGAGGCCAGGTACTTCTGGGCGTCATGCTCGGTGAGCGCGGCTTCGCCCAGCATGTCGTAGGAATAACGGAAGCCCTTGGATTCGAATTTGCTCGCATTGGCCAGGGCTTCGGCGATGGTTTCGCCAGTGACGAACTGTTCGCCCATCAAGCGCATCGCCATGTCGACGCCCTTGCGGATCATCGGCTCGCCGCTCTTGCCGATGATGCGGCTCAAGGAGGAGGTCAGGCCCGCTTCGTTGTGGGTGGCGACCAGCTTGCCGGTCAGCAGCAGGCCCCAGGTGGCGGCGTTGACGAACAGCGATGGACTGTTGCCCAGGTGGGGCTGCCAGTTGCCGGTGCTGATCTTGTCGCGGATCAGTGCATCGCGAGTGCCTTTGTCCGGGATGCGCAGCAGCGCCTCGGCCAGGCACATCAGCGCCACGCCTTCCTGGGACGACAGGGAGAATTCCTGCAACAGGCCCTGAACGATACCGGCACGACCACCGGCACTTTTCTGGTTACGCAGTTTTTCGGCGATTGACGCGGCAAGCTTGTTGGTGGCTTCGGCCATTTCCGCTGGCAGGCGAGCCTGCTCGATCAGCATTGGGACCACTTCCGGCTCGGGGCGACGGTAAGCGGCGGTAATGGAAGCGCGCAGCACCGATTGCGGCAGGATGCTTTCGGCGAATTCCAGGAAGCACTGGTGCGCGTGGTCGACCTGGACATCACCGGCTTCGTCACTGTCGATACGGGTCGAACCGTTCAGCTCGGTCAGGGTTGCACCACCCTCGAGTTTTTCCAGGTAATTGAAAATTGCCTGCTTGATCAGCCAGTGCGGCGTGCGATCAATCGAGGTTGCGGCCGCCTTGAGGCGTTCGCGGGTCGGGTCGTCGAGTTTGACCCCAAGGGTGGTGGTAGCCATATTTTTATCCTCATGTTTACCACGTATTGCGTGGCATCAGCTGGCGGCAAGATTAGCCTCGGGCTGTTCGAGGTGCAACCGGGTGCAACCCTTTTTTTGACGAAATATCCAGCAGCTCATCAGGAAGTGAATCCTGGGCTGCGGTCCGTTGCACCGGCTTAGTGCTTTGGCTTCTAGGCAAGGCTGGCGACTGCGCAAAAAGGGAGCAAAAAACATTGTCAGTGGTGAAAAAACCGATCAGGTGCAACTTATTTGAGCGAAACAGGTTGCACCTTATTTCACTTGTTGAATAGCATTCGCGGCCAAGGTGCAACCGGTTTGACGCCGAGTTGTATCGGCCGATGGCTTTCCTGGGGAAACATCGGTCATAAATTCGCGGGTTTGCAAATCGTCGCTACAACGTCTGCGTTGTCGGCGCTTTCAACTGCCACCGCTACATAAAAACAAAGCCAGGGCGTAACTCATGAGTGTAAGCAATCCCACCCTGATCACCTTCGTGATCTATATCGCAGCCATGGTCCTGATCGGCCTGATGGCTTATCGATCCACCAACAACCTTTCCGATTACATCCTGGGCGGTCGCAGCCTGGGCAGCGTCGTGACCGCATTGTCCGCCGGTGCCTCCGACATGAGCGGGTGGCTGTTGATGGGCCTGCCAGGTGCCATCTACATGTCCGGCCTGTCGGAAAGCTGGATCGCCATCGGCCTGATCGTCGGTGCCTACCTGAACTGGCTGTTCGTAGCCGGTCGCCTGCGGGTCCAGACCGAGCATAACGGCGACGCGCTGACCCTGCCGGACTACTTCTCCAGCCGTTTCGAAGACAAGAGCGGTCTGCTGCGCATCATCTCTGCGGTGGTGATCCTGGTGTTCTTCACCATTTACTGCGCCTCCGGCATCGTGGCCGGTGCCCGTCTGTTCGAAAGCACCTTCGGCATGTCCTACGAGACTGCGCTGTGGGCCGGTGCCGCCGCGACCATCGCCTACACTTTCGTGGGCGGCTTCCTGGCCGTGAGCTGGACCGATACGGTGCAGGCCACCCTGATGATTTTCGCGCTGATCCTGACGCCGATCATCGTGCTGCTGGCTACCGGCGGCGTGGACACCACCTTCCTGGCTATCGAAGCGAAGGATCCTTCGTCCTTCGACATGCTGAAGAACACCACCTTCATCGGCGTGATTTCGCTGATGGGCTGGGGCCTGGGTTACTTTGGCCAGCCACATATCCTGGCGCGCTTCATGGCCGCCGACTCGGTCAAGTCCATCGCCAGTGCCCGTCGCATCTCCATGACCTGGATGATCCTGTGCCTGGGCGGTACCGTTGCCGTCGGCTTCTTTGGTATCGCGTACTTCTCGGCGCATCCTGAAGTGGCCGGTCCAGTGACCGAAAACCACGAGCGCGTGTTCATCGAACTGGCCAAGCTGCTGTTCAACCCATGGATTGCCGGCGTGCTGCTGTCGGCCATCCTGGCGGCCGTGATGAGCACCCTGAGCTGCCAGTTGCTGGTGTGCTCCAGCGCCCTGACCGAAGACTTCTACAAGACGTTCCTGCGCAAGAGCGCTTCCCAGCTGGAACTGGTCTGGGTCGGCCGCGCCATGGTGCTGCTGGTGGCTCTGGTGGCCATCGCCCTGGCCGCCAACCCGGAAAACCGCGTACTGGGCCTGGTGAGCTACGCTTGGGCCGGTTTCGGTGCGGCTTTCGGTCCCGTGGTCCTGATTTCGGTGATCTGGAAAGGCATGACTCGTAACGGCGCCTTGGCCGGTATCCTGGTGGGTGCAATCACCGTGATTGTGTGGAAGCACTTCGAGCTGCTGGGCCTGTACGAAATCATCCCGGGCTTTATCTTCGCCAGCCTGGCGATCTACATCGTCAGCAAGATGGGCTCGCCTACCGCCGGTATGGTGCAGCGCTTCGAAGCGGCTGAAAAAGATTTCCGCCTGAACCAGTGATGCGCTCGGCGAGGCCTGGTTGGCTCGCTTGATCGATCCGAAACGGCCCGTCTCCAGTGGAGGCGGGCCGTTTTTTTTTTCAGCTCGGATCGGCATCGGGCTGGTTGAGGAAGATCAGCACTCCCAATATCGCCATGTAGAACCTGAAGGCGGCGTCCTGGCCGTTCCAGATTTGCGATTGCCACATCAGGAACCACTCGCCACCCACCACCATGAAGCCAAAGAACCAGACGAGGAACCCTGCCGTCAGGCCGCCGATGGCCCATCGCTTGGCCTGGGTGAAAACCGGGCCGTCGGCGTTGCGCGCCTGCCACAGTTTCAAGGCGCCGTAGCCCAGCAGCCCGGCGGTGATCGCTTCGCCGAGGATGATCAACCAGTAGGCGCCATGCCATAGCCAAGGCTGGACAATGGCGCGGTAGCGGGCGGCATTGTCCGGGAAGGTGGTGTCCATGCTCAGTACGTGCTGGACGAAGTTGAAGTTGGAGCGGTAGTCCGTGAGATTGTTGAACACGGTCAGGAAGGCGAATGCGGCGAGAGCCAGGGTCATTGCAATTTTCGAATAGCGGGTTGTCATGCGGTGCGTCCTTTGCTTTTTGCGACGCTGGAAACGTTATCACGCTCCGATGCAGTCCCGAGGCCCGCCATGTTGTAAGACGCGGCCGATTCCGCCGTGTGACGAGAACGTGTCCGGACATACGCATTTTCTTGGGGCCCACGTTCCTGTTCGTGGTTCCAGAGGGCCGTTTTGCTGACGGCGGGCGCTGACCCAGGTACATCCGCTCGGCTGCGAACGCCTGACGTCCGGCACGCTTCAAGGTAAACTCGTCGCCCTTCGCAGGAGCCGCCATGAATTATCGCCACGCCTTCCACGCCGGCAATCACGCCGATGTGTTCAAACACCTGACCTTGACCCGTCTGATTGCCCTCATGTCGCGCAAGGAGCAGCCGTTCGCCTACCTCGATACCCATGCGGGCATCGGGCTGTACGACTTGCAGGGCGACCAGGCCAATCGGACCGGCGAGTACCTGGAAGGCATCGCGCGGTTGTGGGGCCAGGACGACCTGCCGGCGCTGACCGCCGACTACATGAAGGTGCTGCACGAGATGAATCCGGACGGGCAGTTGCGCTACTACCCCGGTTCGCCGGAACTGGCGCGGCGCCTGACGCGGTCGCAGGATCGGGTATTGCTCAACGAGAAACACCCCGAAGACGGCGTGCTGCTCAAGGACAACATGAAGGGCGACCGTCGCGTGGCGGTGCACCTGGGGGAGGGCTGGCATGTACCCCGGGCGCTGCTGCCGGTGGCGGAGAAACGTGGCCTGATGCTGATCGATCCGCCCTTCGAGCAGCTTGACGAGATGCAGCGCTGCGCCGCGTCCCTCAAGGAGGCCATCGGCCGGATGCGCCAGACGGTGGCCGCGATCTGGTACCCGGTAAAGGACCAGCGCATGCTGCGCCGTTTCTACCAGGATCTGGCCGGCACCGGCGCGCCCAAGCTGTTGCGGGTGGAGTTGCTGGTGCATCCGTTGGCCACGCCCAACAGCCTGAACGGTTCCGGCCTGGCGATTGCCAACCCGCCCTGGGGGCTGGAAGAGGAGTTGCGTGAGCTGTTGCCCTGGTTGTCGAAGAAGCTTGGGCAGACCCAGGGTGGCTGGCAGATGGATTGGTTGATCGCTGAAAGCTGATTGCTGGCCAGCTGTATTGATACCGTCTGAAGGATAGTTTCGCGAGCAAGCTCGCTCTCACAGTGGGGCGCAGGTGTACGCAGCAGTTGCATACATCACCAGACCCTGCGGGAGCGAGCCTGCTCGCGTTGTCTTGCAGGGCTCCGGGGTCAGATCGGGCAGGTCACGCCCGTACCGCCGATTCCGCAATAGCCTTCAGGATTCTTCGCCAGATATTGCTGGTGATAGGCCTCGGCAAAGTAGAACGTCGGCGCTTCGTCGATTTCGGTGGTGATTTCCCCCAGGCCGGCCTTGGTCAGTTCGGCCTGGAACACTTCCTTGCTCTTCTTCGCCGCTTCCAGCTGCTCGGGGGTGGTGCAGTAGATCACCGAGCGATACTGGGTGCCGATGTCGTTGCCCTGGCGCATCCCCTGGGTCGGGTTATGCAGTTCCCAGAACATCGCCAGCAGTTGTTGGTAGCTGACCTTCTCCGGCTCGTAGACCACCAGCACCACTTCGCTGTGGCCGGTCAGGCCCGAGCAGACCTCTTCGTAGGTCGGGTTTGGCGTAAAGCCACCGGCATAGCCCACCGCCGTGCTGACCACGCCTTCGCGCTGCCAGAACCTGCGTTCGGCACCCCAGAAGCAACCCAGGCCGAAGATCGCGAAATCCACATTGGTTACGAATGGGCCCAGCAATGGCGCGTCGAGGACGAAGTGTTTTTCCGGCACGGCCATTGGGGTTTCACGGCCAGGGAGAGCTTGATCGGGAGTAGGAAGCACGTTTTTGTTCACCAGGATTTCCGAGCGCAAGACCATCATCAGTCCTCTCAGTCAGATTGAGTTGAGCGAAATAGACCGTCAGTGTGCCCAATGCCGATGGGTTAAGAAAGACGCAACTGCTGCGAGGGGGCTCTATCGCTTGTCGCAGTCAGACGAGTGGGCCGCGGGGATAGCGCTTGAGCTTCTCCACCAGTTCCGCACCGGGGATCGGCCGGTCGAACAGGTAGCCTTGGCCCACATCGCAGCGATGACGGCGCAGGAACGCCAGTTGCTGGGCGCTCTCGATGCCCTCGGCCACGACCTTGAGCTTCAGGTTGTGGGCCATGGCGATCACTGCCGAAGTGATTTCCATGTCGTCCTGGTTGTCGGGGATCTCATGGATGAAGCTGCGATCGATCTTGATGATGTCGATGGGGAATTTCTTCAGGTAGCTCAGGGACGAATAACCGGTACCGAAATCGTCCATGGCCAGGGTCAGGCCAAGCCGCTTGAGCTGGTCGAGCTGCTGGTGGGTGTCTTCGGTGGCCTCCAGCAGCAAACCTTCGGTCAGTTCCAGCTCCAGGAGGTGGGCGGGCAGTTGCTCTTCCTTGAGGATGCTGGCGATCGAGGCCACCAGGTCAGGATCGGAGAACTGCTTGGGCGACAGGTTGATCGCCACCTGCAGGTTGCCCAGCCCGGAGGCGGTCAACTGCTTGCTCATGCGGCAGGCCTGGCGGGCGATCCACTTGCCGATGGGGATGATCAGGCCGGTTTCCTCGGCCACGCTGATGAACTGGTCCGGACGGATCATGCCCTTTTCCGGATGGTTCCAGCGCAGCAGCGCCTCCATGCCCAGCAACCTGCCGCTGCGCAGGCACAGCTTGGGCTGGTAGAACACATCCAGCTCGTTCTGGGTCAGGGCGCGGCGCAGGTTGTTTTCCACGAACAGCTTGTAGCTGGCCTCTGCATTCAGTGCCTCGGTGAACACCTGGACCTGGTGCTTGCCGTTGGCCTTGGCCTTGTGCAGGGCAAGTCCGGCGTTACGCATGAGGGTCTGGGGGTCGCGGCCGTGCAGCGGCGCGCAGGCCAGGCCCACGGAGCCGGTCACGCTGATCAACTGGTTGTCGACGAACATCGGCTTGTCGAGGGTCATCAGCAATTGGCTGGCGACTTGCTGGCCGGCTTCCAGGTCGGTGTCGTCCAGCAGCACGGCGAACTCGTTGCTGGCGAACCGTGCCAGGCTGCCGCTGGGGCTCAGGCTGTTGCGCAGGCGTCGTGCCAGGCTGATCAGCAGTTTGTCGCCGGTCTGATGGCCGAGGCTGTCGTTGATGCGCTTGAAATTATCGATGTCCACCAGCAGCAGGCTGATGGGCGAATCGCTGTCCCGGGCGAAGCGTTCATCCAGGTTGCGAATGAACGCCGGGCGGTTGCCCAGGTTGGTCAGGTTGTCGGTGTAGGCCAGGCGTTCGATGCGCTGCTGGGCCAATTTGGCCTGGGTGATGTCTTCGTAGATGCCGATGTAGTGGGTCAGTTCGCGGTTATCGCCATAGACCTTGGAGATCGACAACTGGCCCCAGTACGGTTCCAGGTTCTTGCGTCGGCTCTTGAACTCGCCCTGCCAGCTGTTGCTCTGTGCCAGGGCCGAGGGCGCATCGAACAGCAGTTCGCTGAGGTTCTCCAGGGCCGGCAGTTCTGACAGGCGCTGGCCGTGGACTTCTTCGGTGGTGTACTGGGTGATGGCGGTGAAGCTGGGGTTGACGTATTCCACCACGCCATCGCAGTTGACCAGCAGGAACGCGTTGGCGCTTTGCTCCACGGCACGCTGGAACAAGTGCAGGGCGCTGGTGGCGATGCGGCGGTTGTGATTGTTGATCACCTGGGCGAATTGGTCCGCCAGTTCACCGGCAAAGGCGATTTCGTCCGACTGCCAAGCGCGGGTAGCGCCCACCTGTTCCAGGCACAGCACGCCCACCACCTGGCCATCGATGCGCACGCTGGCGTCGAGTATGGCGTTGACGTTGCGTGAGCGCAGGTTCTCGGCCATCTCCCGGGTCCGCGGGTCGCGGGTCGCATTATGGGCGTCGATGGCGCGACAGGTCTGCAAGGCCTCCATGTAATCGGGATACTCGCTGGCATCGATCACATCCGGGCGAAAGTATTCCTGGGTGGCGCGGTTATAGGCCGAGATGGGCACCAGCTTGCCATCTTCCAGGTTCCAGATGCTGGCGCAGTCGATCTGGTAAATGTCGCAGGCGCTGCGGGTAATGAGTTCGGCGGCTTCCAGCAGGGAGTTGTTGGCGCTGTAGCGTTGGCGGGTCAGCAGCAGGATCAGATCCTGCTGTGCACGCACCCGGTCCAGGTGCTGGAGCTGTTCCTGCTGGGCGCGCTGGTTCAGCTCCAGAGCGATCTGCAGGCGCGAGTTCTGGGTTTCCAGGTCCAGGGACGGCGTAGACGGCTCGCTTTGCAGCAGGCTGTCCACCGCCATCAGGTAGCCGCGCAGCAGGTGGCGGTTGTGTTGCTTGTAGGACTCTCCCATTTCCAGCAGGTTCATGGGGCCCTTGGCAGTGTGCAGCGTGTAGCGAACCTGGTAATGCGGGGCCTGGGCCAGTTGCTGCTGGATCGCATCGTGCAGCTGATAACGTGCTTCGGGCTCCATCAGGCTGGCATAAGGCGAACTGACCAGCGAGCAGAGCTCCACAGCCGGCACGCCGAAGTAGCGTTCGCAATTGGGATCGAGAAACAACAGCGCCCAGCTCGCTTCATTCAGCCGTTCGAAACGCAGCATACCGAGCCGCGAGGGCACCGGTAATTGCGTCACTACCTCGGCCGCCATACGGCTGGCGGCATCGGGTTGGCTTTTCATGGGAAAACTCGCTTCGAAAATGCTGATCGCGCCGGGCTGACGCCCTCGTTCTCAAGGATTGCCGCAAGGTTGCATCATTGCGACACTGGCTGACAAGAGAGATGAAGGCCAAGTGCTATAAACCTTATCGGCCGATCGGCGGATTTCTCCAGTCCCCAGCCGATCAGAGGGCTCGGCCAGGGCGACCGTTTGTCAGCGCAACGGGATTTCGACTACTTCCAGCGGGCGGCCGTCACAGTCGTGAAACGTCACGCGGACGCTCTGGGCCGTGACTTGCAAGTGGGCGAAGTTGTCCTGACCGATCACGGGGCTGGTCAGTTCATAGCGGTAGTCCCCTTTTTCGCTCCGGACCATGGGGCTTTCGAAAATAAAATCCGAGGCCGTGGCGTATGGCAGCAGTTCGCTGTTGAAAAACGGCGAGGAAACGATGGTGTGGACTTCGAAGTCGGCATCCTCGCTATGGCCCAGGCGACTGGTCATGGAGCCGTGGACGTCGCCGGACACGAAAATCACGTTCTGGATCCTGTGCTGGCGGATGCTTTCCAGCAGCCGCAGGCGCTGCTGCGGGAAAGCCTGCCAGGCATCGCCATCGTTACGCTTGCTGTCCGGGTAGAACAGGACGCTGGTCACGATGAATTTGACCCGGGCGGTGCTGTTGACGAGCCATTGGAGCAGCGACCGTTCCTGCCTTGCATCCAGGATGCGTCGATCATCCGGCGACAGATTGCGCTCGGTCCGGCTATCCGTGACAAACCATTCGATATCCCCGTGAGCCAATGTATACCAGTACTGCTGCAGCGGTCGGCTCAAGGTTCCGGCGCTCGACAGTTCATGGGCCGGACTGTGGCTGGCCTGATACAGTTGATAGGCGCTCATGGCGTTCGCATACAGGATTTCATCGTTGAGTTGTTTGTTGGCGGGCCAGTTATCCTCGATCTCATGATCGTCGAGGATCATGTACGTCGGCACGCCGGACATCAACTTGCCGATATGAGGCTGGGAAAAGACAGTGCGATATTTGAACAGGATGTCCTTGTAGGTTCGATCCGGCGCCACGATGTTCAAGTCGTCGAGATACACCTGGTCCCCTGTCATCAGGAGGCCGCGGATCGGTGGGTCGGCCTGGTCCACGATACGCTGGATGCCGGCGAAGGTCCGGTCCCCCCGTTCTGGCGCCCTCGGGATGCCGGCGGTGATCCGCAGATAACGGCATGAACCCACGATATAGGCGTACGCAGCATCGCGCGCGCGGGGCAGGGTGCGCAGGCAATAGATATCCTGGGGCCACTGCAGTGGCGGTTCCTGAAGCGTTCCCAGGGGCTGGCTCGGGTTTGCATGGACAAACCAGCCTGCTTGATATTGGTAGCGGCTGTCGGCCTGGAGTCCTGTCAACACAATGACATCGGACATATCGCGGTGGGCATGCAACTGGACGAAATGGCCGTCAGACCATGTTGTCTCACCCTGGCGCCTGTAACGCAGGCCGGCGAATACCGGATTGTTGTGATTGCCATGGTTGCCGCGCAGGAATATGCGCGCGTGGTCGGTTGTCGTGTGGCCAATTATGGGGCCCACGGTGGGTTTGAACATATTCGAATCCATTCGAAAGCAATGCTTGATCAACTGTGTGAGTACAAACGTTCGGTTGTTTTTGCACGGGCCATGCTAAAGCCTGACGGGGCATGGCTATTCAACGGGAGGGGGACAGAAGTTGTCGGCAATGATCAACAGGTTGTGTAGTCATTGATGGTTTGCGCGGTAGGAAAGTTGACGGCGGCGTTTCCTATAGCGCTGTCGACGACGTATGGCGGGCAAAAAAAGCCCCGCCAACTGGGCGGGGTTGAGGTACGAGCGTGGCGCTCGGAAACAGCGGCCTGGATGGCCCTCCGATGAAGGAGGGCCGTCCGATTACAGCAGGATGGTACGGATGTCGCCCAGCAGGTCGCTCAGGCGCTTGGTGAAGCGTGCAGCGGCGGCGCCGTTGATCACACGGTGATCGTAGGACAGCGACAGTGGCAGCATCAGCTTCGGCTGGAAGGCCTTGCCGTCCCAGACCGGCTGGATGGTGGCCTTGGAAACACCCAGGATCGCCACTTCCGGCGCGTTGACGATCGGCGTGAAGCCGGTACCGCCAATGTGGCCGAGGCTGGAGATGGTGAAGCAGGCGCCCTGCATGTCGTCGGCGGTGAGCTTCTTGTTCCGGGCCTTGTCGGCCAGGGCAGCGGCTTCGCCGGCCAGTTGCAGCAGGCTCTTCTGGTCGACGTTGCGGATGACCGGTACCAGCAGGCCTTCCGGGGTGTCGACGGCAAAGCCGATGTGCACGTACTTCTTGCGGATCACAGCCTTGCCGCTTGGGGCCAGGGAGCTGTTGAAGTCCGGCAGTTCCTTGAGCAGGTGTGCGCACGCCTTGAGCAACAACGGCAACACGGTCAGCTTCACGCCGGCCTTTTCCGCCACGGCTTTCTGCGCGACGCGGAAAGCTTCCAGCTCGGTGATGTCGGCCTGGTCGAACTGCGTCACGTGCGGGATGTTCAGCCAGCTGCGATGCAGGCTCGACGCGCCGATCTGCATCAGGCGAGTCATGGCCACTTCTTCGGTTTCGCCGAAACGGCTGAAATCCACCGCCGGGATCGGCGGGATGCCCGCGCCACCGGTGGCGCCTTCGGCCGGTGCGTTCTTGGCCTTCTGCATCATGGCCTTGACGTAGGCTTGCACGTCTTCCTTGAGCACACGACCGTGCGGCCCGCTCGGGCCAACGGCCGACAGCTCGACACCGAATTCACGGGCCAACTGACGCACCGCCGGGCCGGCGTGCACCTTGGCACCGCTTGGCGCAGGCGCGGCGGCGACAGGGGCAGGCGCTGCTTCGGCCTTGGCGGCAGGCGCGGCGGCTGGCGCTGGAGCTGCTTCAGCCTTGGCGGCGGGTGCAGCGGCCGGGGCAGGCGCGGCAGGTGCCGAGGCACCCGCTACTTTCAGCTTCAGGATCAGGTCGCCGGTGCCGACTTCGTCTTCCAGCTTGATCTCGACGCTTTCCACCACACCGGCAGCCGGCGATGGGATCTCCATGCTGGCCTTGTCGGATTCCAGGGTGATCAGCGACTGGTCGGCTTCGACGGTATCGCCGGCCTTGACCAGCACTTCGATGATCTTGGCCTTGCCCGACGAACCAATGTCCGGAACATGAATGTCCTGGACAGTGGCGGCGGCCGGCGCAGCGGCCGGAGCAGGCGCTGCTTCGGCAGCCGGGGCCGCAGCGGGCTTTTCAGCCGCCGCAGGCGCTGGCGCAGGGGCAGCCGCTTCAGGCGCCGCAGCGGCGCCCTCGACTTCCAGCTCCAGCAGTTCGTCGCCTTCTTTCAGGCGATCGCCCAGCTTCACCTTCAGGCTCTTGATCACACCGGCCTTCGGCGCAGGCACTTCCATGCTGGCCTTGTCCGATTCAAGCGTCAGGATGCTCTGGTCGGCTTCGATACGGTCGCCGACCTTCACAAACAGTTCGATTACTTCACCTTCACCGCTGCCGATGTCAGGTACGCGAATGAGTTCGCTCACGAAAATTCTCCTCAGCAGTCCAGTGGGTTGCGTTTTTCCGGATCGATGCCGAACTTGACGATGGCCTCGGCCACCACCTTGGGTTCGATATCGCCACGGTCAGCCAGGGCTTCCAGGGCTGCCAACACAACGAACTTACGATCGACTTCGAAGAAGTGACGCAGCTTCTTGCGGCTGTCGCTACGGCCGAAACCGTCGGTGCCCAGCACCTTGAATTCCTTGGAAGGAACCCACTGGCGGATCTGCTCGGCGAACAGCTTCATGTAGTCGGTAGAGGCGATGACCGGACCTTTGCGACCGTTCAGGCATTCTTCGACGTAGCTCAGCTTTGGCTTCTGGCCAGGGTGCAGGCGGTTGCTGCGCTCTACGGCCAGGCCGTCGCGACGCAGTTCGTTGAAGCTGGTGACGCTCCACACGTCGGCACCGACGTTGAATTCTTCACGCAGGATCTTCGCCGCTTCACGCACTTCGCGCAGGATGGTGCCGGAGCCCATCAACTGGACGTGGTGCGCCGCTTCGCGGGTGTCTTCCTCGAGCAGGTACATGCCCTTGACGATGCCTTCCTCGACACCGGCCGGCATGGCTGGCTGCTGGTAGGACTCGTTCATCACGGTGATGTAGTAGAAGACGTCCTGTTGCTCTTCGGTCATCTTCTTCATGCCGTCCTGGATGATCACCGCCAGCTCGTAGCCATAGGTCGGATCATAGGTGCGGCAGTTCGGGATGGTACCGGCCAGCATGTGGCTGTGACCGTCTTCGTGCTGCAGGCCTTCGCCGTTCAGCGTGGTGCGGCCGGCGGTACCGCCGATCAGGAAGCCACGGGTGCGGCTGTCGCCAGCGGCCCAGGCCAGGTCGCCGATGCGCTGGAAGCCGAACATCGAGTAGAAGATGTAGAACGGCAGCATCGGCTGGTTGTGGCTGGAGTACGAAGTACCGGCGGCAATGAAGGAGCTCATGGCGCCCGCTTCGTTGATGCCTTCCTCCAGGATCTGGCCCTTCTTGTCTTCGCGGTAGAACATCACCTGGTCTTTATCGACTGGCTCGTAGAGCTGGCCGACGGACGAGTAGATGCCCAGCTGGCGGAACATGCCTTCCATGCCGAAGGTACGGGCTTCGTCCGGGATGATCGGAACGATGCGCGGGCCGATTTCCTTGTCCTTGACCAGTTGCGCGAGGATTCGCACGAAGGCCATGGTGGTGGAGATTTCACGGTCGCCCGAACCGTCCAGGATAGCCTTGAGGGTTTCCAGTGGCGGCGTCGGGACGCTGAAGCTCTTGGCGCGACGCTGTGGTACGAAACCGCCCAGCGCGGCACGGCGCTCGGCCAGGTAACGGGCTTCGGCGCTGCCTTCTTCGGGCTTGAAGAACGGCAGGTTTTCCAGCTCGCTGTCCTTGACCGGAATGTCGAAGCGGTCGCGGAACAACTTCAGGCTGTCGACATCGACTTTCTTGGTGTTGTGCGCGGTGTTCTTCGCTTCGCCGGCACCTGTGCCATAACCCTTGATGGTCTTGGCAAGGATGACGGTCGGCTGTTCTTTGTGATTGACCGCCTGGTGGTACGCCGCGTAGACCTTGTACGGGTCGTGGCCGCCACGGTTGAGCTTCCAGATTTCGTCGTCGGACAGGTCGGCGACCATGGCCTTGAGCTCAGGCGTGTTGAAGAAGTGCTCGCGGACGAACGCGCCGTCCTTGGCCTTGTAGTTCTGGTATTCGCCGTCGATGACTTCGTCCATGCGACGCTGCAGGATGCCGTCGACGTCCTTGGCCAGCAATGGGTCCCAGAAACGGCCCCAGATAACCTTGTTGACGTTCCACTGGGCGCCACGGAACACGCCTTCGAGTTCCTGGATGATCTTGCCGTTGCCGCGAACCGGGCCGTCGAGGCGCTGCAGGTTGCAGTTGATGACGAAGATCAGGTTGTCCAGCTTCTCGCGGCCGGCCAGGGAGATCGCGCCGAGGGATTCCGGCTCGTCGCACTCGCCGTCGCCCATGAAGCACCAGACCTTCTGCTTGCCTGGCTGGATGAAGCCACGGGCTTCCAGGTACTTCATGAAACGTGCCTGGTAGATCGCCTGGATCGGGCCCAGGCCCATGGAAACGGTCGGGAACTGCCAGAAATCAGGCATCAGCCAAGGGTGCGGGTAGGAGGACAGGCCGTTGCCGTCCACTTCCTGGCGGAAGTTGTTCATCTGGTCTTCGGAGATGCGGCCTTCCATGAACGCACGGGCGTAGACGCCTGGCGATGCGTGACCCTGGAAGTAGATCAGGTCGCCGCCGTGTTCGTCGGTCGGGGCCTGGAAGAAGTAGTTGAAGCCGATGTCGTACAGCGTCGCGCTGGAGGCGAAGCTGGAGATGTGACCGCCCAGGTCGGAATCCTTCAGGTTGGTACGCATCACCATGGCCAATGCGTTCCAACGTACCAACGAGCGAATGCGGCGTTCCATGAACAGGTCGCCAGGCATGCGTGCTTCGTGGGTAACGGGGATGGTGTTGCGGTATGGCGTGGTGATGGCGTAGGGCAGTTGCGAACCGCTGCGGGTCGCGAGTTCGCCCATGCGGGTCATCAGATAATGAGCGCGGTCTTCGCCTTCTTTGTCGAGAACCGATTCCAGGGCGTCCAGCCATTCCTGGGTTTCGACGGGATCGAGGTCTTGCATGGCTTGCTCCAGGGCGGAAAGGCTACCAGAATCGGTTGCCTGAGTTTGCGACTGGCCTTGTGGGCAGACGATATAAATTCTTGGATTGCCGAAGGTTGTTTCGGCGGCGTGTAGTTTTACTACAAATCGTCGACCGTTTCAGCCTCCCGAATGTATAGACGAGTAGTAAAACTACACATGAAAGGCTTTTGGCCCCTCGTTTCGTTGTGAGAATAATCGTTACTGTTGGTCTTTAGCTAACTCGAACAGGTAAAAACTTGATGTCGGCTGCCAATAAAATCAGATTTTCAGCTATTTATCATCTTTGTTCGACAGTCGATCAGGTAGTGGCTCTCGAAAAAACACTACATCCAGCCTTTCCCGCGCCGATCAAGGATAGACCATGAGCCTGCCCCCGCTTGCCGAAGTACCGGCAATTCTCCTGCCGTTGGTCAGCCGTGCCGAGCAGTCGTTCCGTGCGTCGGTCGCCTCACTGGATGACGATCACGGATTGGCCACCTGGACGCCGGAACGCTGGGGCGAATTCAACCGCGTCGCCGCCGCCAGCGATTTCGTCATCGAGCAGAGTCTTCGTGACCCCGTGATGCTACTGGAGCTGGTACGCAGCGGCGAGCTGGATCGCGACCTGGCGACCGGGGAAATGTGCCGGCAGATCGGCGCCGCGGTCCAGGCCGCCGAGACCGAGGACGAGCTGGCTCGGGTCCTGCGCCGCCAGCGCACCCGGCAACAGGTACGGATCATCTGGCGCGACCTGAACCGTCGGGCCGATCTGGTCCGGACCTGTCGCGACCTGTCGGACATGGCCGACACTTGCATTGACCAGGCCTATCAATGGCTGTATCAGCGCCTCTGCCAGCAATTCGGCACGCCCACCGGCCGGCGCAGCGGTACGGCGCAGCAGATGGTCATCCTGGGCATGGGCAAGCTCGGCGCGGTGGAGTTGAACCTGTCGTCGGACATCGACCTGATCTTCGCCTACCCCGAGGGAGGCGAAACCGTCGGGGTGAAGCGGCCACTTGATAACCAGGAGTTTTTCATCCGCCTGGGCCAGCGTCTCATCAAGGCCCTGGACCCGATGACGGTCGATGGTTTCGTGTTTCGCGTCGACATGCGCCTGCGTCCCTACGGCTCGGCCGGTGCGCTGGTGCTGAGCTTCAACGCGCTGGAGCAGTACTACCAGGACCAGGGCCGCGACTGGGAACGCTACGCCATGATCAAGGCGCGGGTAGTGGCCGGAGACCAGGCGGCCGGCGCGCAACTGCTCGATATGCTGCGGCCCTTCGTGTATCGCCGCTACTTGGATTTTTCCGCCATCGAAGCGTTGCGCACCATGAAGCAGTTGATCCAGCAGGAGGTGCGGCGCAAGGGCATGGCCGATAACATCAAGTTGGGCTCGGGTGGCATTCGCGAAGTGGAGTTCATCGCTCAGGCATTCCAGCTGATCCACGGCGGCCGCGATTTGAGTCTGCAGCAGCGGCCGTTGTTGAAGGTGCTGGGGACGCTGGAGGGCCAGGGTTACCTGCCGGCCAAGGTGATCGACGAATTGCGCCAGGGCTACGAGTTCCTGCGCTATACCGAACACGCTATCCAGGCCATCGCCGACCGCCAGACCCAGATGCTGCCCGACACCCCCCAGGACCAGGCGCGCATTGCGTTCATGCTGGGTTTTGCCGACTGGGCGGCTTTCCACGAACAACTGATGCATTGGCGCGCACGCGTGGCCTGGCACTTCGGCCAGGTCATCGCCGACCCGGATGAAGAAGAGGGCGGCGAAAGCGAAGTGGTGGTGGGCGGCGAATGGTTGCCCTTGTGGGAAGACAGTCAGGACGAGGAAGCGGCGTGCCGGCAGTTGCAGGAGGGCGGCTTCCGTGACGCGCCCAAGGCGCTCAAGGCCCTGGCGGCCCTGCGCGGCAGTCCGCAGTTGCGCGCCATGCAGCGCCTGGGGCGCGAACGCCTGGATGCCTTCATTCCGCGCCTGCTGGCCCAGGCCGTCGAGCACGCCGATCCGGACCTGGTGCTGGAGCGGGTACTGCCGTTGGTGGAAGCGGTGGCCCGCCGTTCGGCCTACCTGGTGCTGCTGACGGAAAACCCCGGTGCCCTGCGACGTTTGTTGACGCTATGCGCGGCCAGCCCGTGGATTGCCGAACAGATCACGCGTTTCCCCCTGCTGCTCGACGAGCTGCTTAATGAAGGTCGTCTGTTCAAGCCGCCCCTGGCGCCGGAGCTGGCCGCCGAGCTGCGCGAGCGCCTGACGCGGATCCCCGAGGATGATCTCGAACAGCAGATGGAAGCGCTGCGGCATTTCAAGCTGGCGCATCGCCTGCGGGTGGCGGCTTCGGAAATTGCCGGCAGCCTGCCGTTGATGAAGGTCAGCGATTACCTGACCTGGCTGGCCGAGGCGATTCTCGAACAGGTCCTGGCCCTGGCCTGGCGCCAGACCGTGGCCAAGCACGGTGTGCCGCTGCGCACCGACGGCAGTCTGTGCGATCCGGGCTTCATTATTGTCGGTTATGGGAAAGTCGGCGGCCTGGAGTTAGGGCATGGTTCCGACCTGGACCTGGTGTTCATCCATGACGGCGATCCCCAGGCGGAAACCGACGGACCGAAACCCATCGACGGAGCCCAGTTCTTTACCCGGCTGGGCCAACGGATCATTCACCTGCTGACGGCCCAGACCAACTCCGGGCAGTTGTATGAAGTGGACATGCGCCTGCGGCCTTCCGGTGCTTCGGGGTTGCTGGTCAGTTCCCTCGGGGCGTTCGCCCGCTACCAGGAAAACGAAGCCTGGACCTGGGAGCATCAGGCACTGGTGCGGGCCCGGGTGCTGGTGGGAAGCCAGGATGTGGGCCAGGCCTTCGAGAAAGTCCGCGCCCAGGTGCTGGGGCGCAAGCGTGACCTGTCGACGCTGCGCCAGGAGGTCAGCGAGATGCGCGCCAAGATGCGCGACAATCTCGGTAGCAAGGCCACCGCCGCCGGGACGGCGGCAAACGCCTTCGACGCCTCGGCGCCCTTCGACCTCAAGCAGGACGCCGGAGGTATCGTCGATATTGAATTTATGGTGCAATACGCGGCTCTGGCGTGGTCCGAAGAGCATCCCTCGCTGGTGCGCTACACCGATAACATCCGCATCCTGGACGGGTTGCAAGAGGTCGGTCTGATGCCGGCCGAAGATGCCACGCTGTTGCGCGAAGCCTATAAAGCCTACCGCTCCGCCGCCCACCGCCAGGCCTTGCAGAAAGATGCCGGGGTGATCGCAGGCGACCAGTTCGTGGATGAGCGCCGCCAGGTATTGCGGATCTGGGGTGAGCTGGGGCTGAGCTGAAGCTTTAATGTGAGAGCGAGCTTGCTGGCGATAGCGGAATGTCAGGCGACATTGATGTTGAATGAGCTGGCCTTGTCGCGAGCAGGCTCGCTCCCTCGGTAGATTGGCGGTGTGTTGTAGATTAGGGCAGCAGGCAACGACCTAAGCCACAGTGATTCTCGAGGCGGGGAGGCGTAGGCCTCCCCGTATCGTTTTTGGAAAGCACATGAATATTCTGATCGTTGGGCCCAGTTGGGTCGGTGATATGGTGATGGCGCAGACACTGTTCCAGTGCCTCAAGCAGCGCCATCCGCAGTGCGAAATCGACGTCCTGGCCCCTGAGTGGAGCCGGCCGATCCTTGAGCGCATGCCCGAAGTACGCAAGGCCTTGAGCTTCCCGCTCGGTCACGGCGTGCTGGAGCTGGCGACCCGCCGGCGTATCGGCAGATCCCTGGCCGGCCAGTATGACCAGGCGATCCTGCTCCCCAACTCGTTGAAATCTGCCCTGGTGCCGTTCTTCGCCGGTATTGCCAAGCGCACCGGTTGGCGCGGCGAGCTGCGCTACGGCCTGCTCAATGATGTGCGCAAGCTGGACAAGGACCGCTATCCGCTGATGATCGAGCGGTTCATGGCCCTGGCCTATGAGCCGGGTGCCGAGCTGCCGAAACCTTATCCGCGGCCGAGCCTGCAGATCGACCCGGTGACCCGTGACGCTGCTTTGGCCAGGTTCGGCCTGAGCCTTGACCGTCCGGTGCTTGCGTTGTGCCCGGGGGCCGAGTTCGGCGAATCCAAGCGCTGGCCGGCCGAGCATTACGCCCAGGTCGCGGAAGCGAAGATCCGTGAAGGCTGGCAAGTGTGGCTGTTCGGTTCAAAGAAGGATCACCCAGTGGGCGAAGACATCCGCTCGCGCCTGATTCCCGGCCTGCGGGAAGAGGCGGTGAACCTCAGTGGCGATACCTCCCTGGCCGAAGCCATCGACCTGCTGTCCTGCGCCGACTCGGTGGTGTCCAACGATTCAGGCCTGATGCACGTGGCGGCGGCCCTGAACCGTCCGCTGGTGGCTGTCTATGGCTCCACCTCGCCGGGCTTTACCCCGCCGCTGGCCGACAAGGTCGAAGTAGTGCGTCTGGGCATCGAATGCAGCCCATGCTTCGACCGCACTTGCCGCTTCGGCCACTACAACTGCCTGCGCCAGCTCATGCCGCCATCGGTAACCGATGCCCTGGCGCGCGTGCAGGGCACCCCCGTGGAGGTCCAGTAACTTGCGGGTATTGCTGATCAAGACCTCCTCCCTGGGCGATGTGGTCCACACCCTGCCGGCATTGACCGACGCCGCGCGAGCGATCCCTGGCATCCGGTTCGACTGGGTGGTGGAAGAAGGTTTCGCCGAGATTCCCACCTGGCACCCGGCCGTGGGCAAGGTCATACCGGTGGCGATTCGGCGCTGGCGCAAGAACCTCTGGCAAACCATCAAGAGCGGCGAGTGGCGAGGCTTCAAGCAGAGCCTGCGGGCGCAAAAGTACGACCTGGTCATCGATGCCCAGGGCCTGCTCAAGAGCGCCTGGCTGACCCGTTACGTCAAGGCTCCGGTGGCCGGCCTGGACAAGCAATCGGCCCGTGAACCCCTGGCCGCGCGGTTCTATTCCCGTCGGTTGGCGGTGGCTCGCGGTCAGCATGCGGTGGAGCGGGTGCGGCAGTTGTTCGCGCTGGCGCTGGGGTATGACCTGCCCCAGACCCTGGGCAACTATGGCCTGAACGTCGACAAGCTGGTGGAATTGCCGCGCCAGTACCCCTACGTGGTGTTCCTGCATGGCACGACCTGGGAGTCCAAGCACTGGCCGGAGCTTTATTGGCGCCAGCTCGCCGAGCGCATGGGGCAGCTCGGCGTGGTGGTGAAGTTGCCGTGGGGCAGCCCCCTGGAAAAGGCCCGGGCCGAGCGCATCGCCAAAGGGCTGCGCAACGCCCAGGTGTTGCCGAAGCTGAACCTGGGCGCTGTGGGCAAGGTGCTGGCCGGCGCTCAGGCTTGCGTGGCCGTGGACACCGGGCTGGGCCACCTGGCCGCGGCGCTGGACGTGCCGACCATTTCCCTGCTCGGCCCCACCAACCCGGTACTCACCGGTGCCTACGGCAAGGGCCAGGTCCACCTTGCCAGTGATTTTCCTTGTGCACCCTGCATGCAGAAACAATGCACCTATCCGCCGACCGCCGAAGATGCCCGGCGGTTTGACCTGAAACGCGAGCAGCCCCTGTGCTTCACGCGTCTGAACCCCGAGCGTGTCGCCAGCCACCTGAGCACGTTATTGGCTGAGGAATCACGCTGATGCAATTGGCTTTTGTCCTGTACAAGTACTTCCCTTTCGGTGGCCTGCAGCGTGACTTCATGCGCATTGCCCTGGAGTGCCAGCGACGCGGTCACCAGATCCGTGTCTACACGCTGATTTGGGAAGGAGACGTGCCGCCCGGTTTCGAGGTGCTGGTGGCGCCGGTCAAGGCGCTGTTCAATCACCGCCGTAACGAGAAGCTCAGTGCGTGGATGGAGGCCGACCTGGCCAAGCGCCCGGTGGACCGTTTGATCGGCTTCAACAAAATGCCCGGCCTGGACGTGTACTACGCCGCCGACGGTTGTTTCGAAGACAAGGCGCAGAACCTGCGCAACTCGCTGTACCGGCGCTGGGGCCGCTACCGGCATTTCGCCGAGTACGAGCGGGCCGTGTTCGCCAAGGATGCGAAAACCGATGTGCTGATGATTTCCGAAGTCCAGCAGCCGCTGTTCATCAAGCACTACGGCACACCGCTGGAACGCTTTCACCTGCTGCCACCGGGCATCGCCCAGGATCGCCGACGGCCCGCCGATGCCGATGACATACGCGCCGCGTTCCGTGCCGAATTCGAACTGGCTGACGACGAGCTGTTGCTGGTGCAGATCGGCTCCGGGTTCAAGACCAAGGGCGTGGATCGCAGCCTCAAGGCCCTGGCCGCGTTGCCGGCGGAACTGAAAAAACGCACCCGATTGTTTGTAATCGGCCAGGACGACCCCAAGGTATTCCAACTGCAGAGCGCCGCGTTGGGTCTGGGCGACAACGTGCGGTTCCTCAAGGGCCGCAGTGACATCCCGCGTTTCCTGTTAGGGGCCGATCTGTTGATCCACCCGGCGTACAACGAGAACACCGGCACCGTGCTGTTGGAAGCGTTGGTGGCCGGTTTGCCGGTGCTGGTCAGCGCGGTGTGCGGGTACGCTCATTACATTGCCGAGGCCGATTGCGGCCTGGTGCTGGACGAGCCGTTCGAACAGGCCCAGCTCACCGAGTACCTGCAGCGGATGCTGAGCGACGCCGAGGCGCGGGCTGCCTGGAGCCGCAACGGCCTGGCTTTCGCCGAAACGGCGGACCTCTACAGCATGCCGCAGCACGCGGCCGACGTGATTCTGGCGGAGCACGCACAATGAAAGTGATGTTGGCCGAACCGTTCAAGAGCCTTTGGGCCGGACGCGATGCGTTCGCCGAAGTCGAAGCGCTCAAGGGCGAGGTCTATCGCGAACTGGAAGCCCGGCGCACCTTGCGCACGGAGGTGGACGGTCGCGGCTTTTTCGTGAAGATCCACCGGGGAATCGGTTGGGGCGAAATCTTCAAGAACCTGCTGACTGCCAAATTGCCGGTCCTGGGGGCGGGGCAGGAGTGGAAAGCCATCCAGCGCTTGCAGGAAGTCGGTGTACCCACCATGACGGCCGTGGCCTATGGCGAAAAAAGCAGCAACCCGGCAGACCAGCACTCTTTCATTGTCACCGAGGAGCTGGCGCCTACCATCAGCCTCGAAGATTTCAGCATCGACTGGGTCAGGCAGCCGCCGCAACCGGCACTCAAGCGGGCCCTGATCGCCGAGGTGGCGCGCATGACCGGCATGATGCACCGTGCCGGGGTCAACCATCGTGACTGCTACATCTGCCATTTCCTGCTGCACACCGACAAACCGGTCACGGCTGCGGATCTCAAGCTGTCGGTGATCGACCTGCACCGTGCCCAGACCCGCCCGGCCATCACCCGGCGCTGGCGCAACAAGGACCTGGCGGCGCTGTATTTCTCGGCGTTGGACATTGGCCTGACACAGCGTGACAAGCTGCGTTTTCTCAAAGGCTATTTCCAGCAGCCGCTGCGCCGGATCCTCGCCGAAGAAGCCACGCTGCTGCGTTGGCTCGAAGGCAAGGCCAACAAGCTCTATGCACGTAAACAACGGTACGGGGACGCGCTCTGATGTCGGGCTGGAATCTGGAACCTGCCTACGCTGAACTGGCGCGGGATTTCGGCAGCCTCGACGCGGTGTTCGCCCTGGAGGGCGAGCGCCTGACACGCGACCCGCTGTCGGAGGTGATCCGGGTACAGCGCAATGGCGTGAACTATTACGTCAAGCGTTACACCGGGGCCGGCAAGGGCCTGCGGCGCTACCTGGGCAGGCCCCGGGTCAAGTCCGAATGGCAGAACCTCAAGCGTTTCGCCAAATGGGGCATTCCCACGGCACAAGTCGTCGCCTGGGGGCTGGAACGGCATGGCGCGGCCTATGCCCGCGGCGCGATGATCACCCGTGAGCTACCCCATACCGAGGACCTTTCCGCCCTGGCCGAGCATCACGACCAGCGCCTGGCCGATCGCGCCTGGGTCGAAAAGGTGAGCCAGCAACTGGCGGGGTACACCCGGATCATGCATGAACATCGTTTCACCCATAACGATTTGAAATGGCGCAATCTGTTGGTGGACGACCAGTCGCGACTGTTCCTGATCGACTGTCCCAACGGTGATTTCTGGCGTGGTTTCTGGCTCAAGTACCGTATCACCAAAGACCTGGCATGCCTGGATAAAGTGGCCAAGTATCACCTGTCCGCCACCCAGCGCCTGCGCTTTTACCTGCAATACCGCCAGCGTGACCGGCTCGATGCGTGCGACAAGAAGCGCATCCGCCATGTAGTGAGATTTTTCGAGGGGCGTGAATGACTGATTTTCTGGCCGCCGAAGACCGGCCCTTGCTGGCGCGTCACGGCCTGGACAGCTTCGAGGCTCTGTGGGCGCGGCAGTTGGACGCCGTGGATGAACCCAATACCTCGGGCGGGGGCTGGAGCAGCGTGTTCCGGCTTGAACTGGAAGGGCAGGGCTATTACCTCAAGCGCCAGAGCAATTACCTGACTCGAACCTGGTCCCATCCCTTCGGCGAGCCGAGCTTTTCCCGGGAGTTTCGCAATATCAGCCGATATCGCGAACTGGGGATCCCGGCGCTGCAAGCAGTGTTCTACGGCCAGCGCAAGGTGGACGGCGAGGTGCGTGCGATCCTGCTGACCCGGGCGCTCGACGGCTGGGACGACCTGGATTCGTTATTGCATCGCTGGCCGGCGCTGACGGTAGCGCAACGCTGCGCCATCCTGCAGGCCTGCGGCCAATTGGCGCGGCGCCTGCACGGCATGCGTCAGGTCCATGGCTGTTTCTATCCCAAGCACATCTTCCTGCAGGCGATCGCGAACGGCTACCAGGCCCGGTTGATCGATCTGGAGAAGACTCGACCACTGCTGTTCGGCCAGCGCGACCGGGTCAAGGATCTGGAGCCCTTGCTGCGTCGCGCTCGCGCCTGGAATGACAACGACGTGCGCGAGCTACTGTCTGCCTATCTGGACCAGCCGATCGAAGGGGCACTGGTCGATAGCTGGATGAGCCGCCTTACCGCCCGGCGCAGCCACAAGGAAGCCCATTGATGCAATTGTCCGAACTGAAAGATGCCGGCCGCAGCCCGGTCCTGCCGCTGAGCCTGGAATTGGCGGACGCCGCCGGGCCGGCGCAACTGCAGCTGCTGACGCTGTTGCGAGTGTTGCCGGGGCAGCGTTATGTCGGTGCCGGTGTGTGGCGCGGCCGGCCGGTGTTGGCCAAGTTGCTGGTGGGCAGCAAGGCCGCCCGGCACTTCCAGCGAGAATTGCAGGGCGTGCGCTTGCTGGCCGAGCAGGGCTTGACCACTCCGCTATTGCTTGCCGATGGCCTGAAAGAAGGTGAGGGCGGCTGGTTGCTGTTCGAGTTGCTCGAAGAGGCCGAGAGCCTGGCGGATGCCTGGAAGCAGGTCGAGCACCTGCCCTTGCTGGCGGACGAGCAGACGGCTGTGCTGGCCGAGGCCTTGGGCGCCATTGCCCAGCTGCACAGCAAAGGCCTGTGGCAGGAAGATCTTCATCTGGACAACCTGCTGCGTCATGGCGGCAAGCTCTATCTGATCGACGGTGCCGGCATCCGCGCCGAAACCCCTGGGCAACCCTTGTCGCGACAGAAGGTGCTGGAGAACCTCGGGGTGTTCTTTGCCCAGCTACCCAAGTCCATCGAGCCGTTCAACGAGGAACTGCTGGTGCATTACCTGCTCGGTAACGCCGAGCACGCGCTGCCCATGGAAGCGCTGCAGAAACAGATCGACAAGGTGCAGGCCTGGCGCCTGAAAGATTTCCTGGAGAAGATCGGTCGCGAATGCAGCCTGTTCAGTGTGCAACGGGGACCGTTCGGCCTGCGGGCGATCCGTCGTGACGAGGAGGCAGCCATGGCACCGGTCCTGGCGCAGGCGGATGCCTTGCTTGACCAGGGACACCTGTACAAGACCGGTGGCGCGGCCAGTGTTGGCAAAGTCGAAGTGGACGGTCGTCCCCTGGTGATCAAGCGCTACAACATCAAGAATTTCGCCCACTGGCTCAAGCGCTTCTGGCGCCCCAGCCGTGCCTGGCATTCCTGGCGCGAAGGCCATCGCCTGGCCTTCCTCGGCATCGCCACGCCCAAGCCGCTGGCATTGCTGGAAAAGCGTTTCCTGTGGCTGCGTCGCGGTGCGTACCTGGTGACCGATTACCTGCCTGGGCCCGACATCATCGAGCGCTTCACACCCTACATGGAAAGCGGTGAAGCGCCGGAGCCCGAATTGCTGGCGCTGGACCGTCTGTTCGCCGACCTGATCCGCGAGCGCATCAGCCACGGCGACCTCAAGGGTCACAACCTGTTCTGGCAGCACGACCGCTGGGCGCTGATCGACCTGGACTCGATGTGCCAGCACCGCACCCACGCCAGCTTCGCCCCGGCCTACGCACGTGACCGGGCCCGGTTCATGCGCAACTGGCCTGAGGGCAGCGCCTTGTACCGGGTGATTGACCAGCGGTTGCCCAGAACAATCGATAGCGCCTCGTCCTAGCGAGCAGCGTACGCCGGCAGTCGGATGCAGTCCTGGTGGCGAGGGGATTCCCGTTGAGTCGCGCCGCGACCCCAAACCCGTTGAGCGCAACCAGGCCGCCGATTTTGGGACTGCTTCGCAGCCAGGCCGATGGATCCCCTCCCCACAAGTCCCAGGCGCCGGCTTGCCGTGGCCCCTCCGAACAGTGCGTCCCAGGCTTGCCACTCACCGCTAGAGGCTTAGGATCGCTTTTAAGCTATAATCCCGCCCTTTAGCTGCCCCGCGCCCCGGCACGTGGCACATCATTTTTTCGCGGCGCTTGGCGCCCACATGCAGACATAAGAGGCTAGACCCCTGTGGCATTGACGATTCTTGGCCTGTCCGGCGCCCTTAGCCATGATCCTTCCGCAGCGCTGTACATAGACGGCAAGCTGATCGCGGCGGCCGAGGAAGAGCGCTTCGTACGCGATAAACATGCAAAGAACCGCATGCCCTACGAGTCGGCGAAGTTCTGCCTGGAGCAGGCCGGCATCAAGCCTTCCGACGTCGATGTGGTGGCGATTCCATTCGCCCCGATCAGCCTGTTCGGCGAGGCTCGCTGGCATTACGCCAAGCGTTACTGGTACGCCCCGGACCGCGCCCTCGACGCGATTCTGATGGGGAACCGCCGCTACAAGCGCTATCGCCGCAAGATCGTCTGGTGCCTGGAGCAACTGGGCTTCGACCCGAAGAAAATCAAGATCGAGCCGGTCGAGCACCACCTGGCCCACGCCTCCAGCGCCTATCACTGCTCAGGCTTCCAGGAAAAGACCGCGATCCTGGGCATCGACGGCAAGGGTGAGTACGCCACGACCTTTTTCGGCTACGGCGAAAACGGCAAGATCCACAAGATCAAGGAATTCTACGATCCGGACTCCTTGGGCGGCCTGTACGGCGCCATTACCGAGTTCCTCGGGTTCGAGATGCTCGATGGCGAATTCAAGGTCATGGGCATGGCGCCCTATGGCGACGCCAGCAAGTACGATTTCTCGCGCCTGGCCTCGTTCGAGAATGGCGAGCTGGTGATCAACACCGACTACGCCAACGTGATCGGCCTGCGTCGCTACAAAGAGAAGGGCAAGGGCTTCTACTTCTCGCCGAAGCTGATCGAATGGCTCGGTCCGAAACGTGAAGGCGACATCGCCGACGAGCCGTACATTCACTACGCGGCCAGTATGCAGGCGCTGTTCGAGAAGCTCGCGCTGCAGATGATCGATCACTACCTGGGCGACATACTCAAGGAAACCGGCAAGCTGGCGTTCGCCGGCGGCTGCGCCTTGAACGTCAAGCTGAACCAGAAGATCATCGCCCGCGACGACGTCAAGGAACTGTTCGTGCAACCGGCCTCCGGCGACGCCGGCACCGCAGTGGGGGCGGCAGCCTATGTGTCCCACGCTCGCGGCGTACCGGTGGAGAAGATGGAGCATGTCTACCTCGGCCCAGCCTACAGCAACGAAGACGTGATCGCCGCGTGTGCCCGTCATCCAAGCAGACCGGCGTGGCGCAAGATCGACAACACGCCCGAGCGCATCGCCCGGATCATGGTCGACGGCAATCCGGTGGCCTGGTTCCAGGGGCGCATGGAGTTCGGTCCGCGTGCCCTGGGTGGTCGCTCGATCATCGGTTGCCCGAGCGCCACTGGCGTGGCCGATCGCATCAATGAGCAGATCAAGTTCCGCGAGCGCTGGAGGCCCTTCTGCCCTTCGATGCTCGACACCGTCGCGCCGCAGATGATCAAGGTCGATCACCCCGCGCCGTTCATGACCTTCACTTTCGAAGTGGCCGAGGAATGGAAGACCCGCGTACCGGAAGTCGTCCATGAGGACGGTACGTCCCGTGCCCAGGTGCTCAAGCGCGAATACAACCCGCGCTACTACGACATGATGAAGGCTCTGGAAGTGCTGACGGGCAATGGCGTGTCCTTGAACACTTCGCTCAACCGTCGTGGCGAACCGATGATCTGCTCGCCCACCGATGCGCTGAACATGTTCTATGGTTCCGACCTGCAGTACCTGATCATGGAAGACATCCTGGTGGTCAAAGACGGCGTGGACGCTTATGACACGCTCGGCTGAGCGACATGTGCTGCAGTTCTGCCACGGTTATGACGGGCCGTTCCTCGACTGTGCCCGTCAATACGCCAGTCTGTTCGCCGGCACTGGCTATCGCGTGACCACGGTGTTCCTCACCGGCGCTGCCGACGCCGAGGTCGCCGCCGGCTGTGCCTCGGACGAAGTGCTGTTCATGGAATACAGCTCCAGTGCCGTGCGCGGCCTGAAGCTGGGCGCCATCGCCGATCTGCGCAGGATCGCCGCCTCACGCAATTTCAGTTTCTGCATTGCCCACCGCTTCAAGCCAATCTATATCGCCCTGCTGGGCACCCGTCTGCCGGTGATAGGCGTGCACCATGCCTTTGGGGACTATCAGCGGCGGACCCGCCGGCTGTTCGCCCATGTCTACCGCAAGCGCCTGAGCTTGCTTGGCGTCTCTGATGCAGTGCGCGACGACCTGCGTCGCTGTCTGCCGAAATGGCCGGCCAGCCGGATCCAGACCCTCTACAACCGTATTGACCTCGACGCGACGCAGGCCAGCCTGCTTTCCCGGGATGAGGCGCGGCAGACCCTCGGGCTGGATTCGAACGCCTGGATCATCGGCAATGTCGGCCGCCTGCACCCGGACAAGGACCAGGCTACGCTATTGCGAGGTTTCGCCGCGGCGCTGGCGCATCTGCCTGGCAACAGCCAGCTGGCGATTCTCGGCAAGGGGCGCCTGGAGAAAGACCTTCGAGAGCTGTCCCTGGAACTGGGCATTGCCGACCGTGTGCTGTTTCTCGGTCAGGTGCCCGAGGCGCGTCGCTATTTTCGCGCCTTCGATGTGTTTGCCCTGAGTTCCGATCACGAACCGTTCGGCATGGTATTGCTCGAAGCCATGGCCGCCGGCGTGCCATTGCTGGCCACGGCCTGCGGCGGGGCGAAGGAGGTGGTCGAGGGCGTGGGCATCCTGTTCCCGCTGGGTGACGCCGAGCATATGGCCCAGGGGCTGCAGCACCTGGCGGCCATGGACGATCTGCAGCGTCGTCAATGCGCCGAACTGATGCTCGACCGCTTGCGTGAACGCTTCTCGGATCGCGCCGTACGCGAGGCTTTCTGGCGTCTGCCACAAGTGACCGAACTGGCGCCGGGGGCCTGATGTTCAATCGATTTCAAGGCTGGCGCGAACGCGGTTGGACAGCCGTAGACGCTTCGGTCTATGCCCAGGCCTGGCAACGTTTTGGTGGCAGCGTGGCAACCCATCCCATGGTGGTGGAGCGCCTCGCGGCCCTGGCTGGCATCCCCGTGCGATACCTGGCCTATGAGCAGCAGGGTGAGCTCAAGGCGGCGATTCCCACCTGGGGGCGCGACCTGGCGTTGTCCAAGGACGTGCTCAAGCGCAGCGGCAAGAAAGGCCTGTTCGACCTGGGCAATGCCGAGCTGATCCTGCCGGCGGCGCCCGATGCCCTGGCACCGTTGCGTCATCGTGGACGTTACCTGTCGGCCCTCAACGAAGGACGTTTCAGTGGCTTGAAGCCACAAAAAGAACAGCTGGCCATGGCCCGCACGCCGGAAGAACTGTCGAAGAAGTTTCGCTATAACCAGCGTCGCGAGTTGCGTTTGCTGGAAGAGGCTGGTGGTGTGGTTAGGCCGGTCGAAGCGTTCTCCAGCGACGAGCTGGCCGCGATCTACTGTGATCTGTTCCTGCGTCGCTGGGGCTTTGCGGCCACCGGAGCCGAGCGCATGGGCGAAGTGATCGAATTGCTGCGCGAACTGCTCATCGGTTCGGTGATTTTGCTCAACGATGCGCCGATTGCCATTCAACTGGTGTATCGCGTCGAAGCGCCTGAATGGATCAGCGTCGAGTACATCAACGGCGGTGTCGACCCGCAGACCCGTGAGTTCAGCCCTGGCAGTGTCTTGAGCTTCCTCAATACCCAAGGGGCCTGGGAGCATGCCCGTGCCCTCGGCAAGCCGATGCGTTTCTCTTTCGGCCGGGCAGACCGGGAATATAAGGACCGTTGGTGCAACCCCGTGCCGGTGTTCAGCGTATGAACCTGCCCTTGAGTCGCAAGCAGCAATTGCTCAAGCGCCACCGTCGCAACAAGCGCGTCGTGCTGTTGCTCGCCCTCATGGTGCTGGTCCTGTCGGGTGTGCTGGTCGCCTGGTGGTTGCCATTGTTGCTCGCGGTCCTGGGCTGGATGGCCCATGAGGCATGGTTCGCCGACCATCTGTTCTATTCGCCTCGGGAGGACTATCTGTACAGCTTCCCGCCGTTCACCCAGCAGCCCAAGGTGCATCTCGATGCCGGGCGGTTGCGATTGGACGAGGGGGTGATGCTGGATGAAGGGGCGACGTTGATCCTGTCGCTACGGGTCAAGAGTACTTGGTTGGGGCGCTTCATCGATCCGGTCGTCGTATTGTCGGGCGGTGAGTATTCGGATCGGCAGACTTTCGAGCGCGGGGTCAACGGCGTGCGCTACCTCAACCTCAGTGAGCAAGGGGCCGCGCTGACCGCTGGCGAGCTGCGCTTGCGGGGGCGCTTCTGCCGCTTGCTGGGGGGGGCGACCTTATGGTCCTTCGCACCCGTGGACATGCGCCATCAAAGGGTGATGGTCATCGCCCCCCATGCCGACGATGCGGAATTGGCCGCGTACGGCTTGTACAGCCAGGCTGACGAAGCCTGGGTCGTGACGCTGACCGCTGGCGAGATAGAAGCCGAACACTATCAACGGATGGGGCTGGACCGCATCGAGGCGGCTCGGCTCAAGGGACGCCTGCGTGCCTGGGACAGCATCGCGGTGCCGCGCTGGGCCGGGGTGCCGGAAACACATTGTGTGCAACTGGGATACTTCTGCCTGCAATTGGCGGCGATGCAAGCGACGCCCGGCCAGCCGCAAGGGTCGCGCGAGGCGGACCTGAGTGATACCCGGCTGTTTCGTCAGATGAACCCGTTTGCCTTGCCTGGCGATGTCGATGGGGCACCGACCTGGAACAACCTGCTGGCCGATCTGCGCGAGCTGATCCTCAAGGCTCGCCCCGACGTCATCGTGCTGCCGCATCCAACCCTGGACCCGCACCCCGATCACCTCTGCGCCCATCAGGCCGTCCTGCAAGCCCTCGAAGGCTTGGAGTGGCAGCCCGCAACGCTGCTGGGTTATGCCAACCACCTGCATGACAATGACCGCTGGCCAATGGGCAATGCAGGGGAGGGGGTCGCCTTGCCGCCGTTTTTCGATCCGGATCGGTCGATGCAGCCCCTGAGCCTGCCTCTGTCATTGAGGGGGCAGCGGGACAAGGCCATGGCGCTGGGGATGATGCACGACTTGCAACCGTCTGCGCCATTGAAGCGCCGAGTGAGGCGATTGATACAGCGCTTTATGGCGGGTAGAGTTATTCCCGTTTATGGTGAGAACGAATTTTTCCGCAAGGCGGTCAGGCGTCACGAACTTTTTTGGTTGTTGAAACCTTCTGAAGCGAAAATAAAACATAAATGACGCATAACAGGCCCTGGCGTCTTCGTCCTTAGTGAAGGTGAGTTGTTTTGATCAATCCCTGCCCGCGCATTCTTTTTATCATTCCTTACTTCGGCCGTTGGCCTTACTGGATGCCATTGTTCCTTGAGAGCTGTCGGCGTAACGCTGATATCGATTGGCTGTTATTCAGCGATTGTGGCGTGCCGGAAAATCTTCCGCCAAACGTGACGGTAGAAAGCATGACGTTCGCAGCCTATTGCCAGTTGGTTTCCCGGAAACTGGATATCGATTTCAGGCCTGCCGAGCCTTATAAATTGTGCGATATCAAGCCCGCCCTTGGTTACATCCATGTCGACCGCCTCGACGGCTATGATTTCTGGGCTTTTGGCGATATTGACCTGATATATGGCAACCTCCGGCAATACTTCACCGCTGAGCGCCTGGCCCGGTATGACCTGTTTTCAACCCATGAGCGACGTGTCGCTGGGCATTTGTGCCTGATGCGCAACACTGCACGCAAGCGTGAAGTGTTCAAGCTGATGAAGAACTGGAAAGAGCGTTTTACCGACGACGAACATCACGCCTTGGACGAGGGGGCGTTCAGCCGCATTTTCCTGTGGCGAAAGAATTTTCCCAAGCCGCTGTTTTCCCTGGTCGGAAAATTCAATCCATGGCGTCGAAGCAGCGAGTTCATCGAAGCGTTCAGTACGCCGGGCGGTTGCATAAAGTGGCACGACGGTTCGCAAGACTTCCCTCATCGCTGGTACTGGCGCGACGGCTGCCTCACCAATGATCGAGATGGGGAGCGTGCTTTTCCTTATTTTCATTTTGTTTCCTGGAAGCACAATGAATGGTCGGTATTGCCTGTCCCCGATACTGCATCGATCAAACAACTGGCGGCGACATCCTCTTGGGAGATCGATGCGACAGGTTTTCATCAGGGAAAGTTATGAGTCAGCGTTTGAAATGGATGCAGTCGAGCTGTTTTGAAATATTAAGCAACATATTTTCCTTGGTCCGATAGGAAGACGATGAAAGTTCTATTCCTGGTGCAGAAAGAACAACGGGCCATTCTTGATCGGCTTTATGAAGGTGTCGCCGCCCATTGCGAATGTGACCTGCGTTGGCTCGACAGTGGTGAACAGCGCAATCTGCGGGGCTATTTCAGGCGCCATGTGGACGTGTCGCGTTACGACCGGATCGTCTTTTTCCTGCGCTTCAAGCAGGAGATCCGCCAGGCCGGATTCATCCGTACGGTCCCCAACCTGGTGATCCTCGAACACGATGCCTACCAGAACTATATTGCGTGCAAATACACTGGAAAATTCAGTGCTCATTACCGCCGCCTGCCTTGGGCACGGGTGATCAGTTCCGGCTTCACGGTCGCCGAGCGTCTGCGCGGGGAAGGTTTCGATGCGGTATTCGTGCCCAAGGGCTACGATCAATCCTTGTTGCAGGATCAGGGGCGCGAGCGGGATATCGAGTTGGCTTTTGTCGGCAGCACCAACAGCGTTGCCTACAGTGGCCGCAAGGCTCTGCTGGACGAGTTGGGGCGCGTCGAGCCGCTGGTGGTGACCCGCACCAAGTCGGGCGAAGAATATTGCGAGACGCTCAATCGTATCCGCTTTTTCGTCAGCGCCGATGTGGGCATGGGGGAGTTCATGATCAAGAACTTCGAAGCCATGGCCTGTGGCTGCGTGCTGCTGGCGTTCGACCAGGGCGCCGATGAGGCCCGGGCGTTGGGCCTGCAGGACATGCAGAACGTCGTGTTGTATCGCGACATCCCGCAGCTTCAGGAAAAGCTCGCCCAGCTTCGTGCCGATCCCGCAATGGCGCAGGGTATCGCGCGCAACGGCCAGAAACTGGCGCTGGAGCAGTTCAGTTTTGCACGCATAGGCCAGAAGATTGTCGAGGCGCTGGAACCGCCGTTGCGGCCTCGTGCGCCGTTGAGCCTGCTTGAAAAACTACGCCTGAGGCTGGGCGTTTGACAGGAATCGTTCGGCTGCCCGATGCGGGGTAGCGTTTAACTAAATGGTATTTCAGGTGCAATTTTCCGAAGAGAGTGACATTACCCTGGTGGTAACCAGTTGCGGTCGGCTCGATCTGCTCAAGCGGACTCTGGAGAGCTTCGACCGTTTCAATACCGCGCCTATCCGGGAAGTCTTCATCACCGAGGATGCCGGCGATGAAGGGGTACATGAGGTCATTCCGGCGCATTGGAAAGATCACTGCACAGTTTTCGTCAACAGGCCGAAGCTGGGACAACTGGCCTCGATCGACCTGGCCTATGGGCACGTCAAGACCCCTTATATCTTTCACTGCGAGGACGACTGGGAATTCTATCGCCCGGCCTTCGTGGAAGATTCGCGTGCCATTCTCGAGCAGCGTCCCGATATTCTCCAGGTGTGGTTGCGCAACTATGTTTACGATTTGTGCGTACACAGCCCTTACATACACCTGGGGGAGCGTGAAGTCATCGCTGGAGTGGCCTGTTACCCGTTGATCTCCGACAAGCCTGAATGGCAGAGCTTTTCGCTCAATCCTGGGCTACGACGGCTGAAGGAGTATCGCTTGTGTGCCCCGTTTGCCGGCTTCGGAGGCGAAAAAGCCCTGTCGCTTCGCTATGCACAGCTGAACTTGACGGCGGTCACGCTGGAAGGAGATGCTGTTTTGCATACTGGTTTCGGGGATCACGTCGAAGTACCTGTGGAACGTCAGCGCAAGGCACGCCGCAGGCGCCGCGAGCAGATCAAGCTGGCTCTGGTTCTGTTGCTCGGAGTCTGCATTGGCTGGCTCATCAATTTTTAAATGCCCGGCAGCACGAATCCCGGAACGCGATGAAAGGTTTGCTGCTCAATGAGCATTATTAACGTCATGTGGGCGGGCGGTTCGCCGTTCGCTTCGGTACACAAAGTCCATCACCAGATCCTCTCGCAGCTTGAACCTGCGATGCCGGTCAAGACATGGTTCTTGCAGGGCGCGGGCGTGGCCTGTCAGGTCAACATGGGGCAGGCGCTGGAGTGGCGTCTCTCGTCGGCCCGTCTGAAGGGGCGACATGTCTGGCGGTTATTCAAGCCCTTGATGCGTAAGCGATTCCGACAGGCACTGCTCGACAGCGATGCTCGCGTCGTGCTGCTGGACGGTCTGGGTGTCGCCCGGACCTTGTTGCCTGTCCTTGAGGGCATGCCACACATACAGGTGGTGGTGATTTTCCACGGTGCGACGCGGATAAAAGCTGAAAGTCGTGAGCTGCTGCGTGGCTTCCCTGCTTCACGCCTGGCGCTGGTGGCGGTTTCCCAGACCCTTGCGACCGCGTTGCAGGACGCGCTAGGTCTCCCTGTGACGGTGCTGCGCAGCGCATTCGACCCGGCGGCTTTCCAGCACGCACTCATCCCGCGCCAGGAAGCCCGTATCCGCTTGGGCTTGCCTTCTGGCGGTCTGCGGGTATTTGGAGCCGTTGGACGCCTGGTGGACGACAAGGGCTTCGCCTGCCTGCTGGAGGCGTTTGCCCTTGCAGCGGCAAACCAGCCTGATTGGCGCCTGGTCATTGTCGGTGAAGGGCCGCGGCGCGAGGCGCTTCAGGCGCGGATCGCCCAACCGGATCTACGAGGGAAAGTGTTGCTGACGGGGCATCTGGATGATGTCGCAACGCTTTACAAGGCGTTTGACTGGGTGGTGATCCCCTCCCTCGAGGAAGGGCTCGGGCTGATCCTGCAAGAGGCGGTCATGGCCGGTATTCCGGTGCTCAGCAGCCAGCTGGCGGTGTTTCGCGAGCAACTGGGCGATGCGGGGCGGTACGCTCCGGCGAACGATATCAACGCCTGGAGCGAGGCACTTCTCCAGACTTCACAGGGTTCGGCAGAAGCGGTCGCGGCGGCTCAATATCAAGCGCTGGCACCTGACCAGGCTTGGCTGAGCTTCAGCCAGACCGCGCGGCAACTGGTTTCAGGCAGGCAGTAGCGCTTCTTCCAGCGCCTGCATCGGAAAGCTCTCGTTCAGGTTCTCGCGGGCAATATAACGAGCGAAATGCTGCAAATTGCGGCGCGTCAGATGCCGCGGCAAGGGCGCGCGCAAAAAGCGCATATCGGCCACATCGATCAGGCCCAGTTCGTTTTCCGGAGTGACGACGATGTTACCCAGGTGCAGCGAGCGGAAGTAGATACCGCTGGCGTGCAGCCTGCGGATCATTTCGATCAGTTGCGGAAGCGCTTGCTGCCAACTGAAATTTTCCTGATTCGATATTTGACGCAGGGTTTTTCCAGGAAGCGGCCGATACAGTACGGCGGTCATGCCGGGGCTTGGCAATTTATAGAAAGCCAGTACGTCGAGGGTCGGTATGCCAAGCTCTCGCAAGCGAGCCGCGTTTCGGATGAACCGTACCGAATAAGGCCGTAGAAGAGCCGAAGAAAAAAGCCGCTTGCGGCGAAATAACTTAAGGATGTTGCCATCCTGCAACAGATAGACTTTTGGGCCGGAGCTGTCGGCCTCCAGAATGCTGGCGCCTTCAATCAGTTGATTCAAAGCGGCTTGGGGAAGCCGTGTGGATTGCATCGTAGGGAAACCTTGTTGAAAGGGCCGGTACCTTGGCGGGCCATGATGCCCAAAAGTTTTTGTTTTAACCATGCCTGTTTGGCAGGTGAACCATTTAGGAGCGAAGATGCAAGCAACACGTTGGGCGCAGCGATGGATGGCCTTTGGCTTGTTCTGGTTTCTGCTGGCAATCGCCCTGGCACCAAGCAATAAAGTTTATCAACAGGGCCTTGTTATCTTTGTCTGGTTGCCGGCAATTCTGTTTGCCTGGCCGGCGCGTCAGCGGTTGGCAGAACTGTGGCGTGCCCAGCGTGTCATCTACACCGCGCTGCTGGCACTGGCAGTCTGGTCGCTGATTACCCTGTGCTGGGCCGATGCACCGGAGCCGGCGCGTGAGGCCAAGCGGTTGCTCTACATCCTGGTGTTCCTGTTGTCCTTTGCCATCCTGGCCGATGGCCAGCCCGAGCGAGTCATCCGCATCATGCAATGGGGGGGAGTGGGGCTTGCCCTGACGGCCTTGATGGCGATCGTTCATTTCTACGGCGTTGAAAACAATCCCTGGGTAGCCCGCCTGGAAGGACTGGGCGAGTTGTCCCATCCAATCCTTGGCGGCTACGTGATTGGCCTGGCGGCGATCTGGCTGTTGCACTGGGTGCCTCGTTCCATCGGCCTGCAGGTTGTTTGGGCGGTGGCCCTGGCACTGTTGGGCGTATTCGTCGTGATGAGCCAGAGCCGTGGCGCGGCGCTGGCCTTGCTGCTCAGCGTCCTGGCCATGCCCATCTACTGCCGCGACCAGCGTAGCCGTGTGATCGCAGCCACCGCCCTGGTGCTGGCGATGCTGACCTTCTGGCTGCTCGAGCCGCTGGTCCTGGCGCGTGGTGCTTCCTACCGGCCCGAGATCTTCATGTCGAGCCTGCACATGATTGCCGAGCACCCGTGGGGTGGCCTGGGACTGGCGGCAGACTACCGGATCCCCGTTGGCCGTATTTCCTTTGACCACGCACACAACCTGTTCAGCCATGTCGCCATCCAGCTTGGATTGCCGGGGCTGGCGCTGTGGTGCATTGCCTGGTTCGCCGTGCTGCGCGAAGCCTGGCGCGCACGGGAAAGCCTGCTGGGACGGGGTGTGCTCGGCATGTGGATATTTTCGTTCCTGGCGATGCAGTTCGATGCCGCAAGCCTGACCGGAACGCCGCGCGCCGAGTGGTTCATCAGCTGGCTGCCGATCGGTTTGGCCGGTGTTTTGACCTGGGCGCGGGTCAAGCCGGGTGGCTGTGATAAAATTCCGCGTTCTTCCTAACCAGTGAGCTCTACGATGAGTGATGCACCGCCCAAAGCGGAACAGGACTCCAGCCTGAAAATCTATTTTCGGCTGCTGGGATACGTCAAACCCTACGTGGGCATCTTTTTGCTGAGTATCGTGGGTTTCGTGATATTTGCTTCCACCCAGCCCATGCTGGCCGGGATCCTCAAATATTTCGTCGATGGCTTGAGCAACCCCGATGCGGTGCTCTTTCCCAACGTGGCCTACCTCAAGGACTTGAAGCTGCTGATGGCGGTGCCGCTGCTGATCATCCTGATCGCCGCCTGGCAGGGCCTGGGGTCGTTTCTGGGCAACTATTACCTGGCCAGGGTTTCCCTGGGGCTGGTCCATGACCTGCGGGTCGAGCTGTTCAACAAGCTGCTGGTGCTGCCCAACCGCTATTTCGATACCCACAATTCGGGGCACCTGATTTCCCGCATCACCTTTAACGTGACCATGGTCACCGGTGCTGCCACCGATGCCATCAAGGTGGTGATCCGCGAAGGCCTCACCGTGGTGTTCCTCTTCGTTTACCTGGTCTGGATGAACTGGAAACTGACCTTGGTGATGCTGGCGATCCTGCCGTTGATCGCATTCATGGTCGGCAATACCAGCAAGAAATTCCGCAAGCAGAGCAAGAAAATCCAGGTGGCCATGGGCGACGTCACGCACGTGGCGTCCGAGACCATCCAGGGCTATCGCGTCGTGCGCAGCTTTGGCGGCGAAGCCTACGAAGAACAGCGTTTTGCCCGGGCCAGCCAGGGCAATACCGAAAAACAGCTGCGCATGACGCGTACGGGCGCTGTCTATACGCCAATGTTGCAACTGGTGATCTACACCGCCATGGCGGCCCTGATGTTCCTGGTGCTGTTCCTGCGCGGGGATGCCACGGCCGGTGATCTGGTGGCCTACATCACGGCCGCGGGCCTGCTGCCCAAGCCGATCCGCCAGCTTTCGGAAGTCAGTTCCACCATCCAGAGAGGCGTGGCCGGTGCGGAAAGCATCTTCGAGCAACTGGATGTCGCGCCGGAAATCGACAACGGTACGGTCGAGCAGGAACGCGTCAGCGGCCGTCTCGATGTGCGCAACCTGAGTTTCACCTACCCCGGTGCCGACCGCGAGGTCCTCAAGGACATCAGCTTCACGGCAGCGCCTGGGCAGATGATAGCCCTGGTGGGGCGTTCGGGCAGTGGCAAGTCGACCCTGGCGAGCCTCATCCCGCGCTTCTATCACCATGAAGTCGGCCAGATCCTGCTCGATGATGTGGAAATCGAGGACTATCGCCTGCGCAACCTGCGCCGGCATGTCGCCCAGGTGACCCAGCACGTCACGCTGTTCAACGACACCGTGGCCAACAATATCGCCTATGGCGACCTGGCCGGCGCGCCACGGGCCGATATCGAGAAAGCTGCCCGTGATGCCTACGCCATGGATTTCATCGAGCAGTTGCCCAAGGGGCTGGATACCGAAGTGGGTGAGAACGGCGTGCTGCTGTCCGGTGGCCAGCGTCAGCGCCTGGCCATTGCCCGGGCACTGTTGAAGAATGCGCCGTTGCTGATTCTCGACGAGGCCACCTCGGCACTGGATACCGAGTCCGAGCGGCATATCCAGGCGGCCTTGGACCAAGTGATGAAAGGTCGCACCACCCTGGTCATTGCCCACCGCCTGTCGACTATCGAGAAAGCCGATCTGATCCTGGTCATGGACCAGGGGCGTATCGTCGAGCGCGGCACCCACGGCGAACTGCTTGCCCAGAACGGCTACTACGCACGCCTGCACGCCATGGGCCTGGATGCGCCAGCCCAGGACATCGCCTGATACAGCGTGATACCCGCGGGAGCATCCGAGCTCCCGCGGGCATTTGTATCCAATGGGTTACCTGTGTGAACCAACCCGCCATAAATCCGCGCGCCGCGTTTGATAACGTCCTGGCTACAGGACTTTTCCTGAACGACCTTCACTGATCGATGAGACGATCCCCTTCGCGCGGGTACTCCAATGCTGCAACGTTATCTCTGGAAACTGTTGCCCAAGTCGCAACGCTCCTTTCTGTTGGGCCGCCTGTCGATTGTCGATCGGCAAGCCGTCAACAAATCATTGTCGGCCAACTGCCGCTTCCCCGAAGCCTTCGCCCAGCGCGCCTGCCTGTTCATCCATGTTCCCAAATGCGCCGGCAGCAGTGTCTGCGTGGGCATGTTCGATGGTTTCAGCCCCGGGCATCTACCGCTGTACTGGTACGAGGAGCAGTTTGCGGAGCAATACGCCGCCAGCTTCAAGTTCGCTTTTGTCCGTGATCCTCTGGAGCGTGCCTATTGCGCCTATGCTTTCCTGCGCGGCAATCAGCTGGGGCCGCGGGACCAAAGGGCGCAAGCGCTGGTGAGGCATTACCGTGACTTCGACGATTTCGTCGCCCGCTGGCTGCATCCGGAGAATGTCGCGCGTCAGTTGCATTTCGCCCCACAGACTGAATTTCTCACCGATTCCCTCGGTCACCTGGCGATGGACTTCATCGGTTATCAGGAACATATGGGTCGAGATTTTCGGCGGGTATGCGAGCATCTGGGCCTTGCCGCTACACTGCCTCATGTGAACCGCACCGCGCAGCGTACCTCGATGCCGGTCCGGGAAATCTGTTCGGTGCGTACCCGCCGGCTGGTTCGGCGGGTTTACCAGCGCGACTACGAGATGCTCGGCTATGAATGAGACGTCAAAGGTATCGATGCAACAGGTGCAGATCCGCCCCTACGCGCCGGCGCTTACCCCCGGTGACCGGGCCGCGCTCAAGTCCCAGCGGCCGCGTTGTATCTGGCTGACCGGTTTGTCGGGAGCCGGCAAGTCGACGCTGGCCAATGCCCTGGAGGTGCAGCTCAACCAGCAGGGGTTGCACACCTGTCTGCTCGACGGCGACAACCTGCGCCAAGGGTTGTGCCGCGACCTGGGGATGGATGACGCGGCCCGCAGCGAGAATGTCCGGCGCATTGCCGAGGTTGCGCGGTTGATGGTGGACGCCGGCCTGATCGTCATCGTCGCGGCGATCTCTCCGTTTCGCAATGATCGGGATGCGGCCCGGCGGTTATTTCCTGAAAAAACGTTTCTGGAAGTGTATGTAAGCACGCCTTTCGAGATCTGCGCCCAGCGTGATCCCAAGGGGTTGTATCGCGAGGCATGCGCCGGGCGGATCAAGAATTTCACCGGTCTGGACAGCCCCTACGAAGCGCCGCTGGCGCCCGAATGCGAAATCAATACTTGCGAGGTCGAGCTGTCCCAGGCATGTGACCGGCTGGCGGCATTGCTGAAACAGGAATAATGGCGCGGCTTCCCACCGCCATGGACGAGCCTTCGTCCACCCTGTGCTAATATCGCCGCCCTGTTCATTTTGTATGTGGGATGCTCCATGAAGTTGTCGATGCCGCGATTCGATCAAGCCCCTGTCCTGGTGGTCGGCGATGTCATGCTCGACCGCTATTGGCATGGCGGTACCTCACGGATTTCCCCTGAGGCGCCGGTGCCGGTGGTCAAGGTCGAACACATCGAGGATCGTCCCGGTGGCGCGGCCAACGTCGCGTTGAACATTGCCGCCCTCGGCGCGCCGGCCTCCCTGATCGGCGTCACCGGCGACGACGAGGCCGCCGACAGCCTGTCCAACAGCCTCAGGGGCGCTGGCGTGCGGGCACGATTCCAGCGCATCGCGCACCAGCCGACCATCGTCAAGCTGCGGGTCATGAGCCGTCACCAGCAACTGCTGCGGATCGATTTCGAAGAACCGTTCGCCACCGATCCCCTGGCCCTTGGAGCCGAGGTCGACCAGATGCTCGAAGGCATCAAGGTCCTTGTGTTGTCGGACTACGGCAAGGGCGCGTTGAAGAATCATCAGGTGTTGATCCAGGCCGCGCGTGCCCGTGGCATCCCGGTGCTGGCCGATCCCAAGGGCAAGGATTTTTCCATTTACCGTGGCGCGAGCCTGATCACGCCGAACCTCAGCGAGTTCGAAACCATCGTCGGCGGTTGTGCCGACGAGCATGAACTGGTGAGCAAAGGCGCCCGGTTGATGCAGGACCTCGATCTGGGGGCCCTGCTGGTGACCCGCGGCGAGCACGGCATGACCCTGCTGCGTCCCGACCACCCGGCGTTGCACCTGCCAGCCCGCGCCCGTGAAGTCTTCGACGTGACCGGTGCCGGTGATACGGTGATTTCCACCCTGGCCGCGGCGATTGCCGCTGGGGAGGAATTGCCGCACGCGGTGGCCCTGGCGAACCTGGCGGCAGGCATCGTGGTTGGCAAGCTCGGTACGGCTGCCATCAGCGCCCCGGAACTTCGTCGTGCGATCCAGCGTGAAGAAGGTTCCGAGCGCGGTGTGCTGGGGCTGGAGCAGTTGCTGCTGGCCGTTGACGATGCCCGTGCCCACAACGAGAAGATCGTGTTCACCAATGGCTGCTTCGACATCCTGCATGCCGGCCATGTGACCTATCTCGAGCAGGCCAGGGCACAGGGCGATCGCCTGATCGTTGCGGTCAACGACGACGCTTCCGTGAGCCGTCTCAAGGGGCCGGGTCGGCCGATCAACAGCGTCGACCGGCGCATGGCCGTCCTGGCCGGCCTGGGCGCGGTGGACTGGGTGATCAGCTTCAGCGAAGGCACCCCGGAAAACCTGCTGCGCCAGGTCAAGCCGGACGTGCTGGTAAAGGGCGGCGACTACGGGATCGACCAGGTCGTGGGTGCGGACATCGTCACCGCCTATGGCGGTACCGTGAAGGTGCTCGGGCTGGTGGAAAACAGCTCGACGACAGCGATTGTGGAGAAGATCCGCAATAACTGAGTCCGGCGATTGCGACTCAATGAAGGCGAAGAGCCTTTGTGGCGAGGGAGTCTAGCGATACGTCCCCTCGCCACAGGTCCGGCTTGACTGGTCGCTCTTCGTCCTAACGAGCCACCTTGCGCGGCACGATTTTCTTGAGCAACTGCCGGGCCTTGCCCTTGAGCCGGGTCAGGCCCGACTCCTTGCCCGGAGGCGTCAGCCCTTGCTGGCGCAACCAATCCTTCCAGCGAATCCGCTCCTCCCGCACCAGCCAGCCATCCTGCTTTGCGAAGCTTTCCGCCAGATACAACCCACGGGTGCTGGCCGGGTAGAGCTGGTCCTTTTTCAGGGTGTACAGCTCGGGCAAGGGTTGGCCGTCGTGCAGCGGCATCAGGTAGAGGTCGGGCCGTTTGCGATCAAGCGTGGCCACCAATTGGTCACCCTCGAGGCGCTCATCCACATGAAACAGGCTCAGGGACTTGGCTTCCCGGGGCACATCCAGGCGCAAATCGTAGATCAGTTGCAAGGACGCCGTCGGCAGATGCACATAGGCTCTTGGTCGCTCGATCAGCTGCAGGTTGGCACTGCGCACCGGGCGGGCCGAGCCGGACAGCGGTGCCAGGCGAAACGGCAAGGCTTCGCGATAATGCAGGGCAGCGGCGTAAGGGGCCGGCAGCCAGGTATCGTTGAAGCGTCCGCCGAGCCAGCCTTCGGGGGTTTCCAGCAGACATTCCTCGGCGATTTCCTGGATGGCGGTCAGTAGCGGCAGGTTCAGTTCATGGGCCGGGACGTAGCCGGAAATCAGCTTGAGCACCACGTCGCCGCGATCCTGCCGCCGCTGGCGCACCAGCACCCAGTAGTCGCGGTTTTGCCAATGCAGGGTCAGGCGCACCGAGACCCCCAGGTTGGCCAGTTCCAGGGAAAAGCGTTCGGCATCGGCCACCGTCACCGGCCGACGGCGTTGCAGGGTCTGGGCGAAGTTCAGCGGCATTCCCACGCTCTGGTAGGTCAGGCCTTCGGGAGTCGCTTCGACATACAGGGGCAGGGTCTTGAAGTTGCTGGGGTTCTTTCTGATGAGCGTACGCGGCATGTCGACTCCTTCTTCATGCCGCGCATGCGGCGTCAGTCTTTACGCAGGACCTTGGCAACGGTCGCGACGTTATGGGCGAGGTGCAGCGGATTGATGGTGCCGACAATAGCACTGGCAACCCCGGGATGTTCAAACAACAGTTCGAAGCTGGCACGGACCGGGTCCACCCCGGGGGTCAGGCAGACATGGCCGCTGGCCAGGGCTTTCTTCACCAGGATCGCTTTGCCGTGTTCGGCTGCGTAGTCAATGACAGCCTTCTCGCTTCGTTCGTTCAGATTGTAGGTGACCATTGCGCAATCGCCTTGCTCCAGGGCCTTCAAGCCGCCATCGACGGTTTTACCGGAGAAACCGAAGCCACCGATCTTGCCCTCGCCCTTGAGCGCCGCCAGGGTTGGATAGACCTCGCTGTCGTTGAGGATCGCCAGGTCGTTGCCGTCGGAGTGCACCAGGACCAGGTCGATATAGTCGGTCTCCAGGCGCTTGAGGCTGCGCTCCACTGAAAGGCGGGTGTGGGCGGCGCTGAAGTCATGGCGTGACTGGCCGTCGCTGAATTCTTCCCCGACCTTGCTGACGATCACCCACTCCTGGCGTTGCCCACGCAACAACGGACCGAGGCGTTCTTCGCTGCGGCCATAGGCCGGTGCGGTGTCGATCAGGTTGATGCCCAGGTCGCGTGCCAGCCTGAGCAGCATCCGCGCTTCGTCGTCATCCGGGATCCGAAAGCCGTTGGGGTATTTGACGCCCTGGTCGCGCCCGAGCTTGACGGTACCCAGGCCCACGGGGGAAACCAGCGGGCCGCCATTGCCCAGAGGGCGGAGAAAATCGTGCAGGGTCGGCTGGCTCATGGCAGCAGTTGCTCCCAGGCAGGCACAGCCATGGGTGGTTTCGGCAAGTCGGGCAGGGGGGCCGGATGGCTTGGCACGATGCCGTCGCGTTGCAGCGCCGTGATCACCCGGTCGGTAAAATCCGGAGCCAGGGCCAGTTTGGTCGGCCAACCCACCAATAGACGATCCCGCTCGGCCAGGAAGGCGTTATCCGGACGGGTCAGGCCCGACTGCAAGGGTTCGGCGCGATCCACTCGCAGGGTGGCCCATTGCGCGGAGCTCAGATCGATCCAGGGCAGCAACTGACCGAGTTCCTTCTGGGCGGTAGCGATCTGCGCGGCGGGATCGCGGGCAACGCCATCGGCTTCGGCGATGTCGCCACCCAGGTACCAGACCCACTGGCCATCGGCGGCCGGGTGAGTGGTCACCGTGATGCGCGGCTTCGGTCCGCCTCCCAGGCAATGGGCGTAGAGCGGCTTGAGGGAAGGGCCTTTGACCAGGACCATGTGCAGCGGCCGGCGCTGCATGGCTGGCTGGTCGAGGCCCAGGGCGGCGAGCAGGTCGGCGGTGCCGGCCCCGGCGCTTAAGACGATGCGTTGGGCGCGGATCTCGCGACCGTCTACCTTGAGGCCCAGCAGTTCGTCATTCTCGCGCAGCGGCTCAATGAGTTGTCCGGCAAGCAGACCGTCGCCAGCCAGTTCCGCCAGGCGCGCGATCAGGCTGGGGACATCCACCACCAGTTCGGCCAGACGATAGACCTTGCCCTTGAAGCGCTTGTCCTGCAGGGCTGCGGGCAGTTGTTCGCCCTTGACCTGATCGACGCGACCGCGCACGGCCTTGCTGGCGAAAAAGCTGGTGAGGTTGCCGGCCAGGGTGCCGGGCGACCACAGGTAGTGGGCTTCGGACAGCAGGCGAACGCCGGACAGGTCCAGCTCGCCGTCGCCGGCCAGCGCTTCGCGCCAGCGGCGCGGCATGTCGGCGATGGCTTCCGAGGCGCCGGTCAGTGCGCCATGCAGCGCGTACTTGGCGCCGCCATGGATGATGCCCTGGGATTTGACGCTCTGCCCGCCACCCAGGCTGGCGCTTTCCACCAGCACGGTCGAATAACCCTGGCGCCGCAGGCGCGCATTCAGCCAGAGGCCGGCGACTCCGGCGCCGACAATCAGGACGTCGGTGGAAATAACGGATGGCATGCAGCGACCTCTGTGTTCAAGACGAGGGCGCAGTATACAGACTCGATGAGAAGCGTCTGATCTGCGATTCAAGTTCGGTCCGATTGCGGCAAGGGAATTTATCTCCGCTGGGCTGTGTAGCCACCTCCACCTGACAGCACGGCAGCATGTCAGTTGTCTTGAAAAGGGGGCGCTGCGACGAATCGATAAAGCCCCTCGCCACAAGGTATTCCAGTCAATGACCGGTGTGCTTCAGTGGCCGGCCGTCTTGGAGAACAGCTGGATCACCACCACCCCAAGCACAATCAACGCCATCCCCAGCATCGCCGGCACGTCCAGCTTCTGCCCGTAGATGAACAAGGCCGCCACGCTGACCATGACAATGCCCAGTCCGGCCCAGACCGCATAGGCCACGCCCACCGGGACAGTGCGCACCACCAGGGTCAGCATCCAGAACGCGGTGGCGTAACCGACGATGACCAGTAGCAAGGGCAAGGGCGTGCTCAAGCCTTTGATCGCTTTCATGGAGACGGTGGCAATCACTTCGGCGCAGATGGCGATGGCCAGGTAGTAGTAAGCGTTCATGAGCGATTCCTCTTGGCTGTTGCGACTTTCGATGGCGCCATTCTAGTGAGCGTTCAGATGCGGTAAAGTCATTACCTATCTGATATAGAGATAGGTTGGGTCATGAACGTGCAGTGGAATCTGGAGCAGCTGCGGCTGTTTGTCGGTGTTGCCGAAAAGCGTTCGTTCTCCGCCGTGGCCCGGGACCAACGCAAGGCTCAGTCGGCCATCAGCAGCGCCATTGCCTTGCTGGAAGCCGATCTGGGAGTGAACCTGTTCGAGCGCAGCAGTGGTCGTCAGCCCAGGCTCACTGAAGCCGGCGAAGCCTTGCTGGAAGAGGCGCGGGAGGTGCTGCGCCAGTGCGAACGCCTCAATGGGCGGGCCCAGGCCTTGATGCGAGGACAGGAAGCACGGCTGCGGCTGGCCCAGGACGAGGCCATGCCCTATCAGCCGGTGATCGACAGCCTGACCGCCCTGGCCGAGCGCTTCCCCACCCTCGAGGTGCAACTGGCCAGCGCTGCCCAGGGAGATGTAGCGCGCAAGCTGGTGGAGCGCCACGCCGACCTCGGACTGCTGTTCTATCACGAGCAGATCCCTGCGGCACTGGAGCGCCGGGTCCTGGGCAGCGTCGAGATGGTGACGGTGTGCGGACGCGAACATCCCATGGCCACGCAGGAATACGTGACTTGCCTGGAAATGGCCCGTCATCGCCAGTTGCTGATGGCGACCCAGTCCAGTGTCTACCCCGGCAGTGAGCAGGCCAGCCCGCAAGTCTGGCGCGCCGACAGCTTCTATGTCCTGGCCGAATGGCTCAGGTGTGGCCTGGGTTGGGCCTGGCTGCCACGGCATGTGGTGCAGTACCCGGCCTATCAGGGGCAGATGATCGAGCTCAACAGCGAATGGACCCCGCCAGCGCTGGTGGTGGAACTGGTCTGGCGGCGCGACGAGCCCCTGGGCCCGGCCGCGCGCTGGTTGGCGGAACGTTTTGCCGTGCAGCTGCAGGCGATTGGCTGAAAACCCGATAAACTCCGCCGCCATGAACAGAACTCTCTATAGCGCATTGTTTTATCTGGGGCTGCCACTGGTAGCGATTCGGTTGTGGTTGCGGGCACGCAAGGCGCCGGCTTATGCCCGGCGTATTGGCGAGCGTTTTTCCTGGCGCCTGCCGACCCTGGTGCCGGGAGGTATCTGGGTGCATGCGGTGTCGGTGGGCGAAAGCATTGCCGCCGCGCCGATGATCCGGGCCCTGCTGCAACGTTATCCACAGCTTCCGATCACCGTCACCTGCATGACGCCCACCGGTTCGGAGCGGATCCAGGCCTTGTTCGCCAACGAGCCGCGCATCCAGCATTGCTACCTGCCCTACGACCTGCCCTGCGCCGCGAAGCGCTTTCTCGATCGGGTGCGTCCGAAGCTGGCGGTGATCATGGAAACCGAGCTGTGGCCCAATCACATCCATCAATGCGCCAGGCGCGGCATTCCTGTGGCCTTAGCCAATGCCCGGTTGTCGGAACGTTCGGCGCGGGGGTACGCACGGTTTCCCCGGCTCACCCGTCCGATGCTGGCCGAGATGAGCCTGTTCGCCGTCCAGACCGAAGCCGAGGCCGAGCGTTTTCGCCAGTTGGGCGCCCGGGCCGAAACCGTCGAGGTGACCGGATCCATCAAGTTCGACCTGACGATCGATCCGCAACTGCTGGAAAGTGCCAGCGTCTTGCGGCATCAATGGCAAGCGACAGAGCGCGCAGTCTGGATCGCCGCGAGCACCCATGAGGGCGAAGACGAGGTGGTGCTGGCCGCCCACCGCCAGTTGCTCGACAGTTATCCCGATGCGCTGCTGATCCTGGTGCCGCGTCATCCCGAGCGTTTCGACTCGGTGTACCGGCTCTGTGAGCGCGAAGGCTTCGCCACGGTCCGGCGTTCCAGCGGGCAGCCTGTGACCGCCCAGGCTTCGGTGCTGCTGGGCGATACCATGGGCGAACTGTTGTTTCTCTACGCGTTGGCCGACAGCGCCTTTGTCGGCGGCAGCCTGGTGCCCAACGGTGGGCACAATCTGCTGGAACCGGCGGCCCTGGCCAAGCCGGTTCTGAGTGGACCGCACTTGTTCAATTTCCTCGAAATCGCCGCCCAGCTGCGAGCCGCCGGGGCATTGCAGGAAGTCGACGATGCCGAGAGCCTGGCCTTGGCGGTGCAGCGATTGTTCGAACTGCCCCGGGATGCCCAGCGCATGGCCGAGGCTGGCCTGAAGGTGATGCGCACCAATCAGGGGGCGCTGCAGCGTTTGCTGGACGGATTAGGGCGGTTGATCGCGGGACGGTGATGATTGCTGTGTGGCAAGAGAAAATATCTGTGGCGAGGGGATAAATCTCCTCGCCACAGGGGTAGCTGCCGCGAGATCCGTGGGCTACTGCGCCGGCCGTGAGCGCAGTTGCTCCGCCGCGGCCTGCGCCAGGTCCGGTGGCAGGAAATCCTTGTCCGGGTTGTAATCAGGCTTGAGGTAGCGCGACAGGTCCTGAAGGTCGGCCGGGCTCAGGGTGCCGGCGGCCTGCTTGAGGCGCAGGTTGTCGAGAATGTAGTCGTAGCGGGCGTTGTTGTAGTTGCGCACCGAGGTGTACAGCTGGCGCTGGGCATCCAGCACATCGACGATATTGCGGGTGCCCACCTGGTAACCGATCTCCGTGGCCTCCACCGCGCTCTGGTTGGAAATGATCGACTGGCGCCGTGCCTGGACCTGTTCCACGTCGGTGTTCACCGCGCGATGCAGGTTACGGGTGTTTTCCACCACCTGCCGGCGCAGGCCTTCGCGCTGCTGCTCGGTCTGGGTCAACTGCGAGTAGGACTCGCGGACCTGGGAGGTGGTCAACCCGCCGCTGTAGATCGGAATGTTCAACTGCAGGGCCAGGGTGCGCTGCTCGACATCGCCCCCGTATGGACGGCCAATCGCGTTCGGGTTGCTGAACCCCAGCGCGTCGTTGTCACCTTTCTCATACCTCGCCACGGCATCGAGGGTCGGGGCGTGGCCGGCCTTGCGTTGGCGCAGGGTGTCTTCGGCCGCCGTGACGGCGTAGTTGCTGGCCAGCAGGTTGAGGTTCTGCCGGGCGGCGGTGTCCACCCAGGCCTTGGCATCGTTCGGCGCCGGCGGCAGGATCGGTAGTGTGTGGACGATGCCCTGGATCGAGTTGTACTGGCGGTTGGTCAAGGTGATCAGGGCTTCGAAGGCATCCTCGACCTGGCGTTGGGCGAGGATCCGGTTGGCCCGCGCGGTGTCGTAGCTGGCCTGGGATTGCAGCACGTCGGTCTTGTCCGACAGGCCCACGTCGAAGCGCTCGTTGGATTGGTCGAGCTGGCGCTTGAACGCGGCTTCTTCAGCCTTGGTCGACGCCAGGTTGTCCTGACTGCGCAGCACATTGAAGTAACTCTCGGCGCTTTGCAGGATCAGGTTCTGTTCGGTGGCCGACAGTTGCAGTGCCGCCTGCTCGTTCACCGACTTGGCAGCCTGGAATTGAAACCAGCGGTCGGCACGGAACAGCGGTTGGGACAATGTGGCCTGGTATGAACGCGCACTGCGGTTGGCAATGGCGGCAGGCTCATCGATGTCGGTGCGCACGTTGGCCACCTCGGCCCCGCCGGAAAGGTTGGGCAGCAATCCGGCGCGGGCCTGGGGCACCACTTCCTTCTGGGCGCCGTACTGGGCGCGGGCAGCGGCCAGGTCGGCGTTGTTGTCCACCGCTTCCTGGTACACGCTCACCAGGTCGGTTCTGGTCGATAAGGGCGCTTCGGCAGCCCAAGCCATTCCATTGGACGCACAAGACACGGCAAGGGCCAGTGAGAGTTTGCGCAGCATGAGACGATCCCTAGACGAATGAGTGCGCACGAAGGCGCGGCGTAGCGAGTGTAGTTGCGCCGGGGCATGGCAACAATCCTGTATATGCGCCATTCATCAAGCCTTTTACCGTAGCCATGGCGTTCTGTAGTGGTTGTGTCTAGACTGGCCGGGTTCTTGTCGGGGTGCCTTGCTTTGAGGCTGAGATCGAATAATTTCGGATCCCGTTGAACCTGATCAGGTTAACGCCTGCGTAGGGAACAAGATTTCTCGTCACCCGGCGAGTCCTCTTGTGCTTCGTCCGGGATGTTGTTCGACAATCGACTTTCGATCTTCGAGCATCCTCGAGCAGCAAGCACAGCATCCGCACGATCGTGCAGGGGTGCGTCCATTCGCTACAGGTTCGCTCCGACAAAAATCCACTGCCTGGATGTGTGTCTGGAGAGCCCGTGATGACGACAAAATCAAAAAACGCGACCAACCTCAGTGATTCGGCCCAGGTCGATCAGCAATCGGTTCAGCCCTTTACCCGCTCGCAAAAAATCTATGTCCAGGGCAGCCGCCCGGACATCCGCGTGCCCATGCGCGAGATCAGCCTCGACGTGACCCCCACCGACTTCGGTGGCGAGATCAACGCGCCGGTGACGGTCTATGACACCTCGGGCCCCTACACCGACCCGAACGTGATCATCGACGTACGCAAAGGCCTGGCCGATGTACGTTCGCCCTGGATCGAGGCGCGGGGCGACACCGAACGCCTGGCAGGTCTGAGTTCCAGCTTCGGCAAGGAACGCCTGGCCGACCCCGAGCTGACCAAGCTGCGCTTCGCCCACGTGAACAATCCGCGTCGCGCCAAGCCGGGGGCCAACGTCAGCCAGATGCACTACGCGCGCAAAGGCATCATCACCGCCGAGATGGAATACGTCGCCATCCGCGAGAACATGAAGCTGGAAGTGGCTCGTGCCGCTGGCCTGCTGGATCAACAGCACGCCGGCCACAGCTTCGGCGCCAGCATCCCCAAGGTCATCACCCCCGAATTCGTCCGCGATGAAATCGCCCGTGGTCGCGCGATCATTCCGGCCAACATCAACCACACCGAACTGGAGCCGATGATCATCGGCCGCAACTTCCTGGTGAAGATCAACGGCAACATCGGCAACAGCGCGCTGGGGTCGTCCATCGAAGAAGAAGTGGCCAAGCTGACCTGGGGCATCCGCTGGGGTTCGGACACGGTCATGGACCTGTCCACCGGCAAGCACATCCATGAAACCCGTGAGTGGATCATTCGCAACTCGCCGGTCCCGATCGGTACCGTACCGATCTACCAGGCCCTGGAAAAAGTCGGTGGAGTGGCCGAAGACCTGACCTGGGAGCTGTTTCGCGACACGCTGATCGAACAGGCCGAACAGGGTGTCGACTATTTCACCATCCATGCCGGCGTGCTGCTGCGCTATGTGCCGATGACTGCCAAGCGCGTCACCGGGATCGTCAGCCGTGGCGGTTCGATCATGGCCAAGTGGTGCCTGGCGCACCACAAGGAAAACTTCCTCTACACCCACTTCGAAGACATCTGCGAAATCATGAAGGCCTACGACGTCAGCTTCTCGCTGGGCGATGGCCTGCGTCCGGGCTCGATTGCCGACGCCAACGACGAAGCGCAGTTCGGTGAGCTGGAAACCCTGGGCGAGCTGACCAAGATCGCCTGGAAGCACGACGTGCAATGCATGATCGAAGGCCCTGGCCACGTGCCGATGCAGTTGATCAAGGAGAACATGGACAAGCAGCTGGAGTGCTGCGACGAGGCGCCGTTCTATACCCTCGGCCCGCTGACCACCGACATCGCGCCGGGCTACGACCACATCACCTCCGGTATCGGTGCGGCGATGATCGGCTGGTTCGGCTGTGCCATGCTCTGCTATGTGACCCCCAAGGAGCACCTGGGGCTGCCGAACAAGGATGACGTGAAGACCGGGATCATCACCTACAAGATCGCCGCCCATGCGGCCGACCTGGCCAAGGGGCATCCTGGTGCGCAGATCCGCGACAATGCCCTGAGCAAGGCCCGTTTCGAGTTCCGCTGGGAAGACCAGTTCAACCTCGGCCTGGACCCGGACACCGCCCGTTCGTACCACGATGAAACCCTGCCGAAGGACTCGGCCAAGGTGGCGCATTTCTGCTCGATGTGCGGGCCGAAATTCTGCTCGATGAAAATCACCCAGGAAGTACGCGAATACGCCGCCAACCAGCGCATCGAAGCGGTGGACGTCGACGTCGCCCAGGGAATGGCGGAGCAGGCCGAGCGGTTCAAGCAGGAAGGCAGTCAGCTTTACAAGAAAGTGTGATGTGAGCCGAGGGGGCGGTGTTTTCACTGCCCTCATCGCGAGCAAGCTCGCTCCCACAGGGGATCTGCTGTGAACACAAAGTCTGTGTGCGCCTGTGATCCCTTGTGGGAGCGAGCTTGCTCGCGATAGCGGCCCCAAAACAACAAATACTCCTCTGAGATAACACTCGTGAACATCCAACCCAGCACCTACTCCCCGGATACCGCAGTCCCCCTGGACAAACGTGTCTTCGGCGCCCGCGACCTGTTTTCCCTGTGGTTCTCCCTCGGCATCGGCCTGATGGTCTTGCAGGTCGGTGCCTTGCTCGCGCCGGGCCTTGGGCTGAGCGGTTCGTTGCTGGCGATTTTCCTCGGCACATTGGTGGGTGTCCTGCTATTGGCGGCCGTTGGCGTGATCGGCAGCGACACCGGCCTGTCGGCCATGGCGGCGCTCAGGCTCAGCCTGGGTGGCAGGGGCGCGAGCGTGCCGGCGGTGTTGAACCTGTTGCAACTGATTGGCTGGGGCTCGTTCGAAATCATCGTCATGCGCGATGCGGCCAGCCTGCTTGGCGCACGGGCCTTCAGCGAGGGCAGCCTGGGTGCGAGCCCATTGCTGTGGACATTGTTCTTCGGCGCCCTGGCGACCTTGCTTGCGGTGAGCGGACCGCTGACATTCGTGCGCAAGGTGCTGCGCAAATGGGGCATCTGGCTGCTGCTGGGGGCTTGCCTGTGGCTGACCTGGAACCTGTTCGCCAAGGCCGACCTGGCGGCGCTGTGGGCCCAGGCGGGCGACGGCTCGATGCCGCTGGCGGTGGGATTCGACATCGCGATCGCCATGCCGTTGTCGTGGCTGCCGCTGATCGCCGACTACTCACGTTTCGGCAAACGCGCCAGGAACGTCTTCGGCGGCACCGCCCTGGGGTTTTTCATGGGTAACTGCTGGCTGATGAGCCTGGGCGTGGCCTACACCCTGGCCTTTGCGCCGAGCGGCGAAGTCAATGCATTGCTATTGGCCCTGGCAGGCGCCGGATTGGGCATCCCGCTGCTGTTGATCCTGCTGGACGAGTCGGAAAACGCTTTCGCCGATATTCACTCGGCCGCGGTTTCCAGTGGCATGTTGTCGGGGTTGAAGGTCGAGCACCTGGCCTTGGCCATCGGTGTCATCTGCACATTGATCGCCTGCTTCGCGCCCTTGGCGCAGTACCAGAACTTCCTGCTGCTGATCGGCTCGGTGTTCGCGCCGCTGTTCGGCGTGGTGCTGGTGGATCATTTCATCCTGCGCAGGCGCAGCAGCCAGGTGGTGTCGGCCGCATTGCGCTGGCCGGCGTTGTTGGCGTGGCTGGGCGGGGTGAGCACCTATCATGTGCTCGCCCACTTCTACCCGGATGTCGGCGCGACCCTGCCATCGCTGATCGTGGCAGGGGCGCTGCAACTGATGCTGGGCCGGGCGTTCAGCTACGGCCGGGAAACAGCTCGGGCTTGAGAATGCCGTTGAGGCGCGGGTAGGGGATCTTCAGTTCGATGTGGCCCAGGGCGTAGGGCGCGATGGTGCTCGTTTCGTACTTGAGGATCACCCCGCCGTAGGTCAGCGCCACGTTCGGGGTTTTCTTGAAGGGCCACTGCTTGATGAATTCCGGCTCCTGATCCAGCTTGGTGCTGATCAACCAACTGTTATGGGCGACCTGGACAGCTTTCCAGAAGGCGTCCTCCTGGCCCGGCAGCAGCATGTCGGACAGGGTCAGCACCTTGTTCTGCTGGCGCGAATAGTTGATGAAGCCGCGTCCGGGTGTCCCGTGTTCACCGCCGGTATCCAGGTAGCTGGACAGTTCGATGATCACCAGGCCGTCATGTTGCTCCCGTACCTTGGCCTGCAGATAACTGCTGCTGCCAGGGGCGGCGCTGCGCAGGAACTGGTCGCGGTAGGCGGCCAATGTCGGCGCCACCGGGGCGTCGGGTGCGGTGCGGGTCATTTGCAGCAAGCGTTTTTCGACGATGCCGTCCAGTGCCGGCTCGGCGGGAAAATGCAGGGTGTCGATGTTCACCAAGGGGCAGTCGGCACTGGCACAACCGGGTTGCAACTGTTCCGAGGCATCGCGGGTGGTTTCCAGCGGTGCGCGGTAATTGGGCTGGAACAGGCTTTGGCAAGCGCCCAGGGTCAGGGCGACGAGGGCCACTGAAACGGTTTTGAAAAGCGACATGGGTGTCCTTCATGAAACAGGGAAAGGCGAAAAGCTCCCCGCTTCGACTGTCTGCGGGGCAATCAGTTCGCCACTAAACTCATTAGAATTCTTTCATCCCCTGCCGTCTATCCCGATCAGTGGAAAGGGGCTGCATCAAACGGTACGGGCGCGTTAGGATGGCGCGAAGTCGAGGTTGGAACCTCGCATCGATCTGCTCCATACGAGGACTGTCATGACTGATTTCGCCAACGCCACACCGACCGCCGTGGACATCGTCAAGCGCGAAAGCTGCTTCCAGGGTTTCTACAAGCTCGATCGCGTTCACCTGCGCCATGAGCTGTTCGCTGGGGGCATGAGCCGTGAAATCAGTCGTGAGCTGTTCGTGCGCCATGACGCGGTGTGCGTGTTGCCCTATGACCCGCAGCGCGACGAAGTGGTGCTCATCGAGCAGTTTCGCGTGGGCGCCATGGGCAAGACGGTCAACCCGTGGCTGGTGGAACTGGTGGCCGGCCTGATCGACAAGGACGAACAACCGGAAGAAGTTGCTCATCGCGAAGCGCAGGAGGAAGCTGGGCTCGTATTCGCCGCGCTGTGGCCGATGACCAAGTATTTCCCATCGCCGGGCGGCAGCAATGAATTCGTGCATCTCTACCTGGGGCGTTGCGACAGCACGGGGGCAGGCGGCCTGCACGGGCTTGTGGAAGAGGCCGAAGACATTCGTGTGAAGGTCTGGGCTTACGAAGATGCCTTGCAGGCGGTGCGCGACGGACGTATCTGCAACGCGGCCAGCATCATTGCCTTGCAGTGGCTGGCCTTGAACCGCGATGAAGTGAGGGGGCTATGGTCCTGAACAAGCTACGCGATCGCTATCGCGTCGATCTGGTGGGCTTGCAGGCGGCCTGTGAGGCCAACTATGCCCGCCTGATGCGCTTGTTGCCGGACATGCGCAACGATCCGGCGCCGCGCCGCATCGCCGTGACCCATGGCGACCAGATGCTCGGCGTGCTGGCCCTCGAAGTGCTGCAGACCTGCCCCTATACCACCACGCTGCAAGTGCGCCAGGAGCACAGCCTGCCCTGGCTGCCGGTGCCGCAGCTGGAAGTCCAGGTCTACCACGATGCCCGCATGGCCGAAGTCGTCAGCGCCGAACATGCAAGACGCTTCCGTGGCATCTATCCTTATCCCAATGCCTCAATGCACCAGCCGGACGAGAAAGCCCAGTTGAACCTGTTCCTGGGAGAGTGGCTGAGTCATTGCCTGGCGCTGGGGCACGAGTTCGAAGTCGTTCGCTAGTGTGAACCGGTTCCGGTTCGCGGGTTTCCCCTTTCGATCATCCCCAGCATAATTGCGACTTCAGCCAATGGCGTCATCGCGCCTGGGAGCGAGCGATTTGCCGAGCGTATCCACCTTGACCACCGCCGATGCGGCGTTGCTGGTCCAGCTGTCCGACAGTCACCTGTTCGCCGAGTCTGACGGCCTGCTGTTGGGCATGAACACCCGTGACAGCCTGCAAGCGGTGATTGACCTGGTACTCAGGCAGCAGCCGGACGTCGACCTGATGCTTGCCACGGGCGACCTGTCCCAGGACGGGACACTGCAATCCTACGAGGCATTCCGGCGCCTGAGCGGGCGAATCGATGCCCCGGCGCGCTGGATCCCGGGTAACCATGACGAACCGCAGGTCATGCTCCAGGCGGCGGTGCAGAGCACTTTGCTCGATCCGGTGGTGGATATCGGCAACTGGCGAATCACGATGCTGGACTCCGCGGTGCCGGGCTCGGTGCCTGGCTTCCTGGCAGAAGAACAATTGATCCTGCTGGCCAATGCCTTGAGCGAAGCGCCGGAGCGCCATCACCTGGTGTGCCTGCATCATCATCCGGTGTCGATTGGCTGCCCGTGGATGGAGCCTATCGGGTTGCGCAATCCCGAGGCGCTGTTTGCGGTGCTGGATCGGTTTCCTCAGGTGCGGGCAGTGCTTTGGGGGCATGTGCACCAGGAGATCGACCGGGAGCGCAATGGGGTGCGGTTGTTGGCTTCGCCTTCGACTTGCATTCAGTTCGAGCCGGGGAGTGAGGATTTTGCCGTCGGTGAGCAGGCGCCCGGGTATCGGTGGTTGCGGCTTTGGCCGGATGGGCGGTTGGAGACGGGGGTTGAGCGGGTGGTTGGGTTTGAGTTTGTGGTTGATTATGGGGCTCAGGGGTATTGAACTGTTGACTGGGTACATATCCATTGTTGCGGTAACGGCCACTTACGGTTCCGCCCTTACGGCGGGTTACTTTTGGCAAACGCCCCAAAAGTAACCAAAAGGTCTTTGCCCCACCACTGGGCACCTCGCCAAGGCGAGGTGTTCCCGAGCGCAGGCATTGCTCCGTGGGCCCGCCGCGAAGGGCCATCCATGGCCCAGCGCGGCTATCCCGGCATCCATGCCGGGATGCCCACTACGCAACGCCTGCGCTCGGCCCTTGTGGTTAATGGGGCGTCTAAGATCAAAAGCCAAAGCCAAAGCCAAAGCCAAAGCCAAAGCCAAAGCCAAAGCCAAAGCCAAAGCCAAAGCGAGTCGGCCTGACGGCCGACCAGTTTCTCTGGCCATACCCAATCCAACTGTGGGAGCGAGCTTGCTCGCGATGGCGGCTTTACAGTCGACCCTAAATCTGTGGGAAAGGTCGGACATTCAGGCAGATTTTTCCGACGATCTCTGGCGGTTGCCGGGTGGGAAGGGGACTCGCTAACCTTTTTCGGTCGCTGCAATTCAGCGACCGGGCCTGGAAACCCGATAAGTGAGGATGCAACAGCGCGCCACATGAGATACTGCATCGCTTTTTTGCGTGTGCAGTTCTGCTTCATGGCGGCTGTGCGCGGGAGACTTTCGAGTCTGCCGGGTTTGCTCCGCACTCCGGTTTTCCAGCCCGCGCATAGCTGCCACCCTCTCGCCTGGAAACGGGAAATGGCGGCTCCACTACATAAGGGAGCCTCATCATGTTCAAAGTAACCCCCAATCCCCCCGAAACCGATCCCACCTCGGCTCACGCCGGCCTCGATGCCAAAAAACTCGACGAAGCCGCCGAACGCGCTCTCAACTTCTACCTCGCCCCAGAACCCCAGGCTAAAAAGAAACCATTACCCGGTCAGCTATTCACCGTCGTCGAAGATCTGGACAGCGAAACCCTCCTGGCCAACCTCAGCGAAACCCTGGCCTCGGCCAATGCGATGCTCAGCGACCTGGCCTTCAACCTGGAAGGCTCCAACCGGCATATAGCCTTCGGCGTCCAGCAGATGGTCGAACTCTCTGAGCTGCTGGCAAACCGAGCGCTGGACGTCGTTGATCCCCGATAGGCCAGGCAACCTCTTGCTCTTGCTCTTGCTCTTGCTCTTGCTCTTGCTCTTGCTCTTGCTCTTGCTCTTGCTCTTGCTCTTGCTCTTGCTCTGGCTTTGGCTTTTGATCTTGAGCGCCCCGTTAAACCACAAGGGCCGAACGCAGGCGTTGCGTAGTGGGTATCCCGGCATGGATGCCGGGATAGCCGCGCTGGGCCATGGATGGCCCTTCGCGGCGGGCCCACGGAGCAATGCCTGCGTTCGGGAACACCTCGCCTTGGCGAGGTGCCCAGTGGTGGGGCGAGGCGCTTTTGGTTACTTTTGGCGCCTTTTCAAAAGTGACCCGCCGTAAGGGCGGAACCCTAAGCGGCCGTTACCGCAGCAATGGATATGTACTCGGTCAAAAAATACACAGCAAGTCAGGCCGCCATCGCGAGCAAGCTAGCCCTCCCAACAGAATCGCAGCACCGCCAGCAGAGATGGGGCGGCGATAAGGCCAAATCCCCCCAAACCACTCCAATCTCCCTGTAAACTCCGGCCTTTGCCCCCACACACAGGAAATTGGCATGTCGGCCTCGATCCTCTACATCCACGGCTTCAACAGCGCGCCAGCCTCGACCAAGGCCCGCCAGCTCATCGATGTGATGCCCCGCCTGGGCCTGGCCGACCGACTGCAAGTGCCGGCACTGCATCACCACCCCCGCGAAGCCATGGCCCAGCTGGAACAGGCGATCGCACAACTGGGCCGTCCGCTGCTGGTCGGCAGCTCGCTCGGCGGCTACTATGCGACTCACTTGGCCGAACGCCACGGCCTCAAGGCGCTGTTGATCAACCCTGCCGTCAGCCCCCATCGGATGTTCGATGGCTACCTGGGCACGCAGAGGAATCTGTACACCGACGAAACCTGGGAGTTGACCCACGACCACGTCACGGCCCTGGCCGAGCTGGAAGTGCCGGCGCCCCGGGATCCGCAGCGGTTTCAGATATGGTTGCAAACCGGTGACGAAACGCTGGATTATCGCCACGCCCAGCAGTACTACCGCGCCTGTGCCCTGCGCATCCAGGCCGGTGGCGATCACAGTTTCCAGGGATTTGCCCAACGATTGCCGGCGTTGTTGAGTTTTGCCGGAATTGGCGCCGATCTGTACCAGGCGATCGACTTCACGTCGCTGTGAGCCATCGCCCCTTTTTATTTGAACACTGACGACGAGACCCCATGGCCACTCCCAGCGCTAGCTCCTATAACGCAGACGCCATCGAAGTCCTCTCGGGCCTCGACCCGGTGCGCAAGCGCCCCGGCATGTACACCGACACCAGTCGGCCGAACCACCTCGCCCAGGAAGTCATCGACAACAGTGTCGACGAAGCCCTGGCGGGGCATGCGAAGTCGGTGCAGGTCATCCTGCATGCCGACCATTCGCTGGAAGTCAGCGACGACGGTCGTGGCATGCCGGTGGATATCCACCCGGAAGAAGGCGTGTCGGGCGTCGAGCTGATCCTCACCAAGCTCCACGCAGGCGGCAAGTTCTCCAACAAGAACTACCAGTTCTCCGGCGGTTTGCACGGGGTGGGTATTTCCGTGGTCAACGCCTTGTCGACCCAGGTCCGGGTACGGGTCAAGCGTGACGGCAACGAATACCAGATGACCTTTGCCGATGGCTACAAGGCCACCGAGCTGGAAGTGGTCGGCACCGTCGGCAAGCGCAACACCGGGACCAGCGTGTATTTCGCGCCGGATCCCAAGTATTTCGATTCGCCCAAGTTCTCCGTCACCCGCCTCAAGCATGTGCTCAAGGCCAAGGCCGTGTTGTGTCCGGGGCTGCTGGTCAGCTTCGAGGACAAGGCCACGGGTGAAAAGGTCGAGTGGCATTACGAGGATGGCCTGCGTTCCTATCTGGTGGACGCGGTCAGTGGTTTCGAGCGCCTGCCCGATGAGCCGTTCTGCGGCAGCCTGGCCGGCAACAAGGAAGCCGTGGACTGGGCATTGCTGTGGTTGCCCGAGGGCGGCGAAAGCGTCCAGGAAAGCTACGTCAACCTGATCCCCACCGCCCAGGGCGGTACCCACGTCAATGGCTTGCGCCAGGGCCTGCTGGATGCCATGCGCGAGTTCTGCGAGTTCCGCAACCTGCTGCCCCGTGGCGTGAAGCTGGCGCCGGAAGACGTCTGGGAGCGCATTGCCTTCGTCCTGTCGATGAAGATGCAGGAGCCGCAGTTCTCCGGCCAGACCAAGGAACGCCTGTCCTCCCGCGAGGCGGCCGCGTTCGTGTCCGGTGTGGTGAAGGACGCCTTCAGCCTGTGGCTCAATGCCAACCCGGAAACCGGCCTGTTGCTGGCCGAGCTGGCGATCAACAACGCCGGTCGTCGTCTCAAGGCCAGCAAGAAGGTCGAACGCAAGCGCATCACCCAGGGGCCGGCATTGCCGGGCAAGCTGGCCGATTGCGCCGGACAGGATCCCATGCGTTCCGAGCTGTTCCTGGTGGAAGGTGATTCCGCCGGCGGCTCGGCCAAGCAGGCCCGGGACAAGGAATTCCAGGCCATCCTGCCGTTGCGGGGCAAGATCCTCAACACCTGGGAAGTGGACGGCAGCGAAGTGCTGGCCAGCCAGGAAGTGCACAATATCGCGGTGGCCATCGGCGTCGATCCGGGCGCCGAGGACATGAGCCAACTGCGCTACGGCAAGATCTGCATCCTCGCCGACGCCGACTCCGACGGGCTGCACATCGCTACGCTGCTGTGCGCGCTGTTTGTCCAGCATTTCCGCCCGCTGGTGGATGCCGGTCACGTCTATGTGGCGATGCCGCCGCTGTACCGTATCGACCTGGGCAAGGATATCTACTACGCCCTGGACGAAGCCGAACGCGATGGCATTCTCGATCGCCTGGTGGCCGAGAAGAAGCGCGGCAAGCCGCAGGTCACGCGATTCAAGGGGCTGGGTGAGATGAACCCGCCGCAACTGCGCGAAACCACCATGGACCCGAATACGCGCCGCCTGGTGCAGTTGACCCTGGATGACTTCGAGGCGACGACGGAGATCATGGACATGCTGCTGGCGAAAAAACGTGCCGGCGACCGCAAGACCTGGCTGGAGTCCAAGGGCGACCTGGCCGAGGTGCTGGCCTGATGCGCAACGGGTTCGCCCTGGCGCTGTTGCTATGGGTGGGAAGCGTCGTCGCCGGGCCGGCAACGGAACTGAAAATGCTGTCGGAGCACGTCGTCGATGGCATGCGGGGCGGCAATCTGTCCGGGCTGGCCCTGTGTGGCCGCGAAATGTGGGCGGTGTCCGATCGCGATGATGATCGCCTCTATCGCCTGGACACCTCCGATGCGGCGGTCTGGCAAGCCCTTGTCTCGACCATCGAGGTACCGCCGGTGCCTGACAGCGACTTGCCCTGGGGTTTGCGTTCGCGGACCTGGGCCGCTTCGTTCCTGCGTGGTGGCGAGCTGGATTTCGAAGGCATTACCTGCGACAGCGCAGGCAACCGCTATGTGGTCAGCGAGTCCCATGCCGCCGTGTTGCAGGTGTCGCCGTCGGGCGATGCATCCTGGTTGAAGATTGCCCCGACCATGATCCGCCAGGCCCGGGCCAGCGGCATGTTGTTGCATTTCAATGCGCTGTTCGAAGGCATTGCGGTCAACCCGGCCGGTGACCAACTGTGGCTGGCGGCCGAGCGCGAGCGCCGCGGCCTGTTGCTGATCAAGCGCCAGCAAACGGTATGGGATTGCGACGGCCAGTGCGCGCTGCTGAGCGAAGCGGGGCAGGAAATGCAACCGGCCCAGTTTGCCGATGCCAAGGCGGTCTCGCGGGACTTCGCCGATCTGTCACTGTTCGACGGCAAACTGTTTACCCTGGAACGCAACGCCTATCAGATCTGCCGGCGCGATCCGCAGACCGCCAAGGTGGAGCGCTGCTGGTCATTCGCGGCCGAGGGACTTCTGGATAAACGCCGCTACGCCCAACCCTATGGGCTGGCCGAAGCAATGGTGGTGGATGCCGCAGGCGCCTGGATCGGCCTGGACAACAACGATGGGCCACGCGCCGATGGCGAAAGACGGCCGGTCATCTGGCGTTTCGCCGCGCCCGATGGCGGTTGGAGCGCTTCGCCATGAATGGGCAACCACGGGGCCGATGCGCCCTGGACCCGATTGAATCTACCCAGCGCGGCGACACGCCTGTCGTCGTGCCAGACAACGAACTGATGAGGCCCGCATGAGCGACATTCTTGCAGACAGCTTGGACGGCGTGGAGCGCCGATCGCTGGCTGACTTCACCGAAAGTGCCTACCTCAATTACTCCATGTACGTGATCATGGACCGCGCCTTGCCGCACATTGGCGACGGCCTCAAGCCGGTTCAGCGGCGCATCGTCTATGCCATGAGTGAACTGGGGCTGGATGCCGATTCCAAGCACAAGAAATCGGCGCGTACCGTCGGTGACGTGCTCGGCAAGTTCCACCCGCATGGCGACTCGGCATGCTACGAGGCCATGGTGTTGATGGCCCAGCCGTTCAGCTATCGCTACACCCTGGTGGACGGCCAGGGCAACTGGGGTGCGCCGGACGATCCCAAGTCCTTCGCCGCCATGCGTTACACCGAGGCGCGGCTGTCGCGTTACTCTGAAGTGCTGCTTAGCGAACTGGGCCAGGGCACCGCGGACTGGGGGCCGAACTTCGACGGAACCCTGGAGGAGCCGTTGGTGCTGCCGGCACGTTTGCCGAATATCCTGCTCAATGGCACCACCGGCATCGCCGTGGGCATGGCCACCGACGTACCGCCTCACAACCTGCGGGAAGTAGCCACGGCGTGCGTGCGCCTGCTGGACGAGCCGAAAGCCACGGTGGAGCAGCTGTGCGAACACATCCAGGGGCCGGATTACCCGACCGAGGCGGAAATCATCACGCCGCGGGCCGACCTGCTGAAAATCTACGAGACCGGTCGTGGTTCGGTGCGTATGCGCGCCGTGTACCATGTGGAAGATGGCGACATCATCATCACCGCACTGCCGCACCAAGTGTCCGGAGCCAAGGTCCTGGAGCAGATTGCGGCCATGATGCAGGCAAAACCGTCGAAAGCGCCGCAAGTGGCGGACCTGCGCGACGAGTCGGACCACGAGAACCCTTGCCGCATCGTGATCATTCCGGTCAACAGCCGGGTCGATCATGAGGCGCTGATGCAGCACCTGTTCGCCAGCACCGATCTGGAATCCAGTTATCGGGTCAACATCAATATCATCGGCCTGGATGGCAAGCCGCAGTTGAAGAACCTGCGGGCGCTACTGGTGGAGTGGCTCGAATTCCGCGTCAAGACGGTACGCCGGCGCCTGCAGTTCCGCCTGGACAAGGTCGAGCGTCGCCTCCACCTGTTGGATGGCTTGCTGATCGCCTACCTCAACCTGGATGAGGTGATCCACATCATCCGCACCGAGGAGCATCCCAAGGCCAAGCTGATCGAACGCTTCGCCCTGAGCGAAATCCAGGCCGACTACATCCTCGATACCCGCCTGCGGCAATTGGCGCGGCTGGAAGAGATGAAGCTGCGGGCCGAGCAGGACGAGTTGCTCAAGGAGCAGGCCAAGCTGCTCGCCTTGCTGGGCAGCGAAGCCAAGCTCAAGAAGCTGGTGCGCACCGAATTGCTCAAGGACGCCGAAACCTACGGCGACGACCGACGCTCCCCGATCGTGGAGCGGGCCGAAGCCAAAGCGTTGAGCGAACACGACCTGTTGCCCAATGAGAAAGTGACCGTCGTACTGTCGGAAAAGGGCTGGGTACGCTCCGCCAAGGGTCATGATATTGACGCCGCCGGACTTTCCTACAAGGCCGGCGACGGTTTCAAGGCCCTGGCGCCCGGGCGTTCCAACCAGTATGCGGTGTTCATCGACTCCACGGGACGCAGCTATTCGGTGCCGGCCCATACCCTGCCATCGGCTCGCGGCCAGGGCGAACCGCTGACCGGTCGTCTGACGCCGCCACCGGGTGCAACTTTTGAATGCGTGCTGATGCCTGATGATAACGGGCTGTACGTTATCGCGTCGGATGCCGGCTACGGGTTCGTCGTCAAGGGTGAGGACCTGCAAGCCAAGAACAAGGCGGGCAAGGCGCTGTTGAGCCTGCCGAACAACGCCAAGGTCATTGCGCCGCGTCCGGTCTTCGATCGCGATAACAACTGGCTGGCCTCGGTGACGACCGAGGGCCGTTTGCTGGTCTTCAAGATCAGCGACCTGCCACAGCTGGGGAAAGGCAAAGGCAACAAAATAATCGGCATTTCCGGCGAACGGGTTGCAAGCCGTGAGGAATTTGTCACGGATATTGCAGTATTACCGGAGGGTGCCACGCTTGTGCTGCAGGCTGGAAAGCGTACGCTTTCGTTGAAAGCGGACGATCTTGAGCATTACAAGGGTGAACGCGGTCGCCGGGGCAACAAGCTTCCGAGGGGTTTCCAGCGAGTGGATGCACTGCTCGTCGAAAACCTGAATTAAGCGTGCCAGAGGCCTCGGTCTGCGATTAAAAGCCGCAGATCGATGCTTTCGCGCTGGAGTCGGAACGGATATTCACGGATGATAGGCCCTTTCAAGCGCCGGCGTGGCCGAGCGTTCTTCATAATGACCGAGTATTTTTTCACTGTGGTAAGCCTTGTGGCCGCCACCTGGACGGAACGATGACTGCTCTGCGCCTTCCTATTCTGTGGCTCGCCGGCCTGCTTGGCCTGGCGGGCTGCAGCATTCACCAGCCGGTGTCGCTGTATCAACTCGACAGTGGAAACCCGGCCCAGCCTGCACAAAGCACGGGCATGGCTGTGTTGCTCGGCCCTGTATTGATCGCTGACTACCTGCAACGCGAAACCCTGCTGCAACGCCAACCCGACGGTAGCTTGCAGGCCGCCACCGACGGTCGTTGGGCCGGTAGCCTTTCTTCGGACATCGACCAGTTGCTGCTGCGCCAGGTGGCCGGTCACCTGGACAGCCAGCGCGTGGTCCTTGCGCCAGCGACCCAGGGTTTCACCCCCGATGTCCAGGTGCTGCTTTCCATTACCCGCCTGGACTCTGGCGAATCGCAGCCGGCGGTGCTCGACGCCCAATGGCGGTTGATCGACCGTCGCGGCAAGGTCCGCGAAAACCGTATCGTTCATCTGCAGGAGCAACATGCGGGCAGCACTGCGGCCCAGGTCCAGGCCCAAGGTATCCTGGTGCAGCGCCTGGCCGAGCAGCTATCGACGGCGCTCAAGCCGTTGGCCAACCAACCTCCCATCGTCGAAGCGCCGGTGCGCAAGTCCGCTCCGGCCCAGGCCAAGCCTGCTGAACCGGAGAAGTCGCCAAAGATCCCGATGGCCTTGCCGATTCGGACGGATATGGAAGTGTTCCGGTTCTGATAGCTGGACTGCAAACAAGACAAAGCCCGCACTGATGCGGGCTTTGTCGTTTCTGTCGATTGGATTGTCGGCGCCTGTCCTGGCTCCTTCGCGAGCAAGCCACATTCAACCTTGAGTAAACACGGATTCGGCCGCCCATGAAGATCTTGTGGGGGAGCGAGCCTGCTCGCAACCGATCGGCGATGGCAACAAAAAAGCCTGCAGATAATCACTCATCTGCAGGCTTGCGTTCGCTTCAACGACTGGATATCAGGCCTGGCGCTCGTGCATTCGCGCCAGTTGCCGCTCCAGCAAGGACGGATAAGGCTCCATCAGTCGCTCCACGCAGCAGGCACCTTCAGGGCTGGCGATAGGGCGGATGCGGGCACGCTGGCGAATCAGGGCGTCGTCGTTGATCTTGCGCTCCACCAGCAACAGGTTGCGGCTGTGTTGGGACAAGGCCAGGGCGTCCTGGGCAGTTTCGGTCAGCAGCAGGTCAATCTGACTCAGGCCGAACAGTCCGTTGCCCAGGGTCAGGCCCAGTTGCAATTGCAGGGTAATGCCGCTGTCGGCCACTTCGATCTGCAACTGATGGCCCAGGGCCCGCAGCAGTTCGCCGCAGCAGATGGCATTGGTCAGGTAATCGTCACCGCTGTCTTCGGTGTGGAACAGCATCAGCGTGCTGCCATCGTTCAGGGTATGCAATTCACCCTGGTACAGCGAGGCGGCCTGGTCGAGGCAATCGCGATAGCGTTCCAGCAGTTCCTTCAGGCGGGCCTGGGGCAGGCGTCGCAATTGATCCTGGGCGCCGAGCTGCACGGCAAGCACGGCACTGTGCTGCGGCTGGTTCGAGACGGCAGCCCTGGCGACCGGCTGCGTTTGCCCGGTCACCGTTTCGTCCCGCAGGTCGGCGAAGGCATCGTCGTCCTCGTCGTCTTCAACCGTGCGCACTACGTGACGGGGCGCGGGCCGGGCGGCAGGCATGGGCGGGGTTTCGTCGAAACCGGGATCACGCAGGTTGCGGACTTCGAAACCGGGCTCGGCATCATCATCCGCGTAGTCGATTTCCTCGGGTTCTGGCTCAGGTTCAGGCTCCGGCGCGAAGCTGGCGTGCAGCTGCCGGGCCAGGTCGCCGATCTCGTCCTGGCGCTGGATGGCCGGGGTATGTTCGTCGATATCCCGCAACCAGACGCGCAATTGCAGCAGCGGCGTGGAGAGGTGCCGCCCCAGGCGCAGGCTCAAGGCCAAGGCCAGGGCCAGCAATATCGCGCTCAGGATACCCATGCTTTGCAGGCTGATGGTCATCGGCTGCTGGAACTGGTCCATGTCCAGGCTGATGCGCAGTTGCCCGGCGGTCACGTCCTGGAAGGTGATCTTGCTCTGGTACATGCCCCCGGATTCGCCCAGCAGGCCAGGCTTGGGCCGCTGTCCGGCCTCGGCGAGGATGCGGTTGTCCACGCTGTAGATGGCGGCGTGGGCCACCAGCTTGTTCTTGGTCAGGTTGTTGAGCAGCACATTGAGGCTGAGGATGTCGTTGGACACCAGCAGCTCGGTGGCGGACGTGGCGGTCTGGGTGGTCAGGCTCTCGCCCAGGGCGTCGGCCTGTTCGTGCATCGCCTGCTTGAACTGCAAGCCCATCACACAGGCATAGATGACCAGCGCCAGGGCGACCAGGATCACGTTATGGCTGGCAATGCGCAATGCAATCGGCACGCGACGATGGCGCAGTGCACGGAAGATCAGCAGAAAGAAATTGTCGGTTTTGACTGGCGTGGGCCGGTTCACTGAGCTCGGCTCTTTGTCCGTGAAATTGACGCGCAGTATAGCGACAGCCCCATGACCGGCAAAGCACTGGCGGTGCCCGATGGTCACCGAAAGTGGGTAGAATGCGGTTTTTTTCCACCTGCGGGGGTGCGCCTTGCGCGAAATCGTCCTGATAAACATCACTGGCAGCGACCGTCCGGGTCTGACTGCGGCCATTACCGGCGTCCTGGCCCAGGGTGGTGTGAACATTCTCGACATCGGTCAGGCGGTGATTCACGACACGCTGTCCTTTGGCATCCTGGTTGAAATCCCGGATAGCGAACAAGGCAAGTCGGTACTCAAGGATATCCTCTTCACCGCCTATGAACTTGACCAGCAGGTGCGCTTCACGCCGGTATCGGAAGCCGATTACCAGCATTGGGTGGCAGGCCAGGGCAAGAAGCGTCACATCGTTACCCTGCTGACCCGCAAGGTCACCGCCGAGCAATTGCAGCGCGTCAGCTCGATTACCGCAAAATACGGGTTGAATATCGACCATATCGACCGGCTGTCCGGGCGCATGCCGCTCGATACCCCGGCCGACAAGGGCAAGGGGTGCATCGAGTTTTCCGTACGGGGCGAACCGGCCGATCCCCAGGCACTGCGCGCCGAGTTCCTCAGCGTGGCCCAGGAGCTGAACGTCGACATCGCGTTCCAGGAGGACTCGCTGTTCCGTCGTAACCGGCGCCTGGCCGTGTTCGACATGGATTCGACGCTGATCGAAGCCGAAGTCATCGACGAACTGGCCAAAGCCGCTGGCGTGGGCGACAAGGTATCGGCCATCACCGAGCGGGCCATGGCCGGTGAACTGGATTTTCGCGCCAGCTTCAAGGAACGCCTGGCGCTCCTGCAAGGCCTGGATGTCAGCGTACTGGATTCCATAGGCGCTTCCCTGCGCCTGACCGAGGGCGCCGAGACCCTGTTCGCCGAACTCAAGCGCCTGGGCTACAAGACTGCGATCCTGTCTGGCGGCTTTACCTACTTCGCCAGGCAGTTGCAGGCCAAGCTCGGCATCGACTATGTGTTTGCCAACGAACTGGCCGTGGTGGACGGCAAGGTGACCGGGGTGGCCGTCGAGCCGATCGTCGACGCCCAGCGCAAGGCCGACCTGCTGCGTGAGCTGGCTGAGAAGGAAGGCCTGCGCCTGGAGCAGACCATCGCCGTGGGCGACGGCGCCAACGACCTGCCGATGCTGGCCATCGCCGGGCTGGGCGTGGCGTTCCGGGCCAAGCCGCTGGTCAAGCAGTCGGCCAGGCAGGCGATCTCGACCCTGGGGCTGGACGGCGTCTTGTACCTGCTGGGCTTCAGGGATCGCGACGGGCAGCTCTGATTCGAGTCTGGTGCATTCTTTGGAAGCGTTCACCTGTGGCGAGGGGATAGATTCCCTTGCCACAAAGGGTTGTGTGTGGGCTGTTCAAAGCGACTTCCACAATGAATCGAAGTCTGCTTCGGGGGCGTCGCCCTTCTCGGTGGGGCCTGCGTCCTCCTGGTGATAGGCGAACTGGTTGAAACTGTGGGTGCTGGTGACCCGACGGTCCAGGCCGGCACGGCGTTCCTGACCGTTGGTGTTGATCAATACGCGCTGGCCTTCCTGGAAGGGCAGGCGCGGGGCGATCATGGTGGGCGGCAAGTCGATGGCGCTGATCTCCGGCAGTAGCAGGCCACGCAGGTAGTGACCTTGCTGGTCCTGTTCACGCACCAGTTGCAGGCCGCAAGGCTGAGCATAAGGGGCGACCAGTTCGATGCCCATTTGCATGGCGCCGTTGCGCACCTGGCGAATCCAGCGCACCACGGCAATGCTCCAGACCTGATCGGTGGTGTCGCGGATGCCGACCACTTCCCCGGCCTGGAGTTGTTCCGGTACTTCCTTAGGCCAGCCCAGGCAATAACCGCCAGGGCTGTGATTGATGATCGGCAGGTCGTAGGTTGGAAAATGCTGCTGGTGGTCCGATCCGCTGCCTTCATCGTCGGTCGGGTTGGCCGGATATTCGATTTCCTCGTAGGGCAGCAGGTCACTGTCGCCAGTGGGCGCTGCGTCGAAGGCCTGGTTCCAGGTGTCGTGGGGCTTGCTCTGTGAAACTTCGAAGCGCGCCTTGCGGGCATTCGGCGTCTTCAGGATTTCGCTGAAGGAGCGTTTGCCGCCAAGGTAGTAATGCAGCGCGCTCATGCCCACGCACAAGGTCAGCGTGCCGTTGCCCTCGGTGCGCTGGAAGCTGCGTTCGACGGCCTCGCCCCAGGCCGCCTGCAGGTGCTGCAGGGTGTCGGTGCTCATGCCACCGGGCACCGGCAGGGTGTGGTCGGTCGGCTGCTGCAGATGCACGGCGATGGCGCGCACCAGCGGCTGAGGATCGAAACCCAGCAGGCTGGGCTGTTGCTCGGCTCTGAACTTGGAGCGATAGCGCGGCCCCACATCCAGGCCCGGGGCGACGGCGAACAGGCTCGTGGCGGAAGTGGCCGGGTCCAGCTTGATCCATTGGCTCCAGATTTCCAGCGCTTCGGCCAGCCGGGCTATCTGGCCCTGGCGCAGCTGGTTGCTGCGCGAGGAGCCCAGCAGCAGGGCGACCACATAGCTTTGCTCCGGACTCAGTTGCTGGACCTGGCTGGCCAGCTCGTCATTGATGCTCTGATGTTGCAACCGATGCTGGCAGGCGATGCGGTACAGCTGGTGCAAATCGAGCCATAACCCTTCAGGCACTGGGCTGTACAGCTCGGTGGCGCGCATCAGCGGGCCGTCGAGGGCATGCATCGCCCGTTGCAGCGCGGTGCTCAGCAGGCGGGCGCGGTCCTTGGTGAATTTCGGTGAAATGCGCGCCACGATCTGTTTGTAGCCCATCGCCAGCTGGCTTTGCAGGGCCTGGCACAGGTTGACGATCTTGCGTGAGCGGTCGTCCAGCACAATGGCCTGGTGCAGGAAATGCCGCTCCAGATGCTTGCAGACGTAGTACACCTCGGGCCGCAGCAATTCGAGCAGCTGCAGGCGATTGTCGCTGGTGGTGAGCAGCAGGTTGAGTTCGCCGATGGCCTGGTACAGCAGTCGAGCGGTTTCGCCGATGTTGGCCTTGGGCAGGTTGGCGATCCAGCGCTTGAGGTCGCGTGGCGTGGCATCGCAGAACGACAGGCGTGGCTGCGTCGGGGTCGAGACGCGCAGTAACTGGAGAGGGCTGGTCTCATTCATGCCGTGGACGACTCCGGCTGAAAACGAAAAGGATGTCTCCAACAATAGCAGCTGTGGTCGAAAGAAGTTCCGATCGAATTCCAGGTCGCCCGTGGGAGCGAGTGTATCGGCTCCCACGGGGCGACCGATGGTTCAGGTCCTCGGCAAGGCCAGCCCCTGGCCCATCCGTACCGGCGAGCCGGCCACCAGCTCCTCGGCCCACTTCACCTGGCCCGGGCCGAACAGTACGATGGCGGTGGAACCCAGCTTGAAGCGGCCCAGTTCGGCACCTTTTTCCAGATGGATCGGCGCACGGGCGGCTTCGTCGTAGCGGAAGGTCTTGAGCTCGCGCTTGGGTGGCGTGACCAGCCCGGCCCAGACGGTTTCGATGGACGCCACGATCATCGCGCCCACCAGTACCACGGCCATGGGGCCGCGTTCGGTGTCGAAGATGCACGCCACGCGTTCGTTGCGGGCGAACAGCTCGGGAACGTTTTCGGCGGTGGTCTGGTTGACCGAGAAGATCCGTCCCGGAATGTAGACCATCTCCCGCAGCGTACCGGCCAGCGGCATATGCACGCGGTGGTAATCCTTGGGCGACAGGTAGATGGTGGCGAAATCGCCGCCCATGAACGGCGCTGCGTTGGCCGAGTCGCCGCCAAGCAGTTCCAGCACACTGAAACTGTGGCCCTTGGCCTGGAACACCCGGCCGTGCTCGATCGGGCCGAGCTGGCTGACGGCGCCGTCGGCGGGGCTGAGGATCGCGCCTGGGGTTTCGTCCAGTGGGCGCGCGCCTTCCTTCAAGGCGCGGGTGAAGAAGGCGTTGAAGTGCTCATAGGCGGTCAGGTCTTCCACCAGGGCCTGGGACATGTCCACCTGGTAGCGCTTGGCGAACCACGCGGTGAATGCATTCTTGAACCAGCGTACGCGGCATTCGGCAATGCAGCCGGCCAGCCGTGACAGCAGGTGGTGGGGCAACAGGTACTGGGTGAGGATGAACAAGCGGTTTTTCATTAACTGTCCTTTTTGGAACCTTCAAAGCTCGATAGGGGTATCGGGGTGGTTGCCCCATTCGCCCCAGGAACCGGCATAGCCTTTGACCCGTGGGTAACCGAGCGCCTTGGCCACCAGGTAGGTGAAGCCGGAGCGGTGGTGAGTCTGGCAGTGGGTGATGATTTCTTTGTCGGGGGTGATGCCCAGCTGTTCGAGAATCTGCGGCATGTCCCGGCGGATACGCAGGTTGCGGGCTGGGTCCATGCCGGCGGTCCATTCGAAATTGACCGCGCCGGGGATGTGTCCGCCCCTGGCTGCAACGACTTTTTCCCCGGAGTATTCCAGCGGGCCGCGCGCGTCCCAGATCGCCAGGTCGGCGGCACCGAGGCGGCTTTGCAGGTATTCGCGAGTGGCGGTGGGCTCGTCGCGCAGCGTCAGCGGCACCGGGCCACCGGCGCTGGGCGGTACTTCGGTGGACACGGGTAGGCCTTCGTCCAGCCATGACAGCAGGCCGCCGTCGAGGTAGTGGTAGTTCGGGTGGCCGATCACATCCAGCAACCAGATGAAGCGCCCGGCCCAGCCGCCGCCTTCGTCGTCGTAGACCACGTAGACCGCGTCCGGGTTGTGCCCGAGCTCGCCGAACAATGCCTCGAGGTCAGCCTTGGCCGGCAACAGGCCTGGCGCTGGCGGCTGGCCCAGTTGCGTACGCTTGGGGTCGACGAAGCGCGCGCCGGGAACGTGCCCGGTGCTGTAGCGGGCGGCGCTGGTCAGGTCCACCAGAATCAGTTCGCGTGCGTCGAGGCGCGCAAGCAGGTCGCTTGGCTCGATCACCAGCGGCAAGCCAGAGAAGTCAGGCATGTGAGGTCTCCAGGGGCGCAAAGGGAAAGGATTGTATCAAGTTCAACGGCCGCGGTTGGTAAAGGTGTGCAGGGCCCGCTCGATACATTGCGCGGTCTTGCCGAAAGCCTGGACCGTCACGTCCGAGAACGGGCCTCCGCCCTGGTCCACGACCACCAGCATGATCACCTTGCCATTGCAGGTCAGTGAACGCAGCAGCAGGTGCTCGCCCTTGAACAGGCTGCGCAGGACCGGCGGCAGCAGTGCCGAAAACTGAGCGTTGTTGTCGGGGTTCAGGCGAACCTGGGCCTGTTGTGCCAGCAACCGTTGCAAGACCTTGCTCTGGTTGATCGGGAAGCTCATGGCCGCCGCCTCGCTGGGCAGGCCGGCGGTCTGGTGCACGCGCACGTTGGCCTGGCTGCGGTCGGCCATCAGGATCATCACCCGGCGCATGCCGCACGCCGCCAGGGCGTCCCGGGCGGCGGTGGTCAGGTGCATGGCGTTGCTGAAGGGGCTTGGCTCCACCAACAAGGCGGCGCACTGCTTGCGCCACTGGGTCAGGTCGACGGTGCTGGGTGGCGTTGCGGATGCTCGCCCGGAGGGGATGCGGCGACTGCCCGGGGGCCAGACCAGGGCCACGGCCGGGTGCCAGAGGTCCGGCATGCTGTTCTGGCGAGCGCTGTTGGCGGCTTGTTGGTGAAGTTGCTGCTGGATCTCTTCCACGGGCATCTGCAGGTACAGGCTCGTGAGGTACTGCCAGCGTGCGCTGTGGGGAGCGTCCCAGGCATGGTGCGCTGAAACCGCCAGGCCGTTGGCCAGCAGCACGGTGTTGGCCGGTTGGTTCAGCCAGCGCCGCAGGGTCGGGTCATCGTCCAGGCGGTTCTGTTGGCGCAGCGGATGTTCGCTGTCTCGGGCGATGCGCAGGACTTTCGCCAGTTCGCGACGTTCATTGAGCAACAGTCGGTAACCCTGCGCCACCCAGACCGGCAGGCGCCAGGTCTCCACCAGGGCCAGGCAGATGCTCAGCAGGCCGACGCCGAACAATTCGTGCTCCACCTTGCTGGCCTGCTGGCCTTGATGGAGGACCCGCAGCTCCCATTCCCCCAGCAGGCGCGGATGCGTCAGCGCCATGGGCCAGAGCGGCGAGAGAAACAGCAGGCTGCCCCAGTGAATGTCCTGCCACAGCCGCGCCAGGCGGCTGGCGAAAAAACCATTGGCCTGTTGCGTGGCATGCTGGCTGATCAATTGCAGCTGGCGCAGGGCAACGGGTATCTGTTGCTCCGGCAGCGAGGGCAGGCGTGCCAGCAGTTCCTCGGTGCGCTTGAGGCCGAGACGGTTGATGGCCACTTCGAGATTTTCCGCGGGCTCGGCGAGGTTGCCCCGGGTGTGATGATTGGCTTCCCGGATGACGCTCAGGGCCAGGGCGGGGCTGTCCTGCATCAGCTCGGCGATATCGCGCAACGAGCGATTGCTGTCGGCGATGGCCTTGCAGACCAGGTCGTGACTGGCCTGCGGCACCGGCAGATGGACGCCCTCGAGCAGCTTTACCCAGCCTTCGAGGGTGGTCGGTCGTGGAGTTGGAACCTTCGTTTCGTTAGCCATGGCTGGGGGTGATCATCGCATGCTGCAACGTGGCAAATTGGCTTTTCGCCAGAACTGGCTATAGTCTGGCGCAGTTTTGCCGATAAGGAGAAGAAGAGATTTTCCAGCTTCCGAATATGACCTTGAACCCGACTTAAATAAGTACTTTCTATCTATGGCTAAAATTATCGGCATCATAGTCGTGTTCGCGAGCGTGCTCGGCGGATACGTGCTCTCCCATGGCAAGATCGCCGCCCTGGTCCAGCCCTTCGAGGTGCTGATCATCGGTGGTGCGGCCCTTGGCGCTTTCCTGCAGGCCAACCCTGGCTACATGACCATGCACGTGCTCAAGAAATCCCTGAGCATGTTCGGTTCGCGCTTCAGCCACACGTTCTACCTGGAAGTGCTGGGGCTGATCTACGAGATCCTCAACAAGAGCCGGCGTGAAGGCATGATGGCGATCGAAGGCGACATCGAAGACGCCGCCGCCAGCCCGATCTTCGCCAAGTATCCCGCCGTGCTCAAGGACGCCCGGATGACGGCGTTCATCTGTGACTACCTGCGCATCATGTCGTCCGGCAACATGGCTCCCCATGAGCTGGAAGGCTTGTTCGACATGGAACTGTACAGCCTCAAGGAAGACCTGGAGCACCCGTCCCACGCCGTCAACGGTATCGCCGACGGTATGCCCGGCTTCGGTATCGTCGCCGCGGTGTTGGGTATCGTGGTGACCATGGCTTCCCTGGGCGATGGCGACCAGAAGTCCATCGGCCTGCACGTGGGGGCGGCCCTGGTGGGTACCTTCTTCGGTATTTTGGCCGCGTACGGTTTCTTCGGCCCGCTGGCCCATTCCCTGGCCCATGATGCCAAGGAAGAGCTCAACGTCTATGAAGCCATCAAGGCGTCCCTGGTGGCCTCGGCCTCGGGTATGCCGCCATCGCTGGCGGTCGAGTTCGGTCGCAAGGTTCTCTACCCGGCGCACCGTCCAAGCTTCGCCGAGCTGGAACAAGCGGTTCGCGGTCGCTAGTGCTTTGCTTTGCAAATACGTTCCTTTTTTGGCCAGTGACTGTTGCTGCCAGACAAGGCGCCGCGACGAGTCATAGCCCGCTATGGCGAGGAGCGGCAACGCAGTATGGCAGCAACAGGCACCGTCAGAACGGAACAGTATTTGTGAAGCAGAGCACTTAGGTCATGGAAAATAATCAGCCGATTATCGTAAAGCGCGTCAAGCGCATTGCCGGCGGGCACCATGGCGGTGCTTGGAAAATCGCCTTTGCCGACTTCGCGACGGCGATGATGGCGTTCTTCCTGGTGCTGTGGCTGCTGTCCACCGCGACCCCGGAGCAGAAGATCGCCATCGCCGGTTACTTCAAGGATCCGGTCGGTTTTTCCGAAAGCGGCACGCCCTACATCATCGACCTGGGCGGTTCTCCGGTCCTTGCGCCGGAAAATACCCTCAACCCCGAGGTCAAATCCCAGCCTCAGCCCGACAAGGCAACGGTCGATGCCAATGAGGCCGAAGGCATGGCCGAGCAGGTCGAGCGCGAACGCCTGGAGTTGCTCCTGCAGGAATTGCAGAACAAGGTCGAAGAGAACCCGGAGCTGCAGAAGTTCAAGGACCAGATCCTGTTCGAAATCACCCCGAACGGCTTGCGCATCCAGATCATGGATGCCGAGAACCGGCCGATGTTCGACTCCGGCAGCGCGCGGCTCAAGCCCTATTTCGAAGACATCCTGCTGGCCATGGCCGACACCATCAAGGCGGTGCCGAACAAGATCAGCATCAGCGGTCATACCGATGCCAAGCCCTACATCGGCAAGGGTGACTTCGGTAACTGGGAGCTCTCCGCCAACCGCGCCAACGCGGCACGGCGTGCCCTGGTGGCCGGCAGCTACCCGGACGAGCAGGTGGCGCGGGTGGTCGGTTACGCCTCGTCGGCGCTGTTTGACCGCAAGGACCCGTTCAACCCGGTCAACCGACGCATCGACATCGTCGTGTTGACCAAGAAGGCGCAGAAAGCCATCGAGGGTTCGCAGACCGATGACCCTGCGCCAGATCCAGCTCAGGATCAGGGCACGCCCGCAGAGACACCGGCGACGCCGTCGGGCGCCGCGGCTGACCCGAATGCCTTGCCACCGGATCAGCAGCCGGTGCCCGCCCATGAGTTGCGCGAGCGCTTGAACCTGTTCGACGAGGTCGCGCCCAAGCCTGCCGAAACGCCTGGGCAGTGACCTGAAGATTTGTCGATGGACCCGTGGCGAGGGGATTTATCCCCGCCGGGCTGCGCAGCCGCCCCTGTACCTGGCTTTTATCCAAAAGTACGAAGGGGAGGGGGCGTTTCGTGCCCCGGCGTGGATCAAACCCCTCGCCACAACTGCGTGCGGCTTCCCTTCCTTTCGAGTCAGTAGCTGTTTTCCGGCAGGCTGGCGATGATCGAGCGGTAGCTGTTCATCCGTTGCTGGTGCACACGGCCTTCTTCCAGTGCCTTGAGCAGGGCGCAACCGGGTTCGCGGTCATGCTTGCAGTCGCGGAAGCGGCACGTGCCGATCAGGTCGTTGAACTCGATGAACCCGGCTTCCACATCGGCCCGGCTGACATGACCCAGGCCGAACTCGCGAATGCCCGGGGAGTCGATCAGCTCACCGCCGCCAGGGAAATGGAACAGCCGGGCGGTGGTGGTGGTGTGGGTGCCCTGGCCGGACAGCTCGGACAAAGGCCCGACACGGGTGTCGACCTCCGGCAGCAGGCTGTTGACCAATGACGACTTGCCGACACCCGACTGTCCGACGAACACGCTGATGCGCCCGTCCAGTTGCTGTTGCAATTGCTCCATGCCGTTGCCGTGATGGGCGGAGACTTCCAGTACCGGATAACCCAATTGCCGATAGACCGACAGCAAGGCGTTCAGCGCCGGGGCGTTATGCTCGTCGATCAGGTCGAATTTGTTGAGCAGCAACAGCGGGCGGATACCCGCATGTTCGGCCGCGACCAGGTAACGGTCGATGAGGTTGGCGTGAGGTTCTGGCAGCGGGGCGAACACAATGACGATCATGTCGACGTTCGCCGCCACCGGCTTGAGCTGGCCCCGGCTGTCCGGACGGCACAGCTCGGTGTGACGTGGCAATTGCGCGACAATCACGCCGATACCCTGGTTGCCGGCGCGCCACACCACTCGGTCGCCAGTGACCAGCGCCGGCAGGTTGGCCCGCAGATGGCAGCGGAAGACCTGGCCAGCCAGCTCGCCTTCACAGGCTTCGACCTCGACCTGCACGCCGAAGTGGGCGATCACCAGGCCGGTCTGTTCGGGACCCAGGTCACCACCCTCCAGGGCTTGCACCGCACTGGATTCGCGTTTGGCGGCGCGGGCGGCGCGCTCGCCCTGGATCTTTTCGATACGCCAGTTCTGGCGGCGATTGAGTTGGCGTTTGGCCATGGGTGTTCCGTATGAAGAATGCAGCGATTAGATAAAACGGCGGCGAGTTTAGCACGCCCAGGAGCCGGCCTAGGCTAAACTGCGCAGCTACGCCGAGGAGCCCCCCATGCAAAATCCGCAGAACCTGATCTGGATCGACCTGGAAATGACCGGTCTGAACCCCGACACCGACGTCATTATCGAAATGGCCACCATTGTCACCGACAGTGACCTCAACACCCTGGCCGAAGGCCCGGTGATCGCGATCCACCACAGCGATGAAGTCCTCGCCGGCATGGACGAGTGGAACACTCGCCAGCATGGTGGCTCGGGCCTGACTCAACGGGTACGCGACAGCAAGATCAGCATGGCCGAGGCCGAAGCCCAGACCATCGCCTTCCTGGAGCAATGGGTGCCCCGGGGCAAGTCGCCCATCTGCGGCAACAGCATTTGCCAGGATCGACGCTTTCTCTATACCCACATGAAATCCCTGGAAAGCTATTTCCATTACCGCAACCTGGATGTCTCCACCCTCAAGGAACTGGCCGCCCGCTGGGCGCCGCAGGTTCGCGACAGCTTCCAGAAGGGCGGCAGCCACCTGGCGCTGGACGATATCCGCGAATCCATCGCCGAGCTGCAGCACTACCGCAAGCATTTCATCAAGTTCTGATTGAAGCGCGCGGCGCTCTTGTGACGAGGGGATAAATCCCCTCGCCACGGGTTCTGCGCTGGACATGCGCAACCGCCCTCTTTTGGTGCTTGCCTGAAATGGCTAGACTGCGCGCCTTCCCGCAAGGACCGCCAACATGTTGCTGATGCTTTATCTGATCGCCATCACCGCCGAAGCGATGACCGGCGCCTTGTCCGCCGGACGGCGTGGCATGGACTGGTTCGGCGTGGTGCTGATCGCCTGTGTCACCGCGCTGGGGGGCGGCTCGGTGCGCGATGTGCTGCTCGGTCATTATCCCCTCACCTGGGTCAAGCATCCGGAATACCTGGTGCTGACCACTGCGGCGGCGATGCTGACGGTGTTCCTGGCGCGCTGGATGCGTCACCTGCGTTCGATGTTCCTGGTACTCGACGCCGTGGGCCTGGTGGCGTTTACCCTGATCGGTTGCATGACCGCCCTTGAGATGGGCCATGGCATGCTGGTGGCGTCGGTCAGTGGCGTGATCACCGGGGTGTTCGGCGGCATCCTGCGGGATATATTCTGCAACGATATTCCCCTGATCTTCCGCCGTGAGCTCTATGCCAGCGTGTCGTTTGCCGCGGCGTGGTGTTATCTGCTCTGTGTCTATCTGCAGCTGCCAAGCGAACAGGCAATCCTCATCACGTTGTTCGGTGGTTTCCTGCTACGCCTCCTGGCGATCCGCTTTCACTGGGAAATGCCCAAGTTCGTCTATAACGACGAGGTTTGACGCTCGGCGTGCTGGCGCAGCGCCCATTCCACATGCTCGCGCACCAGTTCCGACGGATAGTCGCGTCGCGCGTGCAAGGCCTGCAGTACGGGAATGGTCGAAGGGGCATTGCCAAGGCCCACCGCCAGGTTGCGCAGCCAGCGTTCGTAGCCGGCTCGGCGCAGTGGCGAGCCTTCGGTGCTCCTGAGGAAGGTGTCCTCGTCCCACAGGAACAATTCGGCCAGGCCGGCGTTGTCCAGGTTATGCCGGGGTTTGAAATCGCTTTCCCCAGTAGGCCGGGCGAAGCGGTTCCAAGGGCAGACGATCTGGCAATCGTCGCAGCCGAACACTCGATTGCCGATCAAGGGACGCAGTTCTTCGGGGATGGCGTTCTTCAGTTCAATGGTGAGGTAGGAAATGCAACGGCGGGCGTCCAGCAGGTAGGGCCCTGCGAATGCCTTCGTAGGACAGATATCCAGGCAGGCCGTGCATTTGCCGCAGTGCTCCGTGGCGTGGGGCGGGTCCACGGGCAGCGGCAGGTCGACAAACAGCTCGCTCAGGAAGAAATAACTGCCGGCCTTGCGGTTCAGTACCAGGGTGTTCTTGCCGATCCAGCCGAGCCCGGCCTGTTCGGCAATGGCTTTTTCCAGTACCGGGGCGCTGTCGACAAAAGCGCGATAACCGAAGGGGCCGATGACCGCCTGGATTTTTTCGGCTAATTGTTGCACGCGTTTACGGATCAATTTGTGGTAATCGCGGCCCAACGCATAGCGCGAGACGTAGGCTTTTTCCGGTTGGGCGAGCCTGTGGGCCATCTCGGTGTCGCCCGGCAGGTAATCCATGCGCAGGGACACCACGCGCAATGTTCCCGGCACCAGCTCCTCGGGGTGGGAACGTTTGCTGCCATGGGCGCCCATATAGTCCATTTCGCCGTGGTAGCCGGCGTCGAGCCAGCGTTGCAAATGCTGCTCATGTTCGGCGAGGTCCAGGCCGCTGATGCCGACTTGCTGGAAGCCCAGCTCGCGGCCCCAGTCCTTGATGGATTGGGCGAGGGCGGGGAGGTCGGTGGGAATGACAGGCATGTGGCAAGAGAAACCGGAGCTGAGATGCGTATAATTCTGCCAGACATCGGAGCCTGAAGACGCATGCCGCACACTAAAGATGATTTTCCCGACGCGCTGTACAGTGCCGCGCAGGTCCGGGCCCTCGACGCACAACTGATCGCGGCGGGGACCACCGGCTTCGAATTGATGCAGCGCGCAGCCCGTGCCACCTGGCGGGCGATCGTCCGGCGCTGGCCACAGGCCGGCGAGCTGACCGTGATGACCGGTCATGGCAATAATGCCGGCGACGGTTTCCTGGTGGCGACCCTGGCCCGCCGTGCCGGCTGGTCGGTGCGGGTACTGACCGTGGGTGAGCCTCGTCGCCTGCAGGGGGACGCCGCCATTGCCCATGCCGAGGCCGTGGCAGTGGGGGTGCCGCTGGAGACGTGGAACGACGAATCCGAATTGCGAGGGGTGCTGCTGGATGCCTTGCTTGGCACGGGCTTGAGCGGTGATGTGCGCGAACCCTATATCCGGGCGATCGACACGATCAATGTCAGCGGGCTGCCGGTCGCCGCGGTGGATATTCCTTCCGGCCTGTGCAGCGACACCGGACGGGTCCTGGGCACGGCGGTCGCGGCCGACCTGACGGTGACCTTCATTGGTCTGAAACTGGGCCTGTTCACGGGCGACGCGGCGGACCGCGTCGGTGAGCTGGTCTTCGATGACCTGCACGCCGATGCGGATATCGTTGAATCGGCGCCGTCCACTGCACGATTGCTCTTACCAAAAAATCTGCCGCGTCTGACGCCTCGCGCGCCCACTTCCCACAAAGGCTCGTTCGGGCACGTCCTGTTGATCGGCGGCGACCGGGGATTTGGCGGTGCGATCCAGATGAGTGCCGAAAGCGCCCTGCGTTGCGGTGCCGGAATGGTTTCCATGGCGACCCGCAGCGAACACGTATCGGCTGCGCTGACGCGTTTACCTGAGGTCATGGTGCAAGGCACTCATTCGGCGAACCAGCTGATGGGCCTGCTGGAGCGGGCGGACGTGCTGGTGGTGGGCCCCGGGTTGGGCCAGGCCGCCTGGGGGCGCAGTTTGCTGTCGGCGGCGGCCAACGTTTCCGTGCCGCAGGTATGGGACGCCGACGCCCTGAACCTGCTGAGCGCGGGCGCGGTCGGTTTGCCCGAGGGCTGTGTGATCACTCCGCATCCGGGTGAAGCGGCCCGGCTCCTGGATATTTCCACGGCACAGGTGCAGGCCGATCGTCCGGCGGCGGCCCGGGCACTGAGCAGGAAATACGCCGCCACGGTAATCCTCAAGGGCGCTGGCAGCCTGGTTGCCGGCCCGGACGGTCGCCTGGCGGTTTGCGGCCAGGGCCATCCGGCCATGGCCACGGCCGGCCTCGGAGATGTATTGGCCGGGGTGATCGGCGCCTTGCTCGCCCAGGGCATGGATGGCTTCGAGGCCGCCTGCCTGGCTGTCTGGTTGCACGCCAATGCCGGCGCACAGGTCGGGCGCTCGGGCCGGGGGCTGGCGGCGACCGACCTGATTCCGGCCATTCGTCAGTTGCTGGAGGAGCAGTCACCTTGTCTGAAGTAACCCTGTACGTGGCCGACGAGCAGGCCATGACGCAATTCGGTGCTCGCATTGCGCAGGTCACCGCAGGCCACGGCCTGATCTTCCTGGAAGGCGATCTCGGCGCGGGCAAGACCACCTTGTCCCGCGGCATCATTCGCGGCCTGGGGCATGTCGGCGCGGTGAAAAGCCCTACGTTCACCTTGGTGGAGCCCTACGAGATCGGTGATATCCGAGCGTTTCATTTCGATTTGTATCGACTGGTGGATCCGGAAGAGCTGGAGTTTCTCGGTATCCGTGATTATTTCGAAGACGATGCCTTGTGCCTGATCGAATGGCCCTGCAAGGGTGCAGGCTTTTTGCCAAAGCCTGACCTGACCATTACCATTGGCGCGCAGAATGGCGGGCGTTCGCTGAAACTGACGCCGCAAGGCTCGCGCGGCGAGTCGTGGTGTGCCGCATTGGCACTGGAAACTATTTGATGATGGGGTTTGGTATGCGCTTTCGCGCGGTGGCTGCTGTCGTAGGACTGTTGCTTACGGCACTGGCCGTCGATGCTGTGGCTGAGACAAAGGTCAACAGCGTTCGCCTGTGGCGGGCGCCGGACAACACGCGACTGGTGTTCGACCTGACGGGGCCGGTGCAGCACAGCGTGTTCACCCTCACGGCCCCGGACCGCCTGGTGATCGACATCAACGGCGCCTCCCTGGGCGCGCCGCTGAACGTGCCCACCGCCAATACGCCGATTACCGCCATGCGTTCGGCCCAGCGTACGCCGACCGACCTGCGGGTGGTCATCGACCTGAAAAAAACCGTCACCCCGAAAAGCTTCACCCTGGCGCCCAATGCCCAGTACGGCAACCGCCTGGTGGTGGACCTGTTCGACAACCCGGCCGACGCCGCGCCACCGCCGCCGCCTCCTGCCAATGTCGCCACGGTGCCGGCGGTGCCGGTCACGCCGACCGAGCCGGCGATCAAGCTGCCACCGGCTCCGGCCGGCAAGCGCGACATCATTGTGGTCATCGATGCCGGTCATGGCGGGGAAGACCCAGGGGCCTCGGGCTCGCGTGGGCAGCGCGAAAAAGACGTGGTGTTGTCCATCGCCCGGGAGCTGCAGCGCCAGGTCAACGGCATGAAGGGCTTCCGCGCCGAACTGACCCGTACCGGCGACTATTTCATCCCGTTGCGCGGTCGTACCGAAATCGCCCGCAAGAAAGGCGCCGACCTGTTCGTCTCGATCCATGCCGACGCGGCACCTTCGACCGCGGCCTTCGGGGCCTCGGTGTTCGCCCTGTCCGACCGGGGCGCCACCTCCGAGACTGCCCGCTGGCTGGCCGACAGCGAAAACCGTTCCGACCTGATCGGCGGTGCCGGCAACGTCAGCCTCGACGACAAGGACCGCATGCTGGCCGGTGTGTTGCTCGATTTGTCGATGACCGCCTCGCTGACCTCCAGCTTGAATGTCGGCCAGAAGGTCCTGAGCAATATCGGCCGCGTCACGCCCCTGCACAAGCAGCGTGTCGAACAGGCCGGCTTCATGGTGCTCAAGTCGCCGGACATCCCGTCGATCCTGGTGGAAACCGGATTCATCTCCAACGCCAACGAAGCCTCCAAGCTGACGTCTTCCAGCCACCAGCAGGCCCTGGCCCGGTCCATCAGCAGCGGTGTACGCCAGTTCTTCCAGCAGAACCCGCCGCCGGGCACCTACATCGCCTGGCTGCGTGACTCCGGCAAGATCGCCCAAGGCCCGCGGGACCATAGGGTCAGTCCCGGTGAAACCCTGGCAATGATTGCCGTGCGCTACCAGGTGTCGCCCGCCACCTTGCGCAGCGCCAACAATCTCAAGAGCGACGAGCTCAAGATCGGCCAGACCCTGACCATTCCGGGCAATGAAGTGGCGTCCAAGCAATGAGCGATGAAGTGATCGGCAGCAACGCCCGTATCGAGCTGCTCAGTCCTCGGCTGGCGAACCAGATCGCCGCCGGCGAGGTGGTCGAGCGCCCGGCGTCGGTCATCAAGGAACTGCTGGAGAACAGCCTGGACTCCGGTGCCCGGCGCATCGATGTGGACGTCGAGCAGGGTGGCGTCAAGCTGCTGCGGGTGCGTGATGACGGTGGTGGTATTCCCGCCGACGACCTGCCGCTGGCACTGGCGCGCCATGCCACCAGCAAGATCCGCGATCTGGAAGATCTCGAACGGGTCATGAGCCTGGGGTTTCGTGGCGAAGCGCTGGCCTCCATCAGCTCGGTGTCGCGCCTGACGCTGACCTCCCGCACCCGCGACGCCGAACAGGCCTGGCAGGTCGAGACCGAGGGGCGGGACATGGCCTCCCGTGTGCAGCCTGCGGCCCATCCGGTGGGCACGTCGGTGGAAGTGCGTGACCTGTTTTTCAATACGCCGGCACGGCGCAAGTTTCTCAAGGCCGAGAAGACCGAGTTCGATCATCTGCAGGAAGTCATCAAGCGCCTGGCCCTGGCGCGGTTCGACGTGGCGTTCCACTTGCGCCATAACGGCAAGACCATTCTCAGTCTGCACGAGGCCCGTGACGACGCGGCCCGTGCCCGGCGCGTGGCGGCGGTGTGCGGCTCGGGTTTCCTGGAACAGGCCTTGCCCATCGAGGTCGAGCGCAATGGCCTGCACCTGTGGGGCTGGGTCGGGTTGCCAACCTTCTCCCGCAGCCAGGCGGATCTGCAATATTTCTATGTGAACGGCCGGGCGGTACGGGACAAGCTGGTCGCCCACGCGGTGCGCCAGGCCTATCGCGATGTGTTGTTCAACGGTCGGCATCCGACCTTCGTGCTGTTTTTCGAGGTCGACCCTTCAGTGGTGGACGTCAACGTGCACCCCACCAAGCATGAGGTGCGCTTCCGCGACGGGCGCATGGTGCACGATTTCCTCTATGGCACCTTGCACCGCGCCTTGGGCGACGTGCGTCCGGAAGACCAGTTGGCAGCACCGGCCACCGTGGCCGGGATGGTTCGTCCAACCGGACTGGAAGCCGGCGAATTCGGACCCCAGGGCGAAATGCGCCTGGCGGCCAATACCCTGCTGGAGCAGCCCCAGGCGCAACCGAGCTACACCTCGGCGAGTTCCGGCGCAGGTGGCTATCAGTATCAATACACCCCGCGCCCGCAATCGAGCGTGCCGGCGGCCGAGGCCCAGGCGGCCTATCGGGAATTCTTCAAGCCGTTGCCTGAAACCGGCGCAGTGGCGTTGCCCGACGGCCAGGGCGATATCCCGCCGCTGGGCTACGCCCTGGCGCAGCTCAAGGGCATCTATATCCTGGCGGAAAATGCCCAGGGCCTGGTCCTGGTGGATATGCATGCCGCTCATGAGCGAATCATGTACGAGCGGCTGAAAATCGCCATGGCCAGCGAAGGGCTCAGCGGCCAGCCGCTGCTGGTGCCTGAGTCACTGGCTGTCAGCCAGCGCGAAGCCGATTGCGCAGAAGAACATGTGGGCTGGTTCCAGCGCCTGGGCTTCGAGCTGCAGCGACTGGGCCCGGAAACCCTGGCGATCCGGCAGATCCCGGCGCTGCTGAAGCAGGCCGAGGCCAATCGGTTGGTCAGCGACGTGCTGGCGGATCTGATGGAGTACGGCACCAGCGACCGGATCCAGGCGCATCTGAACGAGCTGCTGGGCACCATGGCCTGCCATGGCGCGGTCCGCGCCAACCGGCGCCTGGCCTTGCCGGAAATGAACGGCTTGCTGCGGGACATGGAGAACACCGAGCGCAGCGGCCAATGCAACCATGGCCGGCCGACCTGGACCCAACTGGGCCTGGACGACCTGGACAAACTGTTTTTGCGCGGTCGTTGATGAGCCAGTTGCCACCTGCGATTTTCCTGATGGGGCCGACTGCCGCTGGCAAGACCGACCTGGCCATCGAATTGACCAAGGTCCTGCCCTGCGAGTTGATCAGTGTCGATTCGGCCCTGGTCTATCGGGGCATGGACATCGGCACCGCCAAGCCGTCAAAAGAACTGCTGGCCGAATTTCCCCACCGCCTGATCGACATCCTGGACCCGGTCGAGGCTTATTCGGCGGCCGATTTCCGGCGTGATGCGCTCCAGGCCATGGCCGAAATCACTGCGCGGGGCAACATCCCGCTGCTGGTGGGCGGCACGATGCTGTATTACAAGGCCCTGGTCGATGGGTTGGCGGACATGCCGGCGGCCGATCCCGAGGTGCGCGCGCAGATCGAAGAAGAAGCCGCGCGCCTTGGCTGGCATGCCCTGCACGAGCAATTGGCGGTCATTGACCCTGAGTCGGCGGCGCGCATCCATCCCAATGACCCGCAGCGGCTCAGCCGGGCGCTGGAGGTTTATCGGGTCAGTGGCCAGAGCATGACGGCCCTGCGCCGACAACAATCTGCGCAAAGTACTGAAGCAGCCGCTTCGGGACTGCAACAATTGCCCTATACTGTCGCGAATCTGGCCATCGCTCCGGCGAACCGGCAAGTGCTGCATCGGCGAATTGAACAAAGATTCACATTGATGTTGGAACAGGGATTCATAGACGAGGTCGTAGCCCTGCGTGAGCGAAGTGACCTGCATGCCGGGTTGCCGTCTATACGTGCGGTGGGTTATCGACAGGTCTGGGACTACCTGGACGGCAAGCTGACGTCAGCCGAGATGCGCGAGCGTGGGATTATTGCCACGCGCCAACTGGCGAAACGCCAGTTCACCTGGTTGCGCAGCTGGACTGACCTGCATTGGCTTGACAGCCTCGATTGCGACAATCTGCCACGCGCCTTGAAATACCTTGGGACCGTCTCCATATTGAGCTGAGTCCTTGCAATTGCCGTCTATCCTTGGGGGTGTGACGGCCCAAGCCATCTGATTCCGATTTTTATTATTGATCCTTAAAGGAGTGCGGCACATGTCAAAAGGGCATTCGCTACAAGACCCTTACTTGAACACTTTACGTAAAGAGAAAGTTGGGGTGTCCATCTATCTGGTCAACGGGATCAAACTGCAAGGCACGATCGAGTCTTTCGACCAGTTCGTCATCCTTCTGAAAAACACCGTCAGCCAGATGGTCTACAAACACGCTATCTCTACAGTCGTGCCGGTCCGTCCAATTCGTCTGCCAAGCGCAACCGAATCCGATGGCGGTGACGCTGAGCCGGGTAACGCCTGATAGGAGTCTCCTTTGTTCTTTGAGCGCCACGGTGGTGGTGAGCGGACTATTCTCGTTCACTTGGATGGACAGGACCCTGAGGCGCGCGAAGATCCGCAGGAGTTTCAGGAATTGGCTCTTTCGGCCGGCGCCGAGACCGTCGCGTTCTTCAACGTGCCGCGTCATCGGCCAACCGCCAAGTTCCTGATCGGCAGTGGCAAGGTCGAGGAGTTGCGTGACCTGGTCAAGGCCGAGCAGGTCGATCTGGTGATTTTCAATCACATCCTCACGCCCAGTCAGGAACGTAACCTCGAACGTGTCTTCGAGTGTCGCGTGATCGACCGTACCGGGCTGATTCTCGATATCTTCGCCCAACGCGCCCGCACCCATGAAGGCAAGCTCCAGGTCGAACTGGCCCAGCTCGAGCACATGAGTACGCGTCTGGTTCGTGGCTGGACTCACCTTGAGCGGCAGAAGGGGGGTATCGGCCTGCGCGGCCCGGGTGAAACCCAGCTGGAAACCGACCGGCGCCTGTTGCGGGTCCGCCTGCGCCAGATCAAGGGGCGCCTGGAGAAGGTCCGCAGCCAGCGCGAGCAGTCGCGCCGCGGACGCAAGCGCGCGGATATCCCGACGGTTTCGCTGGTGGGCTATACCAACGCCGGCAAGTCGACACTGTTCAATAACGTGACCCAATCGGACGTCTACGCCGCCGACCAGCTGTTCGCCACCCTCGACCCGACCCTGCGCCGACTCGACCTGGACGACCTGGGGCCGATCGTGCTGGCCGATACCGTGGGTTTCATTCGACACTTGCCGCATAAGCTGGTCGAGGCTTTCCGGGCTACGCTCGAAGAGTCGAGCAACTCCGACCTGCTGCTGCATGTGATCGATGCCGCCGAGCCCGACCGGATGCTGCAGATCGAGCAGGTCATGGTGGTGCTGGGCGAGATCGGGGCCCAGGACTTGCCGATCCTCGAGGTATACAACAAACTCGATTTGCTCGAAGGGGTGGAGCCGCAGATCCAGCGCGATGCCGACGGCAAGCCGCAGCGGGTCTGGTTGTCGGCCCAGGACGGTACCGGCCTCGACCTGCTCAAGCAGGCCGTGGCGGAGTTGCTGGGCAACGATCTGTTTGTCGGCACCCTGAAGCTGCCGCAACGGTTCGCCCGGCTCCGTGCCCAGTTCTTTGAGCTGGGGGCGGTGCAGAAAGAAGAACACGACGAAGAAGGTACCTGCCTGCTGGCGGTGCGTCTGCCTCGTGCTGAGTTGAATCGATTGGTCAGTCGCGAAGGGCTGCGACCGATGGAGTTCATCGAGCAACACACTTTGCAATAAAAGCCTGAGAACGCTGTGTCAGGCATTCTGTAGCATTGGTCGGCGCGCCGTGGGTGCGTCTTTGCTTTATCAGATGGAGAGCGCTATGGCTTGGAATGAGCCGGGTGGCAACTCGAATAATCAGGATCCCTGGGGTGGCAAGCGTCGTAACAACGGCGACCGCAAGGGACCGCCGGATCTCGACGAGGCCTTCCGCAAGCTGCAGGAAAGCCTGAACGGTTTGTTCGGTGGTGGTAAGAAACGCGGTGACGACGGCGGTCGTCCGGGCAAGGGCGGTGGTTTCGGCCTGCTCGGCATCGGTCTGGTCGTGCTCGCCGCCGTCTGGCTGTACAGCGCGGTCTATGTCGTGGACGAGCAGGAGCAGGCCGTGGTGCTGCGCTTCGGCAAGTACTACGAGACTGTCGGCCCGGGCCTGAACATCTATTTCCCGCCGATCGATCAGAAATACATGGAAAACGTCACGCGTGAGCGTGCCTACACCAAGCAGGGGCAGATGCTCACGGAAGACGAGAACATCGTCGAAGTGCCGCTGACCGTGCAGTACAAGATCACCAACCTGCAGGACTTCGTGCTGAACGTCGACCAGCCGGAAGTGAGCCTGCAGCACGCGACCGAAAGTGCCCTGCGTCACGTGGTGGGTTCCACCGCCATGGATCAGGTGCTGACCGAAGGGCGTGAGCTGATGGCCAGCGAGATCAAGGAGCGCCTGCAGCGGTTCCTCGATACCTATCGCACCGGCATCACCGTCACTCAGGTCAACGTCCAGAGCGCCGCGGCGCCGCGTGAAGTCCAGGAAGCCTTCGACGATGTGATCCGTGCCCGTGAAGACGAGCAGCGCTCGCGAAACCAGGCCGAAACCTACGCCAACGGCGTCGTGCCGGAAGCCCGTGGCCAGGCCCAGCGCATCATCGAGGACGCCAACGGTTATCGCGACGAAGTGGTCTCCCGCGCCAAGGGTGAGGCCGACCGCTTCACCAAGCTGGTGGCCGAGTATCGCAAGGCGCCCGAAGTGACCCGTCAGCGTCTTTACCTGGATACCATGCAGGAAGTCTTCAGCAATACCAGCAAGGTCCTCGTGACCGGTAACAAGAACGGCCAGAGCAATCTGCTGTACCTGCCGCTGGACAAGATGATCGAGAGCGGTCGTGCCACCAGTGCGCCGCCGACCAGCATGGCACCCGCCAGCACTGAAGCGAATACTCGCGCGGCGGTGGAGCAGCAACAGCAAGCACGTACCAGGGAGAGTCGCTGATGAGCAATAAATCGCTGATCGCCCTTATTGTCGGCGTCGTCGTGGCGATCGCTGCCTGGAACTGCTTCTACATCGTGTCCCAGACCGAACGTGCGGTATTGCTGCAATTCGGTCGCGTGGTCGAGGCGGATGTCCAGCCAGGGCTGCATGTGAAGGTGCCGTACGTCAACAAGGTGCGCAAGTTCGACGCTCGCCTGATGACGCTCGATGCGCCGACGCAACGCTTCCTGACGCTGGAAAAGAAAGCCGTGATGGTGGATGCCTATGCCAAGTGGCGTGTGAAGGACGCCGAGCGTTTCTATACCGCGACCTCGGGTCTCAAGCAGATCGCCGACGAACGTCTGTCCCGCCGCCTGGAGTCAGGCCTGCGTGACCAGTTCGGTAAGCGTACCCTGCATGAGGTGGTGTCCGGTGAGCGTGACGCGCTCATGGCCGATATCACCCGCTCCTTGAACACGATGGCGGAAAAAGAGCTGGGTATCGAAGTGGTCGATGTCCGGGTCAAGGCCATCGACCTGCCCAAGGAAGTCAATCGCAGCGTCTTCGAGCGGATGAGCACCGAGCGTGAGCGTGAAGCCCGGGAGCATCGCGCCAAGGGTAACGAGCTGGCGGAAGGTATCCGTGCCGATGCCGATCGTCAGCGCCGCGTGTTGCTGGCCGAGGCTTATCGTGAATCGGAAGAGGTTCGCGGTGATGGCGATGCCCAGGCCGCTGCGATCTACGCCAAGGCCTACGGCCAGGACCAGGAGTTCTACGCGTTCTACCGCAGCCTGCATGCCTACCGTGAAAGCTTCGGGCGTAAATCCGATGTGCTGGTGCTGGATCCGAGCAGCGACTTTTTCCGCTACCTGGAACAGGCCAAGCCTTGATGCAGCGTTGACCTGAAACACTCCGCCTGGCGGCTAAAGCGTCGGGCGGGGTGATCCTTTGGGAAAACGAGTGTATGATGCGGCAGCCGGGAAATTCCCGGCTTTTTTGCGTCTGCACGTTCGATTGTGGTTTTGCTTGCAGACGTCGGGTTGAACGACTCGACAGGTTTTTCGAGGAAAGCGCTGGACGAGGCCGATTCCTGGCCCTTCGTCACGTCGCCCTTGCGCGTTGTTTGTGCAAAGGCACAGGTGTTTTCTGCTTCACTCAAGGCTTGCCCGAAGGCTGGCCGCCCGGACCATAGGGGAATGGCGTAATGGCAACGGTAGACCGCTGGCTGCTGCCAGATGGCATCGAAGAAGTACTGCCACCGGAAGCTGCGCGTATCGAAGTGGCGCGTCGGCAGGTGTTGGATCTGTTCCAGAGCTGGGGTTACGAATTTGTCGTCACCCCTCATATCGAGTACCTGGAATCCCTGCTGACCGGCGCGGGCCAGGACCTGGACCTGCGTACCTTCAAGGTCGTCGACCCGCAGTCGGGCCGGCAGATGGGCTTCCGCGCCGACATCACGCCGCAAGTGGCGCGAATCGACGCCCACACGTTGCGCCGGGAAGGCCCTAATCGCCTGTGCTATGCCGGCAGCGTGCTGCACGCCCAGCCTCGTGCCTTGTCTTCTTCTCGCAGCCCCATCCAGCTGGGTGCCGAGTTGTATGGCGACGCCAGCCCCAGCAGCGACGTGGAAGTCATCAGCTTGATGTTGGCGATGCTGCAACTGGCTGACGTACCGGATGTCCACATGGACCTGGGTCATGTCGGCATCTATCGCGGCCTGGCCCGCGCCGCCGGCCTGTCCGGCGAAGTGGAGCAGCAGTTGTTCGATGCCTTGCAGCGCAAGGCCATCGACGAGGTCGTCAGCCTGACCGAAGGCTTGCCGAGCGATCTGTCCGACATGCTGCGGGCGCTGGTGGGCCTGTGTGGCGGTCGTGAGGTGCTGGTTGCGGCCCGGGATCGCCTGGCGAATGCGCCGGCCCCCGTGCTGGCGGCCCTGGACGACCTGCTGGCAATAGCCGAGCGGTTGTCGGTGCGTTTCCCGGAGCTGCCGTTGTATTTCGACCTGGGTGAGTTGCGCGGTTATCACTACCACACCGGCGTGGTGTTCGCGGTGTTCGTACCGGGCGTGGGCCAGTCCATCGCCCAGGGCGGTCGTTACGATGACATCGGCGCCGATTTCGGTCGTGCTCGTCCGGCGACCGGCTTTTCTACCGATTTGAAAACCCTGGTGACCCTGGGGCGTGCTGAGGTCGAGTTACCGTCTGGCGGTATCTGGATGCCTGACAGTACGGATGCGGCACTCTGGCAAGCAGTCTGCCAGTTGCGCAGTGAGGGTCAGCGAGTCGTCCAGGCATTGCCCGGGCAGCCTTTGGCCGCCGCCCGCGAAGCGGACTGCGACCGGCAATTGATTCAGCACAACGGGCTTTGGCAGGTATTGCCGCTGGCTTCTTGAGTTTTCCTGCCGGCTGCGGCCGGCACCAAGTTTGCGCGAATGAGGACAAGTGTTATGGGTAAGAATGTCGTAGTCCTGGGCACCCAGTGGGGTGATGAGGGCAAAGGCAAGATCGTCGATCTGCTGACCGAACATGCTGCCGCCGTAGTGCGCTATCAGGGTGGCCACAACGCAGGTCACACCCTGGTGATCGACGGTGAGAAGACCGTCCTGCACCTGATTCCGTCGGGCGTGCTGCGTGAAGGCGTGCAGTGCCTGATCGGCAACGGTGTCGTGGTGGCTCCCGACGCGTTGCTGCGGGAAATCGTCAAGCTGGAAGAGAAAGGCGTACCGGTGCGCGAGCGCCTGCGTATCAGCCCGTCCTGCCCGTTGATCCTGTCCTATCACGTTGCGCTGGACCAGGCCCGTGAAAAGGCTCGTGGCGAGATGAAGATCGGTACCACCGGTCGTGGTATCGGCCCTGCCTACGAAGACAAGGTGGCGCGCCGCGGCCTGCGCATCGGCGATCTGTTCCACCGCGAGCGTTTCGCCGCCAAACTGGGTGAGTTGCTGGACTACCACAACTTTGTCCTGGTCAACTACTACAAAGAACCTGCCATCGATTTCCAGAAGACGCTGGACGAGTGCATGGAATACGCCGAGCTGCTCAAGCCGATGATGCTCGATGTCACCGCTGAGCTGCATGAGTTGCGTCGTGCCGGCAAGGACATCATGTTCGAAGGCGCCCAGGGTTCGTTGCTGGACATCGACCATGGCACCTACCCGTACGTGACCAGCTCCAACACCACCGCCGGCGGCATCGCCACCGGGTCGGGTTTCGGTCCGATGTACGTGGACTACATCCTGGGCATCACCAAGGCCTACACCACGCGCGTGGGCTCGGGTCCGTTCCCGACCGAACTGTTCGATGACGTCGGTGCGTTCCTGGCCAAGCGCGGGCATGAGTTCGGTGCCACTACCGGGCGTGCCCGTCGTTGCGGCTGGTTCGATGCGGTGATCCTGCGTCGCGCCATCGACGTCAACAGCATTTCTGGCTTGTGCCTGACCAAGCTGGACGTGCTGGATGGTCTGGAGACCATCAACATCTGCGTGGGCTACAAGAACCAGAACGGCGCTGTCATCGACGCTCCGACCGACGCCGACAGCTACATCGGCCTGGAGCCGGTGTACGAGCAGATGCCGGGCTGGACCGAGTCCACCGTGGGTGCCAAGACCCTGGAAGAGCTGCCTGTGGCGGCCCGCAACTACATCAAGCGTCTCGAAGAGCTGGTCGGCGCGCCGATCGACATTATTTCGACGGGGCCGGACCGCAACGAAACCATCGTTCTGCGTCATCCGTTTGGCTGATAAGTCATTGATGCACAAAACAAAGGACCCTCATTAGGGTCCTTTGTCGTTCCTGGTCGCCGTGCGGCACGACACTTGCTATGAATCTCCATTATCGGCGCCCGTTCAGCGGTGCCATCAAATTAATGGCGTTGGTAGAGGGATTTCACGTGTCGGCCGTTCTCTCACTGTTACAAAGCCGTTTGCTGCGGCCTGTGTTCGTTACGCTTGGTATCGCCCTTTTGGTGCAGGTGCTGGTGGCTGTGGCGCTGACCCGGAGCACAGTCACGGCGCTGGAGGCCGACCTGAGTGCGGGCCTGGGGGCTGATAGCCAGAAACTTTCCGGTGAGTTGGAGCAGGCCGGGCGCGAGGTGACCTCCAGCCTGGATAGCCTGTCTGCCAGTACGCGCCAGCGCCTGAATGCCGGCTTGTCCGCGCGCCTGAAGGAAGAGCAGGCACAGCTGCGGGGCGCTCTGGAAAAAGACTTGAGGGAGTCGGCCAATGATATGGCGCAACTCCTGGCCTCCGTTGCCCCTCGTGCCATGTGGGACAGCGACATTCCGACACTTTCCGAATTCGCTCGCCGGGCCCAGCGCAATCCCAATGTGCTCTTCGTCATTTATGACGATGCCAATGGCGAACACCTGACCCGTTATTTGAACCGGGAAAATCCGGTCAACAAAGCGCTGCTGGAGAAGGGCAAGGGTGAGCGGGCGCTGGACAAGGTCCTGGATGCGGCGAAAAACGATCCTTCCGTCTATTACCTCGAGGCTTCCATCAGCCCCAACGGGGTGGAAATCGGCAAAGTGCTAATGGGGGTCTCCACCGCATCCGTGGAAAGCGACCTGAAGGCGCTGGACCAGAGATTCTCGGCGTTGATCGCCAGCAGCGACCAGCTGGTGGGGGACAGTCTCAAGGGGGCTGCGGCTGACAGTGCCACTGCCATGCGTGGCCGGCTGCAGTCGGCCCAGGCCACTGCTACCCAAATGCAGACCAATACTGCCAGCACCGTGCAAGAGGCCGCGAGTACCTTGCGCTGGCGCATTGGCCTGGGCCTGGCGCTGGTGGGCCTCGGCGTGCTGGTGTTGTTGGCGGTGGTGCTGGGGCGCCGGGTCGTCAATCGCCTGAGGCTGCTGATCGCGGCGATGAATGATCTGGCGGCGGGTGAGGGGGACCTGACCAAGCGCGTGCAAATCAACAGCAAGGATGAAATTGGCGACATGGCATCGGCTGTCAATCGCTTTGTGGATAAGTTGCAGCCCATCGTGCGGGAAGCGGGTGACGTGGCCCAGCGTACGGGCCTGGAGATCGGTGCGATGACCTTGCGAAATTCCGGTGCCGATGCGGCAGCCGGGATGCAGCGCGATGAAGTGGCCGAGAGCCTGCGGGCCTTGTCGCAGATGGCTGATGAGGCGCAATCGGAAAGCCAGGCAATGCAGGCGGCCTTGCAGCAGGTGGTGGAGATTCGCCAGGCCACCGATGAGAACACTCGCACATCGGCCAAGGTAGGCAGCCTGATCGAGGCGTTGGCCGGGCAGGTGGATACCGGGGCGAAAGTCATCGAACGGTTGGCCCAGCAGAGCGAGCAGATCGAAGTGGTGCTGACGGTGATCCACGGTATTGCCGAGCAGACCAACCTGTTGGCCTTGAACGCGGCTATCGAGGCTGCGCGGGCCGGGGAGACCGGGCGCGGCTTTGCGGTGGTGGCGGATGAGGTACGGGCCCTGGCAAGCAAGACCCAGAGTTCCACGGGCGATATCCAGGCCCATATCGTGGCGTTGCAGCAAGGGGCCCGGGAGGCGGTGGCTGCGATCGGCCAGGCTGGGCGCCAGGCCAGCGAAGGATTGCTGGTATTGCGTGACAGTGCTCGTTTGCAGCAGTCGGTGCAGGCCTCTGTGGAGCAGGTGCACGCGGCCATCGGCCTGGCGACCCAGGCGGCAGCTCATCAGGCCCAGGGTGCCCAGGCGGTTCGCGGGCGGGTAGAAACCATTCATGCCCAGGCCGAGAAGGCGGCCCAGGCTGTGGTCGAGACCACCGCCAGCGGTAAGGTGCTGGACAGCCTGGCGGCGCAATTGAAGGCGAGCCTGGGACAGTTCCGGGCCTGATCCGGCTGACCGGGCATTCGTCCGGACGCGACCACGAGCTTGGGTTGCGTCCGGGGATCTTTCGGCTTTGTCCGGATGAGGGCGAGCCTGCGATTGCTGTGGTCGGGAAAGTAAAGGGGGGCAGAAACGCAAAAAACCGCTTTCGCGGGTTTCTGTGAGGTTCAAGGCAAAACCTTGAAGCTTGAATTGGTGCCCAGAAGAAGACTCGAACTTCCACGACCTTGCGGTCACCAGCACCTGAAGCTGGCGTGTCTACCAATTTCACCATCTGGGCAGCATCTTCAGCGTTGCCGCTGTTGATGTGGCGCACTATACGGAGCGCGTTTTGATCTGTAAACCCCTGTTTTTGTTTTAGTAATTGCTGACTGGCTTTTCAGGGGAGGAGAAATGCAAAAACCCGCTTTCGCGGGTTCTTGTGAAGCTGGCAGACCATTGATCTGTCGCTTGAAATTGGTGCCCAGAAGAAGACTCGAACTTCCACGACCTTGCGGTCACCAGCACCTGAAGCTGGCGTGTCTACCAATTTCACCATCTGGGCAGTCTCGGCAACGTGTGTGCGTCGTCGATGGCGCGCACTATACGGAGCGTGTTTTTAACTGTAAACCCCCTGCGAGAAAAAAACCGGTAATTTTCACGAGTGGTGCGATCCGAGGCTTCAAAGGCGGGTCAAAAGATTCCAGAAAGGGCTCCTTATGCTTGAAATTTCCCGTTTCATTACGCCTATGCCAAACTAACCGCATATAGACAAGGTGAAAACTCTCTAATGGCCGATTGGCAATCCCTCGATCCCGAGGCCGCTCGTGAAGCGGAAAAATACGAAAACCCTATTCCCAGCCGCGAACTGATCCTGGCGCATCTCGCCGACAGGGGCTCGCCCGCCAGCCGTGAACAGTTGGTCGAAGAGTTCGGTCTGACTACCGAAGACCAGCTCGAAGCCCTGCGCCGCCGTCTGCGTGCCATGGAGCGCGACGCCCAACTGATCTATACCCGCCGTGGCACCTATGCGCCGGTGGACAAGCTCGACCTCATCCTGGGACGTATCGCCGGCCATCGCGATGGCTTCGGTTTCCTGATTCCCGATGACGGCAGCGACGACCTGTTCATGAGCCCGGCCCAGATGCGCCTGGTGTTCGACGGCGACCGGGCCCTGGCTCGGGTGTCCGGCCTGGACCGTCGCGGTCGCCGTGAGGGTGTGATTGTGGAGGTGGTATCGCGCGCCCACGAAAGCATCGTCGGCCGTTATTTCGAGGAAGGCGGCATCGGCTTCGTCGTCGCGGACAATCCCAAGATCCAGCAGGAAGTGCTGGTCACCCCGGGCCGCAACGCCAATGCCAAGATCGGCCAGTTCGTCGAAGTGAAGATCACCCACTGGCCAACCCCTCGCTTCCAGCCGCAGGGGGATGTGGTGGAAGTGGTCGGCAACTACATGGCGCCGGGCATGGAAATCGATGTCGCCCTGCGCACCTATGACATTCCTCATGTCTGGCCTGAGGCTGTGCTGAAGGAAGCGGCCAAGCTCAAGCCGGAAGTCGAAGAAAAGGACAAAGAGAAACGCATCGACCTGCGCCACCTGCCGTTCGTGACCATCGATGGCGAGGACGCACGGGACTTCGACGATGCGGTCTACTGCGAAGCCCGGCCGGGCAAGCTGCGGCTGTTCTCCGGTGGCTGGAAGCTTTACGTCGCCATCGCCGACGTTTCCAGCTATGTGAAGCTCGGTTCGGCGCTGGATGCCGAAGCCCAGGTGCGTGGCAACTCGGTTTACTTCCCCGAGCGTGTCGTGCCGATGCTGCCCGAGCAGTTGTCCAACGGGCTGTGCTCGCTCAACCCTCATGTCGATCGCCTGGCCATGGTCTGCGAGATGACCATCTCCAAGACCGGCGAAATGACCGACTACTGCTTCTACGAAGCGGTGATCCATTCCCACGCCCGCCTGACCTACAACAAGGTCAGCGCGATGCTGGAGACGCCGAAGCTGGCCGAGGCGCGCAAGCTGCGGGGTGAATATAACGACGTACTGCCGCACCTCAAGCAGCTCTATGCATTGTACAAAGTGCTGCTGGCGGCCCGTCACGTGCGCGGCGCCATTGATTTCGAAACCCAGGAAACCCGGATCATCTTCGGCTCCGAGCGCAAGATCGCCGAAATCCGTCCGACCGTGCGCAACGACGCGCACAAGCTGATCGAGGAATGCATGCTGGCGGCCAACGTGGCCACCGCCGAGTTCCTGAAGAAGCACGAAATCCCTGCACTGTATCGGGTCCATGACGGTCCTCCGCCGGAGCGCCTGGAAAAACTGCGCGCCTTCCTCGGCGAGCTGGGCCTGTCCCTGCACAAGGGCAAGGAAGGTCCTACGCCCAAGGACTACCAGGCATTGCTGGCCAGTATCAAGGATCGTCCGGATTTCCACCTCATCCAGACCGTCATGCTGCGCTCGCTGAGCCAGGCGGTGTACAGCGCCGACAACCAGGGGCACTTTGGCCTCAATTACGAAGCCTATACCCACTTCACTTCGCCGATCCGCCGTTATCCCGACCTGCTCACGCACCGGGCGATCCGCAGCGTGATCCACTCCAAGATGAACACCCCGCACGTCAAGCGGGCCGGCGCGATGACCATTCCCAAGGCGCGCATTTATCCGTACGACGAGGCGGCCCTGGAGCAGCTCGGCGAACAATGTTCGATGAGCGAGCGACGCGCCGACGAAGCCACCCGCGACGTGGTGAACTGGCTCAAGTGCGAGTACATGAAAGATCGCGTGGGCGAATCGTTCCCGGGCGTGATCACCGCCGTGACCGGTTTCGGCCTGTTCGTCGAGCTGACCGACATCTACGTCGAAGGCCTGGTGCATGTCACCGCGCTGCCGGGGGATTACTACCACTTCGACCCTGTCCATCACCGCCTGGCGGGTGAGCGCACCGGTCGTAGCTTCCGCCTGGGCGATACCGTTGAAGTACGGGTGATGCGTGTCGACCTGGACGAGCGCAAGATCGATTTCGAGATGGCGGAAAAAACCATCAGCGCGCCGATCGGTCGCAAGAAACGCGGTGCCGAAACCGCTGCGCCTGTGACCAAGGCCCCAGCCGAGCCGGCGCCGAGCAAGTCCGGTCGGCGCGGTGCGGCCAAGGAAAAAGCCGTCGAGGCCTATCGTCCGAGCGATGCGGCGGCGAAGAACGCTGAAGTGCGCAAAAGCCGTGAGATGAAAAAAGCGTTGCTGGCAGAGGCCAAGGCAGGCGGCAAGGCTGGACGGTCGGCTCCGGAGAAGGCTGCCAGCAAACCGAGCAAACATCGCAAGGGTCCGCCAAAAGCGGGCTCGGCCCCGGCCAAGAGTGGCGGGGCGCGTAAACCCAAGGCCAAGTCATGAGTCAGTTGGAAAAAATCTACGGCGTGCATGCCGTGGAGGCGCTGCTGCGCCATCATCCCAAGCGGGTCAAGCAGATCTGGCTGGCCGAGGGGCGTAGCGACCCGCGGGTCCAGACCTTGATCGAACTGGCCAGCGAAAACCGTGTGGCGGTGGGCCAGGCCGAACGTCGTGAGATGGATGCCTGGGTCGAGGGTGTGCACCAGGGCGTGGTGGCCGAGGTGAGCCCGAGCCAGGTCTGGGGCGAGGCGATGCTCGACGAGTTGCTCGATCGCACCGAGGGCTCGCCCCTGCTGCTGGTCCTGGACGGCGTGACCGACCCTCACAACCTCGGCGCCTGCCTGCGCTCGGCGGATGCAGCCGGCGCGCTGGCGGTGATTGTTCCCAAGGACAAGTCGGCGACCCTGACGCCTGTGGTGCGCAAGGTCGCTTGCGGTGCGGCGGAGGTCATGCCCCTGGTGGCCGTGACCAACCTGGCGCGCACCCTGGAGAAACTCCAGCAGCGTGGCTTGTGGGTGGTGGGCACGGCGGGCGAGGCCGAGGTCAGCCTCTATGACCAGGACCTCACCGGTCCGACGATCCTGATCATGGGCGCCGAGGGCAAGGGCATGCGCCGCTTGACACGCGAGCATTGCGATTACCTGGTCAAGCTGCCGATGGCCGGTAGCGTCAGCAGCCTCAATGTCTCGGTCGCCACCGGTGTCTGCCTGTTCGAGGCCCAGCGCCAGCGGAGCGTCAAGGCTGTCGCCAAAAAGCCCTGATCCAGACGCGTATCAAATGTGGGAGCGAGCTTGCTCGCGATGACGGTGTCGCAGGGACGCAAAAGTCGACGGGCACGCCGCTATCGAGCAGGCTCGCTCCCACAGCGTTTTGTATTTGGGCAAATCTGGCGGTTGTTCAAATAATCACCAATTACCTTGCGCCTCCCTCGACCCTTCTCTACAATTGCGCCCCTTGCTGTGATGGCAGGCACTTATGTGTCTAGCGTCCACAAGTCCATAAGTGTCATTCACTCCTTGTCTGACCGTTTTTAAGCGGCAGGCTACAACCCGTAAGGAGCATTCATGCGTCATTACGAAATCATCTTTTTGGTCCACCCGGATCAAAGCGAGCAAGTCGGCGGCATGGTTGAGCGTTACACCAAGCTGATCGAAGAAGACGGCGGCAAGATCCACCGTCTGGAAGACTGGGGCCGTCGTCAACTGGCCTACGCAATCAACAATGTTCACAAGGCTCACTACGTGATGCTGAACGTTGAGTGCACCGGCAAGGCCCTGGCCGAGCTGGAAGACAACTTCCGCTACAACGATGCAGTGATCCGTAACCTGGTCATCCGTCGCGAAGAAGCCATCACTGGCCAATCCGAGATGCTCAAGGCTGAAGAAAACCGCAGTGAGCGCCGTGAGCGTCGCGACCGTCCTGAGCATGCTGACAGCGCCGAAGGCGATGACAGCGATAGCGACAGCGACAACAGCGACAACGCTGACGAGTAATCCACGGACTTCCTAAGGAGCCAATCACATGGCACGTTTCTTCCGTCGTCGTAAATTCTGCCGCTTCACCGCTGAAGACGTGAAAGAGATCGATTACAAAGATCTCAACACTCTGAAAGCCTACGTATCCGAGACCGGCAAAATCGTTCCAAGCCGTATCACCGGTACCAAAGCTCGTTATCAGCGTCAGCTGGCCACCGCTATCAAGCGCGCCCGCTTCCTGGCCCTGCTGGCCTACACCGACAGCCACGGCCGCTGAGACCGGGCAGTCGACACGTAGCAAAGGATTGAATGCATGCGCGCCATAGCTGAGTTCATCATGCGAGGTCGTATGCAGGCCACTCTGGTAGTGGCTGGATGTGCGGCATTGCCGTTGTTGTATTGGTTGGGCGCTGCCGCGGGAAGTCTCGTACTCCTGCGGCGCGGATTGAGGGACGCCGTTGGCGTTCTTGCTCTGGGACTGCTGCCGGCCTTGCTCTGGTGGTTGAGTACCGCTGACCCGCGGGCACTGATGGTGCTGCTGGGGTCTTCGGCGCTGGCGTTGGTGTTGCGCGCAAGCGAATCCTGGAACCGCGTGCTGCTGGTCAGCATAGCGCTGGGCGTGGTGTTTTCAGTGGTGCTCGGGGTGGCTTTCGCGCCCCAGATCGAGATGCTGTCGCAGGCTTTGATAAAAATCCTGCCCGAAGCCCTCGGTGATCTCTACCGGCAGATGTCGGCTGAGGAGCAAGCGCGTTTCGCGTCACTGATCGCACCGGTCCTGACCGGCCTGATTGCGGCCTTGTTGCAGATCGTCAGTGTGCTGAGCCTGATTATCGGGCGCTACTGGCAGGCGTTGTTGTACAACCCGGGTGGTTTTGGTCGCGAATTTCGCGCCATCCGTTTCCCGCTTGGACTGGCGATGTTGCTGCTGGCGGGCATGCTTCTGGGACCGAACTTCGGTCCGCAGATGGCCATGCTCACGCCGTTGTGCAGCGTACCGCTGGTGTTCGCGGCCCTGGCCCTGATTCACGGGCTGGTGGCGCAGAAGCGACTGGCCAGGTTCTGGCTGGTGGGGCTGTACGTCACGTTGTTGCTGTTCATGCAGCTGATCTATCCGTTGCTGGTGGTCCTGGCCATCGTCGACAGCCTGATTGATTTTCGCGGTCGTATGGCGCCGAAAGACGCCGACAACGCGAACGGTGAAGGTTAAAAGTTAAGAGGTTAATACCCAAATGGAACTGATCCTGCTGGAAAAAATCGCCAACCTGGGCAACCTGGGCGACAAAGTAAAAGTTAAGTCCGGTTACGGTCGTAACTACCTGCTGCCTTTTGGCAAAGCCACCGCTGCGACCGCTGCCAACCTGGCCGCGTTCGAAGAGCGTCGCGCTGAGCTGGAAAAAGCCGCCGCAGACCGCAAGGCCTCGGCCGAAAGCCGCGCTGCCCAACTGGCCGAGCTGGAAGTGACCATCACTGCCACCGCTGGCGACGAAGGCAAGCTGTTCGGTTCGATCGGTACTCACGACATCGCTGACGCACTGACCGCCTCCGGCGTTGAAGTGGCCAAGAGCGAAGTTCGTCTGCCGAACGGCACCATCCGCAACGTAGGCGAATTCGACGTAGCCGTGCACCTGCACGCCGAAGTCGAAGCCACCGTACGCGTTGTCGTGGTAGCAGCCTAAGCAGCACCTGTCGGCTGGCACCCTCGGGTGCGAGCCGGTAACATCGGGCACGATCCTGTTTACAGGTCGTGCCCTTTGTCTTTCTGCAACTCCTGCTTCTATCACCAGAATCCTTGTGGCCATGAACGAAATTACCGCTCCAGAGCAATATGATCTGCAAACCGCTGCCCTGAAGGTGCCGCCGCATTCCATCGAGGCCGAACAGGCTGTACTCGGTGGCCTGATGCTGGACAACAACGCCTGGGAGCGTGTGCTCGATCAAGTCTCCGATGGCGATTTCTACCGGCATGACCACCGCTTGATTTTCCGCGCGATCGCCAGGCTGGCCGACCAGAACATGCCGATCGACGTCGTGACCCTGGCCGAGCAACTGGACAAGGAAGGCCAGACGTCCCAGGTCGGTGGCCTCGGTTACCTGGGCGAGCTGGCGAAAAACACGCCGTCCGTCGCCAACATCAAGGCTTATGCGCAGATCGTCCGCCAGCGGGCGACCTTGCGCCAGTTGATCGGCATCAGTAACGAAATTGCCGACAGCGCCTTCAACCCTGAAGGCCGTACGGCTGAGGAAATCCTCGATGAGGCCGAGCGGCAGATCTTCCAGATCGCCGAGGCCCGGCCGAAGACCGGCGGGCCGGTCAGTGTCAACGACCTGCTGACCAAGGCCATCGATCGTATCGATACCCTGTTCAATACATCCGACGCGATCACCGGCCTGTCCACCGGCTATACCGATCTCGACGAGAAGACCAGTGGACTGCAACCGGCCGACCTGATCATCGTTGCCGGCCGTCCTTCCATGGGCAAGACCACCTTTGCGATGAACCTGGTGGAAAACGCCGTGCTGCGCAGCGACAAGGTCGTCCTGGTCTACTCCCTGGAGATGCCAGGTGAGTCGCTGATCATGCGTATGCTTTCTTCCCTGGGGCGGATCGACCAGACCAAGGTCCGTTCCGGCCAACTGGAAGACGACGACTGGCCTCGCCTGACCTCGGCGGTCAACCTGCTCAACGACCGCAAGCTGTTCATCGACGACACCGCCGGTATCAGCCCTTCGGAAATGCGCGCCCGAACCCGCCGCCTGGTGCGCGAGCATGGCGATATCGGCCTGATCATGATCGACTACCTGCAGCTGATGCAGATTCCGGGCTCCAGTGGCGATAACCGGACCAACGAGATTTCCGAGATCTCCCGTTCCCTCAAGGCCCTGGCCAAGGAATTCAACTGTCCGGTGGTGGCGCTTTCCCAGTTGAACCGCTCCCTGGAACAGCGTCCGAACAAGCGCCCGGTGAACTCCGACCTGCGGGAATCCGGAGCGATCGAGCAGGACGCCGACGTGATCATGTTCGTATACCGCGACGAGGTCTATCACCCCGAGACGGAACACAAGGGCATCGCGGAAATCATCATCGGCAAGCAGCGGAACGGTCCGATCGGTTTTGTCCGCCTGGCATTCATCGGCAAGTACACGCGTTTCGAGAACCTCGCGCCGGGCAGCTACAATTTCGATGACGACGAGTAAGTTCTTCGTCGTCTGATCCGGCCTCATCGTCGGATCGCTGCCCGCAGCAAGCTCGCTCCCACCCTGGAATGCATCCTCTCTGTGGGAGCGAGTTTGCTCGCGATAGGTGCGCCGCCGATTTCCGACCATAGCCGTCGGAATTGGTTATTTTTTGTGCTATATTCCGCGCCCGCGATTTTTCATCTTCTATACCGGTCATCGACATGCAAGCAGCCAAGCCGTTATTTGACTATCCCAAGTACTGGGCCGAATGTTTCGGCCCCGCGCCGTTCCTGCCCATGAGCAGGGAGGAGATGGATCAGCTCGGCTGGGATTCGTGCGACATTATCATCGTGACCGGTGATGCCTACGTCGACCATCCTTCGTTCGGCATGGCGATCATTGGCCGTTTGCTGGAAGCCCAAGGCTTTCGCGTGGGGATCATTGCCCAGCCGAACTGGCAGTCCAAGGACGACTTCATGAAGCTTGGCGAGCCCAACCTGTTTTTCGGTGTCGCGGCCGGCAACATGGACTCGATGATCAACCGCTACACCGCTGACAAGAAAATCCGTTCCGATGACGCCTATACCCCCGGTGGCCTGGCGGGCAAGCGGCCGGACCGTGCGAGCCTGGTCTACAGCCAGCGCTGCAAGGAAGCCTACAAGCATGTGCCGATCGTGCTCGGTGGCATCGAGGCCTCCCTGCGCCGCATCGCCCATTACGATTACTGGCAGGACCGGGTGCGCAACTCGATCCTGATCGACGCCAGTGCCGATATCCTGCTCTACGGCAACGCAGAGCGAGCCATTGTCGAAGTCGCCCAGCGTCTGTCCTATGGCCACAGGATCGAGGACATCACCGATGTGCGCGGCACCGCGTTCATTCGCCGCGACACACCCGAAGGCTGGTACGAAGTCGATTCCACGCGTATCGACCGTCCGGGCAAGATCGACAAGATCATCAATCCGTACGTGAACACCCAGGACACCGCCGCCTGCGCCATCGAGCAGGAGAAAGGGCCGGTGGAGGACCCGAGCGAAGCCAAGGTCGTGCAGATCCTGGCGAGCCCGAAAATGACCCGCGACAAAACCGTGATCCGCCTGCCGTCGGTGGAAAAGGTCCGCAACGACCCGGTGCTCTATGCCCACGCCAACCGCGTGCTGCATCTGGAAACCAACCCGGGCAACGCCCGCGCGCTGGTGCAGAAGCATGGCGATGTGGATGTCTGGTTCAACCCGCCACCCATTCCGATGACCACCGAGGAAATGGACTACGTGTTTGGTATGCCTTACGCACGTGTCCCACACCCGGCGTACGGCAAGGAAAAGATCCCTGCCTACGAAATGATCCGCTTCTCGGTGAACATCATGCGTGGCTGCTTCGGCGGCTGCACCTTCTGCTCGATCACCGAGCACGAAGGCCGGATCATCCAGAACCGTTCCGAAGAGTCGATCATTCGCGAGATCGAAGAGATCCGCGACAAGGTCCCAGGCTTCACCGGGGTCATTTCCGACCTCGGCGGACCCACCGCGAACATGTATCGCATCGCCTGCAAGAGCCCGGAAATCGAGTCCGCGTGCCGCAAGCCGTCCTGCGTGTTCCCGGGCATCTGCCCGAACCTGAACACCGACCATTCTTCGCTGATCCAGCTGTATCGCAGCGCCCGGGCATTGCCAGGGGTGAAGAAGATCCTGATCGCGTCCGGCCTGCGCTACGACCTGGCGGTCGAATCCCCGGAATACGTCAAGGAGCTGGTGACCCACCACGTCGGCGGTTACCTGAAGATCGCGCCGGAGCACACCGAGGAAGGTCCGCTCAACCAGATGATGAAGCCGGGCATCGGCACCTATGACCGATTCAAGCGGATGTTCGAGAAATACACCCGGGAGGCGGGCAAGGAGCAGTACCTGATCCCGTACTTCATCGCTGCGCATCCGGGCACCACCGACGAAGACATGATGAACCTGGCGCTGTGGCTCAAGAGCAACGGCTTCCGCGCCGACCAGGTCCAGGCCTTCTATCCGTCGCCGATGGCCACGGCCACCGCCATGTACCACTCGGGCAAGAACCCGCTGCGCAAGGTCACCTACAAGAGCGATGCGGTGACCATCGTCAAGAGCGAGGAGCAGCGCCGCCTGCACAAGGCCTTCCTGCGTTATCACGATCCCAAGGGCTGGCCGATGCTGCGCGAGGCGTTGACCCGCATGGGCCGCGCCGACCTGATCGGGCCGGGCAAGCATCAGTTGATCCCGTTGCACCAGCCGGCCACCGACAGCTACCAGAGTGCCCGTCGCAAGAACTCGACACCGGCCGGCAGCCACAAGGTGGGCAAGGAAACCACCCGGATCCTGACCCAGCACACGGGCCTGCCGCCGCGTGCCAGCGACGGCGGCAATCCGTGGGACAAGCGTGAGAAGGCCAAGGCCGAGGCATTCGCCCGCAACCAGAAGGCCGCCAAGGAGCGCAAGGACGCCGCCAAGGGTAAGGGGCCGAAACCGGCCCGCAAGCCCGTGGTACCGCGCTGACCCTGGAGTCGTATCGCAAACGCCAGCCTGAGTGCTGGCGTTTTGCTTTCTAGCGGGGGTGGTGGCCGTTTGTTATCGTGGCGGCCGCCAATGCCAGCCAGCAGGCATCCCTCGCCACAGGGTTGCGTGTGGATAAAAGATTCATCTTCGATTCTCAAGGACGATTCATATGAGCAGCGCTACAACGGCCATCGGCATGGACTTCACGTTCTCCCAGTACATGGCCCGCCAACGCATCGAAAGCCAGATCAACCTGCCGCGCCTGTTCGCTGCCATCGATGCCGATCCGAATATTGCCGGGGCGGGGGTGGTGTATGTCGATGCCGACTACAACGTGGTGACCCTGCGGGAATTCAAGCCGATCTGCAGCATCGCGCCCAAGCGCGTGATCTTGCGTGAGGCAAAGCGATACATCGCGCCACAGCAGTTCGTCGACCAGGTGAAAAGCAGCCCGCGGGAGTCGAAGCTTGGCCTTGAAGCGACCAATGCCGGCTTGTCTTGCGTCGCCGCCGTGATCGGTTGGGTGGTGGTGTTCAGTGGCAGCGTTGCCGTGCCTTTCACCGCTGGCGCCAGCGCCTGGCTGGTGGCCCTGGGCGCCGCTGCCGCGACCGCGAGTACTGCCCAGTGTGTCATCGGAGGCGCGCGGGTGGCCAACGAACTGACCAATCCTACTGGCAACGATGAGATGAACGACGCCGATTGGTACAACATCGTATCCCCGATCCTGGATGCGGTTTCCCTGGTGGGCGTCGGCGGGTCGGCTCTCACGACGGTTCGCCTGCTCAAGGCCAACAAGGCGGCCAACACCGGAAAAAGCTGGTACCAGCTGCTCAAGGGGCTGAGCCGCCAGGAGCGGTCCAAGTTGACGCGGGAGCTGTTGACGCTCAAGGACCCGAGCCTGACCGCCAAGCTGCTCAAGTTGCAGCAGCGCGCCGGGGCCTTGCCCAAGCGTTATTCTTCGGCCCAAATCCGGCACGCTACCCTGACCCAGATTCAGGACTCCCTGGGTGGCGCCCTGGGCGTGATCGGCAGTTACACCGGCGGCGGTCATGTGAAAACCGTCGCCGTCGGCCTGTATGAGGAGTTCACCGAATGATCGGGGGCGGCTCGCTGAAGGACTTTCTGGCCCGGTATTTCCCGGTGTTCATGGGTACCATCCTGCTGGGCTGCTTTTCCGGATCCAGCCTGCTTGCCTTGGCCGGAGCCACTTACTGGCGTGCCTTGGAGCCTTCGGTCAGGAGCGACTATGTGGGGCTCGGGGCATTGGCGCTGGTGGTCGTGCTGGTGCTGGCCAATCTCATGATCGCGCGCGGGCGGGCCTGGGCCGTCTGGGGCGTGGCAGGTTATTTCCTGGCGTGTCTGGCCGTCGTCTTGCCGATGATCGCCTATCGACCCCATCAGGGAGTCTATCTGTTCGCCGTGCTGTTCCCGTTGCTGGGACTGTTGCTGCTCAACAGCAAGCGCCATCGTGAGATGCGCGGCAAGCTGGTGGACATCCGTCGGCAGCGCGAACTGATCGTCCAGGCAGCCAGGGCTTCTCACAAGCGACGCTGAGGCGAGCGGCCTGTTCGCCTTGTTTATGTGCGTGCCTTTGCACACAAATGCGGGCACCGCGCGGTTTTAGTGCTCTACTGCCCTGTGTGGACGAAGGAAGTGCCCGGCTTGCCTGCATGGCATAAGTCTTGCGCCGCTTTCGATAATGCCCAGGCCCGCAGGAGACCGCCGTGTCGATCCATGTTGCTTTGCATCACGTCACGCACTACCGCTACGACCGCGCCGTGGAGCTCGGTCCGCAGATTGTCCGCCTGCGTCCGGCGCCCCATAGCCGTACGCGCATCCTGTCGTATGCCTTGAAAGTCTCGCCCGACCAGCACTTCATCAACTGGCAGCAGGACCCCCAGGGCAATTACCTGGCGCGGCTGGTGTTTGCGCAGAAAACCCAAGAGCTGCGGATCGAAGTCGATCTGTTGGCGGAAATGGCGGTGTTCAATCCGTTCGACTTCTTTCTCGAGCCTTATGCCGAGCAGATTCCTTTTGCCTACGCGCCCGATGAAAAACACGAGTTGATGCCTTACCTGGAAAAGCTGCCGCTGACCCCCAGGTTCCAGGCCTACCTGGACAGTATCGAACGCACGCCGTTGCCCACGGTGGATTTCCTGGTGGCGCTCAACCAGCGCCTGAGCGAAGACATCAATTACCTGATCCGCATGGAGCCGGGTGTCCAGACGCCGGAGCACACTCTGGAGCAGGCATCCGGTTCCTGTCGCGATTCCGCCTGGCTGCTGGTGCAGCTGTTGCGTCACCTGGGCCTGGCCGCGCGTTTCGTCTCGGGCTATCTGATCCAGTTGACCGCCGATGTGAAAAGCCTCGACGGACCCTCCGGCACGGAGGTGGATTTCACCGATTTGCATGCCTGGTGCGAGGTTTACCTGCCCGGCGCCGGCTGGATCGGCCTGGATGCCACTTCAGGTTTGTTCGCTGGGGAAGGCCATATCCCCTTGGCTTGCAGTCCCGATCCGTCCTCGGCGGCGCCCATCACCGGGCTGGTGGAGCCTTGTGAATGCGAATTCAGCCACGAAATGGTCGTGGAACGGATCTGGGAAGCGCCGCGGGTGACCAAGCCTTACACCGACGAGCAATGGTTGGCGATCCAGGCGCTGGGGCGACAGATCGATACCGACCTGCTGGAGGGCGATGTACGGCTGACCATGGGCGGCGAGCCGACATTCGTGTCCATCGATGATCCGGATGGCGCCGAATGGAATACCGCAGCGCTCGGTCCGGACAAGCGTCGGCTCTCGGCCGAGCTGTTCGAGCGCATGCGCAAGCACTACGCGCCCCAGGGGCTGGTGCACTTCGGCCAGGGCAAGTGGTACCCCGGTGAACCGCTGCCGCGCTGGTCGCTCAATTGCTATTGGCGGCGTGACGGGGTGCCGATCTGGCGCAACGCCGCCCTGTTCGCGGATGAGCAACAGGACTACGGCGCCGATGGCGAGCTGGCCGGGCGCTTCCTGAAGAGCGTTGCCGAACGTCTGAAGATTCCTGCGCGCTTCGTGTTCCCAGCCTACGAAGACAATTTCTACTACCTCTGGCGCGAGGGCACGCTGCCCTCGAACGTCACGCCCCAGGATGCGCGGCTGGAAGATGCCCTGGAGCGGGCCAGGCTGCGCAAGGTCTTCAACCAGGGCCTGGACAAGGTGATCGGCCAGGTCCTGCCATTGGCGCGTACCGCCAAGGGCGATCAATGGCAAAGCGGCCGGTGGTACCTGCGCGACGAACATTGTCGACTGGTGCCGGGGGACTCGCCCTTGGGCTATCGCCTGCCGCTGGCGTCCCAGCCGTGGGTCACGGCGGCGGAGTATCCGTTCATCCATCCCACCGACCCGAACCAGGACCTGCCCGGGCTGCCGGATGCCGAGCGATTGGCCCAGCATGGCGAGCCGGCCATCGACCAGGACCGCGCGCCAGCCATCGACGAGTCCGCCGACTGGCTGACCCGCACGGCGTTGTGTGCCGAGGCGCGGGAAGGGCGGTTGTATGTGTTCATGCCGCCATTGGAGCGGGTCGAGGATTACCTGGAACTGGTGGCCGCCATCGAGGCCACGGCGCAGGAGCTGCATTGCCCGCTGCTGTTGGAGGGTTACGAACCGCCGAGTGATCCGCGCCTGAGCCATTTGCGCATCACGCCCGACCCAGGTGTGATCGAGGTGAACGTACAGCCTTCGGCGAGCTGGGATGAGTTGGTGGAGCGCACCGAGTTTCTCTACGAGCAGGCACGGCTGACGCGGCTGACGACCGAAAAATTCATGATCGATGGCCGCCACACCGGCACGGGCGGCGGTAATCATTTCGTCCTGGGCGGCGCGACTCCGGCTGACTCACCTTTTCTGCGGCGTCCTGACCTGCTGCGCAGTCTGATCAGCTACTGGCATAACCACCCATCGTTGTCCTACCTGTTTTCCGGATTGTTCATCGGTCCGACGTCCCAGGCGCCGCGGGTGGACGAAGCGCGTAACGACGCATTGTATGAACTGGAAATCGCGTTTGCCCAGATGCCCGCGCCTGGCGAGGAGTGCCCGCCATGGTTGGTCGACCGGCTGTTGCGCAACCTGTTGATCGACGTGACCGGCAACACCCACCGCGCCGAATTCTGCATCGACAAGCTTTATTCGCCGGACGGTGCCACCGGCCGGCTCGGTCTGTTGGAGTTGCGTGCGTTCGAAATGCCGCCTCATGCCCGCATGAGCCTGGCCCAGCAACTGCTGTTGCGGGCGCTGGTGGCGCGGTTCTGGCGCGAGCCCTATGCGCCGGCGAAACTGGCGCGCTGGGGCACCGAGCTGCACGATCGCTTCCTGCTGCCGCACTTTATCGAACAGGATTTCGCCGACGTGATTGTCGAGCTGAACGCCGCCGGTTATCCGTTGCGGGCCGAGTGGTTCGCCGCCCATCTGGAGTTCCGTTTTCCCAAGGTGGGCGACTATGCGGTGGGTGGCATCGAGTTGCAATTGCGCCAGGCCCTGGAGCCCTGGCATGTGCTGGGGGAAGAAGGTTCGGTGGGTGGGACCGTACGCTACGTGGATTCCTCCCTGGAGCGCCTGCAGGTCAAGCTCACTGGCATGGCGCCGCAACGTTATGTGTTGACCTGCAATGGCGTACCGGTACCGCTGCAACCCACCGGCCGGGTCGGAGAGTTCGTCGCCGGGGTGCGTTTCCGGGCCTGGCAGCCGGCCAGTTGCCTGCAACCCACCATCCCGGTCCATGCGCCACTGGTCTTCGACTTGCTCGACACCTGGGGCCAGCGCTCCGTGGGCGGTTGCCAGTACCATGTGGCTCATCCGGGCGGACGCAACTACGACAGCCTGCCGGTGAACGCCAACGAGGCCGAGAGTCGGCGAATGGCGCGTTTCTTCCGTCTCGGACACACACCGGGGAAACTTGCGACACCCAGCCTGACCGTGGATGACGAGTTTCCTTTCACCCTCGATCTGCGACGTGTCCAGGGGGCGACAAGCCTGTAATCTGGACCTGTGACGAGGGGAGGAGCCTTGCTCGCCATATCTGGTTTCAGTCCGGACAGATTGTCTCTATCCGGGCATCATGCGCTTGCGCTAGGCTCTGTCTGAGAAGCCTTGAGACTCGTTCATGCTGCGTTGAAAACCTGCTCGGAATGCTCATTTACTCCAGTAAACTCCGCTTCCTCGCCGGTTTTCGCCTTGCCTGACCTTCGTCTCGAGGCTTTTCAAACAGAGCCTGGTCTCACCTTTCATTGCCGTCCTGCCGAGCTTTCCATGCCTGACCTGCTTGACCGTTACCCGCTGACGCCGGGCACCTATCATGAATTGCTGGACGATAGTGGCGCGGTACGCCCGCATTGGCGGCGTCTGTTCGATCAGTTGCAGCGCAGCACGCCGGCCCAGTTGGTCCAGCGTCAGGCCTTGCTGGCGCGACAGATCCAGGAGAACGGCGTCACCTATAACGTCTATGCGGATCCGAAGGGGGCCGACCGGCCGTGGGAGCTGGACCTGCTGCCCCACGTGCTCGACGCCGGGGAATGGAAGCAGCTGTCGGCGGGTATCGCCCAGCGTGCGCGATTGCTCAATGCGGTGCTGGCCGACCTGTACGGGCCGCAGCGGCTGATCAGTGAAGGGCTGTTGCCGGCGGAGCTGGTATTCGGACACAACAACTTTCTCTGGCCCTGCCAGGGCATCACGCCGCCGGATGGCAACTTCCTGCATCTGTATGCCGTGGACCTGGCCCGCGCGCCCGACGGTCGCTGGTGGGTCACGGCGGATCGGACACAGGCGCCCTCCGGGGCCGGTTATGCGTTGGAAAACCGCATGATCGTGTCCCGCGCCTTTCCCGACCTGTATCGCGACCTCAAGGTCCAGCATCTGTCCGGCTTCTTCCGCACCTTGCAGGAAACCCTCGCGCGCCAGGCCCCCAGCGATGGCGAGCCGCCCCTGGTGGTGCTGTTGACGCCGGGGCGGTTCAATGAGAGCTACTTCGAACATCTTTACCTGGCACGCCAGTTGGGCTATCCGCTGGTGGAAGGCGGCGACCTGACCGTGCGGGACGCCACGGTCTTCCTCAAGACGCTTAGCGGGTTGCGCCGGGTCCACGCCATCATGCGCCGGCTCGACGACGACTTCTGCGACCCCCTGGAGCTGCGCACCGACTCGGCCCTGGGCGTGCCGGGCTTGCTGGAGGCGGTGCGCCAGGGCCGGGTGCTGGTGGCCAATGCCCTGGGCAGCGGCGTACTGGAGTCTCCGGGGCTGCTGGGATTCCTGCCGAAGATCTGCGAGTTCCTGTTCGGCGAGACGCTCATATTGCCGTCCATCGCCACCTGGTGGTGCGGCGAGCCGCCAGTGCTGGCCCAGGCCCTGGAGAAACTGCCTCAGTTGCTGATCAGGCCGGCCTTTCCTTCCCAGAGTTTCAGCCCGGTGTTCGGCCGCGACCTGGACGACGAGCAGCGCGACCTGTTGGCGGCGCGTATCCGGGCGCGACCCTATGCGTATGTCGCCCAGGAGCTGGCGCACCTGTCCCAGGCGCCGGTATGGCAGGCCGAGGACGGTCAACTGCAGCCGCGGGCCATCGGCATGCGGGTGTACGCGGTATCCGGCGCAGACGGTTATCGGGTGTTGCCGGGCGGCCTGACACGCGTGGCGGCCGATGCCCACGCCGAAGTGGTGTCGATGCAGCGGGGCGGCGCCAGCAAGGACACCTGGGTGCTGGGAGAACAGGCCCCGGGTAGCGAGCAGTGGAAGGCCCAGCGAACCGTGGGCGTACACGATCTGGTCCGGCGCGATCCCTACCTGCCGTCCCGGGTCGTGGAAAACCTGTTCTGGTTCGGTCGCTATTGCGAGCGCTGCGATGACAGCGCGCGACTGCTGCGGATCATGCTGGCACGTTATGTCGACGGCGATGATCCACAGGCGCTGCAATCGGCCGTGGCCCTGGGGGAAAGCCTCATGCTGCTGCCCGAGGAGGGCGAGTTGCCCGAGCGTCTGCTGACGGCGCTGCTGGGGGACGACTGGTCGTTCAGCCTGCGTTCCAACCTGCAACGCCTGCAGTGGGCCGCCTCGCAGGTGCGCGGCAAGCTGTCCCGGGAGAACTGGCAAGCCTTGGTGGAACTGCAGCGAGAAGCCATGGAGCTGGAGACCGGGGAGCCGGATTTCGGTGAGCTGATGGATTTTCTCAACCGCCTGGTGATGTCCCTGGCGGCATTGTCCGGTTTCGCCCTGGACGACATGACCCGCGACGAGGGCTGGCGCTTCCTGATGATCGGCCGGCGCCTGGAGCGCCTGCAATTCCTCAGCAGCAGCCTGGCTGCGTTCCTGCGTGGCGAAGCGGTATTCGACCAGGCCGGGCTGGAGTGGCTACTGGAGCTGGGCAACAGCAGCATCACATATCGCTCGCGTTATCTGGCGGTGGCCCAGTTGATTCCGGTGCTCGACCTGTTGCTGCTGGATGAACAGAACCCCCACGCGGTGCTCTTCCAGCTGAAACTGGTGGCCCGCACCCTCAAGCGCCTTAACGATGACTTCGGCGCTCCCAGGGACACCGCGTTGCCGGGGCTGGTGATGCGCCTGTCACGTTTTGACCTGCGCTGTCTCGAAGATCCGTTGTTCGGCGAGGCCAGCCTGCGTGCGGCACTGGATGGGCTGGCCGATCTGTTGCAGGAGGTGGCGGACGCCAGTGGCCAGGTTTCGGACCGCCTGGCCTTGCGTCATTTCGCCCACGTCGATGATATCAGCCAGCGCACGGTGTCCGTCTGATGAACGCTCGTTACCAGATTCTCCATGACACCCATTACCACTACGACAGCCCGGTATCCCTGGCCCAGCAACTGGCCCATCTGTGGCCGCGTTCCTGTGACTGGCAGGTGTGTACCGAGCGGCAGTTGTCCATCAGCCCGGAGCCGACGACCCGGCGTGACGAGCAGGATGTCTTCGGCAACCCGCTGACCCGCCTGGCGTTCGAACGGCCCCACGACGAACTGTTGGTCAACGCCCGGCTGAGCGTCGAGGTGCTGGCCCGCCCCGAGCCGGACTTCCAGCGGTCTCCTGCCTGGGAATCGACCTGTAGCGCCTTGACCTACAGCAGTCGGCCGCTGGCTTCGCCGTTGCTGGATGCCTGCCGCTATCGTTTCGAGTCGCCCTATGTGCATCTCAAGCGCAGCTTCGTGGCGTTTTCCGAAAGCTGCTTCCCGCCGGGACGCCCGTTGATGCTCTGTATCCGGGCGCTGATGGAAAAGATTTTCCAGGAGTTCACCTTCGATGCCGAGGCCACCCAGGTCGCCACGCCATTGGTGGAGGTGCTGGAGCGACGACGGGGCGTTTGCCAGGACTTCGCCCACCTGATGCTGGCCTGCGTACGCTCCCGTGGACTGGCGGCACGGTACGTCAGCGGCTACCTGCTGACCCAGCCACCCCCTGGCCAGCCCCGGCTGATCGGTGCCGATGCATCCCATGCCTGGGTCTCGGTGTTCTGCCCGGTACTGGGCTGGGTGGATTTCGACCCGACCAACAACGTGTTGCCTGCCCTGGAGCACATCACCCTGGCCTGGGGCCGGGATTTCTCCGACGTGTCACCGCTGCGCGGGGTGATCCTGGGAGGTGGCAATCATGATCCCGAGGTGCGGGTGACAGTGATGCCGCTGGAGTCATGAAATCCTTGTGGGAGCGAGCTTGCTCCCACAGGTTGTGTTCAATCGGATGACGAGGTTTACCCATGTTCCCGGTATCCATCAAAGGCGTACTGCAATCCCCCGAAGGCCTGGTCGTGCTGATGCTCAACGAACGGGACGAGTGGGAGCTGCCGGGTGGACGCATCGAGCTGGGTGAGACGGCGCCTCAATGCCTGGCGCGGGAGATTGCCGAGGAGCTGGCCGTCGAGGTGAGCGTGGGAGAACCGCTGGATTCGTATCTGTTCGAGGTCATCCCCGGCAAGCACGTCTTCATCGCCACTTACCGCTGCCAGTTGCAGGGGGGCTTCGTGCCGGCGATCAGTCATGAGCACAAGGAAATCGGCCTGTTCGAGCCGCAACGGTTGCCAGCGAATCTGCCGACGGGTTATCGCCAGTCGATCATCAAGGCCCTGGCGTCGTGAGGGCCGGCAGTGGGGCTGCCAGCCCGGGACACGGAATCGAGGGGCCGGATCGGATCATCGGGCCCGGGGGGTATCAGGCGTCGGGCACCTGATCTTTCGGTGTATCGGCATCCTGTTGTGCCGTCACGTCGCCTTCGGTATCCGGGGTCAGTGCCGCTTCTTCGGCTGTAGCTTTCTTGCGCTGGAGCTTTTCCTCTTTCTTCTGCTCCTTGGCCAGGTCTCTCTGACGTTTGGCGAAGGAATAATTGGGTTTGGCCATGGGCAATCCTCTGGGGTCGAAGGTGAGGTTGAGCGGCACATATTCTGCCCTGTATCGGGACCGAGCCGTTAGCTGGCTTTTTGCTGTTCCCATTTTGGCTGCACCGAGGGCCGCCATTGCGCCAGTGCATCGAGCAGGTTGTGTGGCGACTCGCTGACTTGCAGCATGTCGCGATGAGGGGGGCGGACGAAGCCTTCCTCGACGATATGATCGAGAAAGCCGGTGAGCTTGCTGTAGAAACCATTCACTTCCAGCAGCCCCAGCGGTTTGCCGTGGTAGCCGAGTTGGCCCCAGGTCCACACTTCGAACAGTTCTTCCAGCGTGCCCAGGCCACCGGGCAGCGCGATGAAGGCATCGCTGAGTTCGGCCATGCGGGCCTTGCGCGCATGCATGCCATCGACCACTTCCAGGCGGGTCAGGCCACTGTGGCCGATTTCCTTGTCCTTGAGGCTTTGCGGGATGATCCCGATGACTTCACCACCCGCCGCCAGGGCCGCATCGGCGACGATGCCCATCAGGCCGACGGCGCCGCCACCATAGACCAGCGTCAGCTTTCGTTCCGCCAAGGCTCGGCCCAGGGCCTGTGCCGCTTCGCGATAGGCCGGGTTGGCACCGGTGCTGGCACCGCAGAAAATACAAACAGAAGCTAAGGACATGCTTTACTCCAGAATCGATAACCGCTCCAGAGTAAAGCCTGGGCTTAAGATTGCGAAGGCTTAGATCTCGCGCCGGGGTTTTTCGTAGGTACCACTGGCGCCACAGGCGTACGCGGCGAGCAGGCTGCATATCAGGCTGTTGAAATTCATGGTGGTCGCTCCTCGAAGGTGATGAGGCCGATCATAGAGCGGTGCAGTACGTATGGCCGGTTGATTGTATCCATCAGGCTGATAGCCTTAAGTTGTATACAATTTTTGACTCAGGTCATAGGAACTTGTCTGAAATTCAGGCAGTCTTCCCCGACGAGGGAATTTTTCTTAACCATGCCTTGGAGATTCACGATGTTTGCCAAACTTGTAGCAGTATCCCTGTTGACACTGGCTAGCAGCCAACTGATGGCAGCGGAGTGCAAGACCACCGTCGACTCGACCGACCAGATGTCCTTCAGCACCAAGGCCATCGAGATCGACAAGAGCTGCAAGACGTTCACCGTCGAATTGAAGCACACCGGTAAATTGCCGAAAAACGTCATGGGCCATAACTGGGTGCTGAGCAAAGATACCGACATGCAGCCGATTGCCACTGACGGCCTGAGCGCGGGTGTCGACAAGAACTACCTCAAGGATGGCGACGCTCGCATCATCGCCCACACCAAGCTCATTGGCGGTGGCGAGACCGATTCGGTCACCTTCGATGTCTCGAAACTCAAGGCGGACGAAAAATACGGCTTCTTCTGCTCGTTCCCGGGCCACATCTCGATGATGAAAGGCACCGTTACCCTGAAGTAATACCTTCAGGCACAAAAAAGCGCCCATGCAGGGCGCTTTTTTTATGCCTGGCAATCGGGGAGCGAGCCTGCTCGCGATGACGCCAGATCAGGCTCCCGGCTGTCACGGGGCGTAGGGCAATACCCGCTTGTGCTCGGTCTTGCGATAGGTCTCGCAGATGATCCTGGCCGCTTCTTCCCGTATCGTCTTGCCATGCAGGAAGTCGTCGATCTCGCCATAGGTCACGCCATGGGCCGCTTCGTCGGGCTTGCCCGGGGAGAGGTCTTCCAGGTCGGCCGTGGGGACCTTTTCCACCAGCGATTCCGGCGCGCCGAAGTCACGGGCAATCGCCCGGACCTGATTCTTCACCAGGCCGCTCAGCGGCGCCAGGTCGCAGGCACCGTCACCGAACTTGGTAAAGAACCCCATGACCGCTTCGGCCGCATGGTCGGTACCGATCACCAGGCCTTGCTCGGCGCCGGCGATGGTGTATTGCGCCACCATGCGCATCCGCGCCTTGGTATTGCCCAGCACGAAGTCCCGCGAGCCGGGCCCCTTGCCTTCGAACGCCAGGATTTCCTTGGCCAGGGCCTTGACCGCCGGGCCGATGTTGACGGTGTGGCGCTCGTCAGGCTCGATGAAGTCGACGCAGGCCTGCGCTTCATGCTCATCGAACTGGGTTTCGTACGGCAGGCGCACGGCAATGAACTTGTAGGCCGCGTTACCGGTTTTTTCCCGCAGTTCGCGCACGGCACGCTGGGCCAGCAAGCCGGCGGTCAACGAGTCGACCCCGCCGCTGATGCCCAGTACGAGGCTCTTGAGCCCGGAATTGACCAGGCAGTCCTGGATGAAGCTCACTCGCCGGGCGATCTCTGCCTTGAGGGCGGCGTCATCGGCGAACGGTGGCTGGACCTTGAGCTGTTCAGCAATCTCACGCTGTACGGCTTGCATGAATTCACTCCTTGCTTGATGTGTCAGAAAGGGCGGCAGGTACTTGGAAAACGTGTCGCATGTAGGCGACGAAATTCGGATCCTTGCAGTGGGTCTTGCCGGGCTCGTCTGAAATCTTGGCCACGGGTTGCCCGTCACAGCTGATCATTTTAAGCACGATGCTCATGGGCTCCACGCCTGGAATGTCACAGGTCAGGTTGGTGCCAATTCCGAAGCTCACATTGATGCGACCACGCAATGCGCGAAAAATCTCCAGGCACTTGGGCAATGTCAGGCTATCGGAGAACACCAGCGTCTTGCTCATGGGGTCGATACCGAGCTTGTGGTAATGGGCGATGGCTTTCTCGGCCCACAGTACCGGGTCGCCCGAGTCATGGCGCAGGCCATCGAACAGCTTGGCGAAGAACAGATCGAAGTCGTTCAGGAACGCGTCCATGGTGATGCAGTCCGTCAGCGCGATTCCCAGCAGGCCCCGGTATTCGCGGACCCAGCAATCGAGGGCGGCGATCTGGCTGTCGATCAGTCGCGGGCCGAGTTGCTGGTGGGCCATGATCCACTCGTGGGCCATGGTGCCCAGGGGTTTCATGTCCAGCTCCCGGGACAGGTGCACGTTGCTGGTGCCGACGAAGCGCCCGGGGAAATCATGCTTGAGCACGTTCACCACTTCTTCCTGGGTGCGGTAGGAAAACCGTCGACGGGTGCCGAAGTCGGCCACTTGCAGTTCGCACAGTTCGTCCGCGCTGGCGTTGGCGGCCAGCCAGTCGAACTTGCGATACAACTGCTCCCGGGCCTGTTCCAGGATGATTTCGCGGTAGCGATAGCGGTTGCGCACTTCGCTGACGATGGCCAGCAGCGGTACTTCGAACAGGATCACGTGCAGCCACGGCCCACGCAGGCGGATGAACAGCTCGCCATTTTCGATGCCGGTGTGCACGTAGCGCAGATTGAAGCGGAACAGCCCGAGGAAACGCAGGAAGTCCGGCTTGAGGAAGCTGATGCGCTCCAGGAAACTCAACTGGTCGGCGCTCAGGCTCAACTCGGCCAGCCGTTCGATCTGGAAGCGGATCTCCGCCAGATACGGGCGCAGGTCTTCACTGTTGCGGCAACGGAACTCCCATTCGACTTCAACGTTGGGGTAGTTGTGCAGTACCGCCTGCATCATCGTCAGTTTGTAGAAGTCGGTGTCGAGCAGGTTCTGCACGATGCGATCGGCAAATACGCTCTCGCTCATAGGGTTCTCCAGACAGGTCACTGCGGCGGGCAGCGGTTTGGGATGAGTGGGTTAGTGGCGCATAACCTGGGTGGGTATTGCCAGAGATTTTTGGTCACCGATTTTTCTGTGGCAAAGGCCTCTCTACTGTGGCGGGGGAATTTATCCCCGCTGGGCGCCTGGCGCCCCATCAATTATTGGGCCTGCTGCGCAGTCCGGCGGGAATAAGTCCCCTTGCCACGGGGGCAAGCCAATGGCTATTGCGGCGTACCCGGATTGCCGAGCTGCTCCAGCATCCATTCCACGAAATACTTCACCTTGGGCACTTCCGCCGAGTGTTCGGGGTAGGCCAGGTAGTAGGCGCTGGTGCTGGGCATGGCATGTTCCCAGGGGATGACCAGCTTGCCGTCGGCCAGTTCTTCTTCCACCAGGAAACGCGGCAGCAGGGCTACGCCGCAACCAACCTGGGCCGCGCGGATGCACATATAGAAGGTTTCGAAGCGCGGGCCGTGGTAGCTGTGTTCGGTGTGGTAGCCCTGGCTGTCGAACCAGTCATGCCAGGCCTGGGGTCGCGAGGCATTCTGCAGCAAGACCAGGTCCGCCAGTTGTGTCGGGTCGGTGAAGGGTTTCTCCGGAAGGCTGGACGGTGCGCAGACCGGCACCAGCTCCTCGTCGAACAGCCGCAGGGATTCGGTACCGGGCCGCGAGCCCTGGCCGAAATAGAATGCCAGGTCGCTGCGTCCCTGCAGCAGGTCATCGGCCTCCTGTTCGCTGCAGACGTCCAGATGAATCTTCGGATGCCGCAGGCGCCAGCCCTTGAGCCGTGGGACCAGCCAGCGGGCGCCGAAGGTCGGAGGGGCCGAGACCCTGAGCACCTCGGTATCGCCGCCATAGGAGCGCAGGTAATGGGTGGACATCTCCACCTGGGAAAGGATCTTGCGTACCTCCCCCAGGTACAGGTCGCCCGCCGGCGTCAGTTGCAGGCGGCGGCGCACGCGGCGAAACAGCAGGTGCTGCAGCAACTCCTCGAGTTGCGCGACCTGTTTGCTGACGGCGCTCTGGGTCAGGTGGAGTTCTTCGGCGGCCCGGGTGAAACTCAGGTGGCGAGTCACTGCTTCGAAGCACTGCAGCGCCGTGATCGACGGCAAATAGCGTTTGTTGAGCATGATGAGGCCTTGTTTCCTGTCGCTCGGTATGTCCCGTGACGGGCAGCATGAATAAACGGAATGATATCTCGCTTAAAGGTCGTTTGTTGGCAAGTCTCGGGCCAGCTACAACTACAGGTCTGTTCAGTCGGAAATCCGGCTGCCAATCCTTTGTCTTTCGCTTGAGGAATTAATCATGGTTGCTGCATTGCTCGATCGCCTGGGCGTCGCCCCGGCCCTGTACCAGAACGGCACGCAGGCGGTGCATTCGCCCATCGACGGCAGTCGCATCGGCGCCGTGAATTGGGAAGGCGCCGCCGAAGTCGAGCAGCAGGTCAGCCGCGCCCAGCATGCCTTCGACCTGTGGCGCCAGGTGCCCGCCCCGCGTCGCGGCGAACTGGTGCGTCAGTTCGGCGACCTGTTGCGTGAGTACAAGGCCGATCTCGGCGAACTGGTGTCCTGGGAAGCCGGCAAGATCACCCAGGAAGGCCTGGGCGAAGTGCAGGAGATGATCGACATCTGCGACTTCGCCGTCGGCCTGTCCCGGCAGTTGTATGGCCTGACCATCGCTTCCGAGCGTCCGGGCCACCACATGCGCGAGACCTGGCATCCACTGGGCGTGGTCGGCGTCATCAGCGCCTTCAACTTTCCTGTGGCCGTCTGGGCCTGGAACACCACGCTGGCGCTGGTCTGCGGCAACCCGGTGATCTGGAAGCCTTCGGAAAAGACCCCGCTCACCGCCCTGGCTTGCCAGGCGCTGTTCGAGCGCGTGCTGAAGAACTTCAGCGATGCGCCACCCTACCTGAGCCAGGTGATCATCGGCGGCCGCGATGCCGGTGAAGCACTGGTGGACGATCCTCGCGTGGCGCTGATCAGCGCCACCGGCAGCACTCGCATGGGCCGGGAAGTGGCGCCAAAAGTCGCGGCGCGTTTCGCCCGCAGCATCCTGGAACTGGGCGGTAACAACGCCATGATCCTCGCCCCGAGCGCCGACCTGGACATGGCGGTACGTGCGATCCTGTTCAGCGCTGTCGGCACCGCCGGCCAGCGGTGCACGACTCTGCGCCGGCTGATCGCCCACGAATCGGTGAAAGAGGAAATCGTCACCCGCCTCAAGGCCGCCTATTCGAAGGTCCGCATCGGCCATCCGCTGGAAGGCAACCTCGTGGGGCCGCTGATCGACAAGCAAAGCTTCGACAACATGCAGGATGCACTGGAACAGGCGTTGAGCGAGGGAGGCCGGGTGTTTGGCGGCGAGCGCCAGCTCGAAGACCAGTTCCCGGATGCCTACTACGTGTCCCCGGCCATCGTCGAGATGCCGGAACAGAGCGATGTGGTTCGCCACGAGACCTTCGCGCCGATCCTGTACGTGGTCGGCTACAAGGACTTCGCCGAGGCGCTGCACCTGAACAATGCCGTGCCCCAGGGCCTGTCGTCCTGCATTTTCACCACCGATGTGCGTGAAGCCGAGCAGTTCATGTCGGCCGTGGGCAGCGACTGCGGCATCGCCAACGTCAACATCGGCCCGAGCGGTGCGGAAATCGGCGGGGCCTTCGGCGGCGAGAAAGAAACCGGCGGTGGCCGCGAATCCGGTTCCGACGCCTGGCGTGCCTATATGCGCCGCCAGACCAATACGGTGAACTACTCGCTGGAGTTGCCCCTGGCGCAGGGGATCACTTTCGACTGAGGTCGCCTGGGCCGGATCTTCGATTCGTGAAGGTCCCTCGTGGGAGCGAGCTTGCTGGCGATGACGGCGGCACATTCAACAGGGGAATGACTGGGGAATCGCTATCGCGAGCAAGCTCGCTCCCACACTGAATAGTGTGATGGTTGGGTTTCATTTCCGGAGTCTGGCAATGCCGTTACGCGAAGAATGTCTATGGGAAAAACTGACGCCGCAAAGACCTGAGCACCCCTCGCTCACTGGCGAAATCAGCGCCGACGTCTGTGTCATCGGTGCAGGTTTCACGGGGTTGTCGGCGGCGGTGCATTTGCTGGAGCAGGGCAAGCGCGTCGCGGTGCTGGAAGCCCACCGGGCCGGGCAGGGCGGTTCGGGGCGCAACGTCGGGCTGGTGAATGCCGGCCTGTGGATCCCGCCGGACGATATCGAAGCCGGGTTCGGCGAAGCGGTGGGCAGCCAGCTCAACCGCATGCTGGGGGCGGCGCCGGCCCTGGTGTTCAGTCTTGTCGACAAATATGGCATCGATTGCCAATTGCGCCGTGAGGGCACCTTGCACATGGCCCATAACGCCCGGGGCGAGGCTGACCTGCGTAGTCGCGAGGCGCAATGGAAGCGTCGTGGCGCCCCGGTGCAATTGCTTACCGGCGAGGCCTGTGTGCAAGCCACCGGTACTTCCAGGATCGCCGCGGCACTGCTCGACCGCCGCGCCGGCACACTCAATCCGATGGCCTACACCAGCGGATTGGCCAAGGCCGCCACGGACCTGGGCGGCCGGCTGTTCGACCATTCGCCGGTGACACGCCTGGAACGCCAGGGCCAGCGCTGGTCGGTGCAGACCGCCCAGGGCTGCGTCCTGGCCGAGCAGGTGGTGATCGCCTCCAACGCCTACACCGAGGGCGACTGGACTGCGCTGCGGCGCAATTTCTTCCCCGGTTATTACTACCAGGTCGCTTCTGTTCCACTGGCTGACGAGGCGGCTGCTCGCATATTGCCGGGCGGCCAGGGGTCTTGGGATACCCGCCAGGTGTTGAGCAGTATTCGCCGGGACAAGGACGGTCGCCTGCTGCTGGGCAGCCTGGGTAATGGCAATCGCAAGCCTGCCTGGTTTCTCAAGGCCTGGGCCGACCGGGTCCAGCAATATTATTTCCCTTACCTCAAGTCGGTGGAGTGGGAGTGCACCTGGACCGGCTGCATAGCCTTCACGCCTGACCACCTGATGCGTCTGTTCGAGCCGGCGCCCGGCCTCGTGGCTGTCACCGGTTACAACGGTCGGGGCGTGACCACCGGTACGGTGGTGGGCAAAGCCTTCGCCGACTACCTGTGCCACGGCGATGCGAAGGCACTGCCGATTCCGTTCGCACCCATGCAGCCGGTGACTGGCGCAGGCTTGCGCAGTTGCCTGTACGAGGCGGGATTCTCCCTGTATCACGCGGGCCAGTGCCTGCGGATCGTCATTTGAGTGTTGAAAAGTGTTGCACAGACCGGCGTTTTCCGGCGCAGGGTCTAGCCTGTTATGGTGCGGGTTGTAGCAAACGCGCACCGGTAGTGTGCAGTTCGGTGACGCAGGTTGTTACAGGCAGGTTGCACGTCGTTTCGCGCACTGGTTGCAATGATGGCTCAGGGATGGTTGTACTCATTTGAATCGAAGGTTGCACCTTGTGCGGTTTAGACGGTTGCACGCCCTGTGAAAAAGGGCCCGAAACAGTCGAAATAACAATAAAGCAGCGACTTTTTGAAGAATAAAAAACCGATGGCACGGCCCTTGCTCAGAGCTTCTATGTGAAGTCGCAGTGCCAACTAAAAAAACCTTGGAGCACCACCTCATGTCCCAGACGTTTTACAAGAAAGGCTTTCTGGCCCTCGCAGTCGCTACTGCGATGGGTGTTTCTGCGTTTGCTCAGGCCGACATCAAGATCGGCGTAGCGGGTCCCATGACTGGCGCCAACGCCGCATTTGGCGAGCAATACATGAAAGGGGCTCAGGCAGCGGCGGACGAGATCAACGCCAAGGGCGGCGTGAACGGCGAGAAGATCGTGCTGGTGGCCGGTGACGATGCGTGCGAACCGAAGCAGGCCGTGGCCGTGGCCAACCGCCTGGTAGACCAGGAGAAAGTCGCCGGCGTGGTCGGTCACTTCTGCTCTTCGTCCACCATCCCGGCCTCCGAGGTCTACGATGAAGCCGGCGTCATCGCCATCACCCCGGGTTCCACCAACCCGCAGGTCACCGAGCGGGGCCTGAGCGCGATGTTCCGCATGTGCGGTCGTGACGACCAGCAGGGTATCGTGGCCGGTGACTACATCGTCGACGTGCTCAAGGGCAAGAAAGTCGTTGTCCTGCACGACAAGGACACCTATGGCCAAGGCCTGGCGGATGCCACCAAGGCCCAGCTGGCCAAGCGTGGCGTGACCCCGGTGCTGTACGAAGGCCTGACCCGCGGCGAAAAAGACTTCAGCGCCGTGGTTACCAAGATCCGCTCGGCCGGTGCAGACGTAGTCTACTTCGGCGGCCTGCACCCGGAAGCCGGTCCACTGGTTCGCCAACTGCGCGAACAAGGCCTCAAGGACGTGAAATTCATGTCCGACGACGGCATCGTGACCGACGAACTGGTCACCACCGCTGGCGGCGCGCAATACGTCGACGGCGTCTACATGACCTTCGGTGCCGACCCGCGCCTGCTGCCGGACAGCAAGGCCGTGGTGGATGCGTTCCGTGCCAAGGGCACGGAACCTGAGGGCTACACCCTGTACGCCTATGCTTCGGTCCAGACCCTGGCTGCCGGCTTCAACGGTGCCAAGTCCAACAAGGGCGAAGATGCGTCCAAGTGGCTCAAGGCCAATCCGGTCCAGACCGTGATGGGCAAGAAGGAGTGGGACAGCAAGGGCGACCTGAAAGTCTCCGACTACGTGGTCTACCAGTGGGACAAGAACGGCAAGTATCACCAGTTGGAAAAACAGAAGTAAGGACTCAAGCGGCCGTCCAGGCTTCCTTGGGAGCGGGTTCGTCCCGGTTCCCAAGGCGCTCGCCGGTCGCGCCTGACATCGCTCCGACGTAAATCTGTATTTTCCTTAGAAGAACCGCACGCCCCAAGGGTGTGCAGGTTCTCACTGCGTGAGATTGCGTTATGGATGGTATTTTCCTGCAGCAACTGATCAACGGCCTGACCCTCGGGTCGGTCTATGGTCTGATCGCCATCGGCTACACAATGGTCTATGGCATCATCGGCATGATCAACTTCGCCCACGGCGAGGTTTACATGATTTCCGCTTACCTCGCGGCAATCAGTCTGGCTCTGCTGGCTTACTTCGGTATCGAATCCTTCCCGCTAATGATCCTTGGCACTCTCGTGTTCACGATCGTGGTCACCGGGGTATACGGCTGGGTCATCGAACGCGTCGCCTACAAACCCCTGCGCAACTCCACCCGGCTGGCACCGTTGATCAGTGCCATCGGTATTTCGCTGATCCTGCAGAACTATGCACAGATCAGCCAGGGCGCCCGCCAACAGGGCGTGCCAACACTGCTCGAAGGCGCCATGCGCGTGGATATCGGCACCGGCTTCGTCCAGCTCACCTACACCAAGATCTTCATCCTGGTGGCGGCTTTCGCCGGGATGGCCTTGCTGACCTACATCATCAAGTACACCAAGCTCGGCCGCATGTGCCGCGCCACCCAGCAAGACCGCAAGATGGCCTCCATCCTGGGGATCAATACCGACCGGGTGATTTCCTACGTGTTCATCATCGGTGCAGCCATGGCGGCCCTGGCCGGCGTGCTGATCACCATGAACTACGGCACGTTCGACTTCTATGCCGGCTTCATCATCGGCATCAAGGCGTTCACTGCGGCGGTACTCGGCGGCATCGGCTCCCTGCCTGGGGCCATGCTCGGCGGCATCATCCTCGGGATCTCCGAGTCGCTGTTCTCCGGTCTGATCAACTCCGACTACAAAGACGTGTTCAGTTTCTCGCTGCTGGTGCTGATTCTGATTTTCCGTCCCCAAGGCCTGTTGGGTCGCCCACTCGTGGCGAAGGTATAAGTATGTCTGCTGCCAATAAACCGCTTGATATCAAACAGAGCGTCATCGACGCGATCCTGGCCGGCCTGATCTCGCTGATCGTGTTCGGGCCGATTGTCGGCGTGGTGCTCGATGGCTACAGCTTCAACTTGCAGCCGGCCCGCGTCGGCTGGCTGGTGGCCGTGGTGATGGCCGGGCGTTTCGCCCTGAGCCTGTTCCTGCAGACCCCCCGGGGGCTGAAGATCCTCCAGGGTTTCGAGACCACGGGTTCCGGCGTGCATGTGCTGCCGCCGGACTACAAGTCACGCCTGCGCTGGATCATCCCCGCGCTGATCGTGATCGCCATCGTGTTCCCGTTCTTCGCCAACAAATACGTGCTTACCGTGGTCATCCTCGGGTTGATCTACGTCTTGCTGGGACTGGGACTGAACATCGTGGTCGGCCTGGCCGGCTTGCTCGACCTGGGCTACGTGGCGTTCTACGCCATCGGCGCTTATGGCCTGGCGCTGGGCTATCAGTACCTGGGGCTGGGTTTCTGGACGGTGCTGCCGCTGGCGGCCATCGCGGCGGCGTTGGCCGGATGCATATTGGGGTTCCCGGTGTTGCGAATGCACGGTGACTACCTGGCCATCGTGACCCTGGGCTTCGGCGAGATCATCCGTCTGGTGCTGAACAACTGGCTGTCCTTCACCGGCGGCCCGAACGGCATGCCGGTCCCGTCGCCGACCTTCCTCGGCCTGGAGTTCGGCCGCAGGGCGAAGGAGGGAGGGGTGCCCTTCCATGAGTTCTTCGGCATCGACTACAACCCCAACCTGAAATTCCTGTTCATTTACATCGTGCTGTTCATCACCGTGCTGCTGGTGCTCTACATCAAGCATCGCCTGACCCGCATGCCGGTCGGCCGGGCCTGGGAAGCGCTGCGCGAGGACGAGATCGCCTGTCGTTCCATGGGGTTGAACCACGTGCTGGTCAAGCTCTCGGCGTTCACCATTGGCGCTTCCACGGCCGGCCTGGCCGGGGTGTTCTTCGCCAGCTACCAGGGCTTCGTCAACCCATCTTCGTTCACCTTCTTCGAGTCGGCGCTGATCCTGGCGATCGTTGTCCTGGGGGGCATGGGCTCGACCGTCGGCGTGGTGATCGCCGCGTTCGTGCTCACTGTGGCACCGGAGCTGCTGCGCAGCTTCTCCGAATACCGCGTGCTGCTGTTCGGAGTGCTGATGGTGTTGATGATGATCTGGCGGCCTCGTGGCCTGATTCGCATCAGTCGTACCGGTGTGACGCCGCGTAAAGGAGTAGCGCCATGAGTGAAGTCGTACTCCAGGTTGAAAACCTGATGATGCAGTTCGGTGGGATCAAGGCCCTCAGCGACGTCAGCCTGCAAGTCAAGCGTAACTCGATCTTCGCCCTGATCGGCCCCAACGGTGCGGGCAAGACCACGGTGTTCAACTGCCTGACCGGTTTCTACAAGGCTTCTGGCGGCAAGATCGAACTCAATGTGCGCGGCGAACATACCAACGTCATCAAGCTGCTGGGCGAACCGTTCCGTCCTACCGATTTCGTGTCGCCGAAAGCCTTCGCCAGCCGGCTGTATTACAAGATGTTCGGCGGCACCCACCTGGTGAACCGTGCCGGCCTGGCCCGTACTTTCCAGAACATTCGCCTGTTCAAGGAAATGTCGGTGCTGGAAAACCTGTTGGTGGCCCAGCACATGTGGGTCAACCGCAGCCTGGTGGCTGGTGTCCTCAATACCAAGGGCTACCGCAAGGCGGAAAGCGATGCCCTGGATCACGCGTTCTACTGGCTGGAAGTGGTGGACCTGGTGGATTGCGCCAACCGCCTGGCCGGCGAGCTTTCCTACGGCCAGCAACGGCGTCTGGAAATCGCCCGGGCCATGTGTACCCGTCCGAAGATCATCTGCCTGGACGAACCGGCCGCCGGCCTCAACCCTCAGGAAACCGAAGCGCTGAGCGCGATGATCCGGCTGCTGCGCGACGAGCACGATCTGACCGTGGTGCTGATCGAACACGACATGGGCATGGTAATGAGCATTTCCGACCACATCGTGGTGCTGGACCACGGCAACGTCATCGCCGAGGGCGGCCCCGAGGCGATCCGCAACGATCCGAAAGTGATCGCGGCCTACCTGGGTGCCGATGAAGAGGAGCTGGTATGAGTGGACCTATCCTCGAGCTCAAGGAGCTGGACGTTTTCTACGGACCGATCCAGGCCCTGAAGAAAGTCTCGCTGCACATTGGCGAAGGCGAGACCGTGAGCCTGATCGGCTCCAACGGCGCCGGCAAGTCCACACTGCTGATGTCGATCTTCGGCCAGCCGCGGGCGGCGAGTGGGCAGATCGTTTACCGGGGCGTGGACATCACGCACAAGTCGTCCCACTACATCGCCTCCAACGGCATCGCCCAGTCGCCGGAAGGGCGGCGGGTATTCCCCGACATGACCGTCGAGGAAAACCTGCTGATGGGCACCATTCCCATCGGTGACAAGTTCGCCAGCGAAGACATGCAGCGCATGTTCGAGCTGTTTCCCCGGCTCAAGGAGCGGCGCAACCAGCGGGCCATGACCATGTCCGGTGGCGAGCAGCAAATGCTCGCCATTGCCCGGGCGTTGATGAGCCGGCCGAAGTTGCTGCTGCTCGATGAGCCGAGCCTGGGGTTGGCGCCGATCGTGGTGAAGCAGATCTTCGCCACCCTGCGTGAACTGGCGTCCACCGGCATGACCATATTCCTGGTGGAGCAGAACGCCAACCACGCGCTGAGGCTGTCGGATCGGGCCTATGTCATGGTCAACGGCGAAATCCGCATGACCGGCACCGGCAAGGAATTGCTCGCCAACGAGGAAGTGCGCAACGCCTACCTGGGCGGGCATTGAGGCTGCTGTTGCTGTAACAGGAACCGGCGAGTGATCGCCGGTTTTTTTATCCCTTCACAATGCACCCATCCTTGCTCGCGATGACGGCGGCACATTCAATACAGAAATGACAGGTAGACCGCTATCGCGAGCAAGCTCGCTCCCACGGGGTTTTGGGCCATGGCGGGAATTGTGGACAACAATCCTGAAGGCTTGCCAAACCGCGACATAAAGTCGCCGCAAACAGTTGTTTTGTCACGGTTTTGACTTGTCCCCGTTTGCTGTGGAACTGGCTGTGGGTAACGTGGGAGTAGCTGTCTGAAAGCCTTTGTTTACGTGGCTTGCAGACGTGTGATTGTTTTTTGATCAGGGATTTTTTGCTTAGAGTCATTGGCTATTGTCAACACTTTTGTAGCCTCGCAAAGCGTTCGGAAATCGGTGGGCAAGCCTGTGGATAACTCTGTGATTAAACACTGGAAAGACTGCGCTGAGGGCCGTCGTTGCTGGCTTCGAGCCATCGCCTATCCTTGTGCCTGCTTATAGCAGATAACCTGATGTGCACAACCTGCGTCGCAGGGTCAAGGGAAAAAATTTTCCAGATGTCCCGCAAAGCCTTATGCACAGCGGCCTGCAGCGTTTGTACTTGCCCCCGATTACTGTGGACGTGCCTGTGGATAAGGTGCGGGCAATCTGCTGCATCGCTTGTCCTGCAAGGCTTGTAGCCGATTGGTTGTTTTTTGAGCAGTCCGCCGGGGAAGAACATGAGCGGCGTTCAGTTGCCGCTCCTCATCAGGCCGGGCATCCTATGGACCCATTTCATCCATTGGCCTTAGCAAGGAGAACACGATGTCCAACACCCTGTTTATCACCGGCGCCACGTCCGGTTTTGGTGAAGCCTGTGCCCGTCGTTTCGCCGAGGCCGGCTGGAAACTGGTGCTGACCGGTCGTCGTGAAGAGCGCCTCAATGCCCTGTGTGCCGAATTGTCGAAGCAGACCGAAGTGCATGGCCTGGTGCTGGATGTGCGTGACCGCAAGGCCATGGAGGAAGCCATCGCCAATCTTCCCCCGTCCTTCGCCACCCTGCGAGGGCTGATCAACAACGCCGGCCTGGCCCTGGGCGTCGACCCGGCGCCCAAGTGCGACCTCGATGATTGGGACACGATGGTCGATACCAATGTGAAGGGCCTGATCTACAGCACTCGCCTGCTGTTGCCGCGCCTGATCGCCCACGGTCGTGGCGCGGGGATCATCAACCTGGGCTCCATCGCCGGTAACTATCCATACCCGGGCAGTCACGTGTATGGCGCGAGCAAGGCGTTCGTCAAACAGTTCTCGCTGAACCTGCGCTGCGATCTGCAAGGCACCGGTGTGCGAGTGAGTAATATCGAGCCAGGCCTGTGTGAAAGCGAGTTTTCCCTGGTGCGCTTCGGTGGCGATCAGGAGCGTTACAACGCGACTTACGCCGGCGCCGAGCCGATCCAGCCACAGGACATCGCGCAAACCATCTTCTGGGTGCTCAATGTCCCGGCGCACATCAACATCAACAGCCTGGAGCTGATGCCGGTGAGCCAGACCTGGGCCGGATTCGCCATCGAGCGAAACAAGGCGTAGCGGGAGATTCTGTGGCGAGGGGGTATCCCCGTAGCTGAGCGTAGTTCCCCTAGGCTATGTACGAAATTGTTTGGAACTTGGTTATGCGGCGTTAAAAACCGGCTCGGAATGCTCATTGACAGCCAGTCAACTCCGCTTCCTCGCCGGTTTTTGCCTTGCCCAACCTGCGTTTAAAGCAATTTCGTGCAGAGCCTAAGACCTGAGCCTGCGATCTATCTTTTTCAGGGCTGCTGCGCAGCCCTGCGAGCGGTGCGACGTTTCGCTAGATCCCTCGCCACAGAGGCGCTATGCCAGGTACTCGGCAAGTCCGCGATAGCAGGTCAGCAGGTGATACGGCGTGGTGGAGGGCATGTCCCGACGGCTGACGACGCCGTCGGCGTCCAGGCATTCGTTCCAGCCTCTGTTATGCAGGAAATGTTGCTGCAACGCCTGCAACTGACGCAGCAAAGCCCCCTGGTTCCCCGGGCGTAGCGTGAGTGCCCGCAGGTATTCGGCCTGGGCCCAGATGCGTTGGGTCGCGTCCCGTGGCGTCGCTTGCGGTTGCGGGTCGAGCATGGCGTACACCGCTCCGGATTTCATGTCCACGCCCTGTCGTGCGCTCTGATCGAAGCTGTGCTCCAGGGCCGTGTGCAACGTGCCGCCACGCAACAAGGGCGACGAGGCCAGCAGGTAATACCATTCGAACTGGTGGCCCGGCTCGTACCAGTTATCCACAGCCCCGAGGGGCTTCTCCATCATGACGCGCTGCTGCGGGTCAATGAAACGCTCGGACATCCCATCACACAACGCCAGCAATGCCTGTCGGACAGTGGCGTCGTCACGCACCCAAAGCACGGCGAGGAACGCTTCGGCCAGATGCATCAGGGGGTTCTGCAGGGGGCCTGTTCCGAGCTCGGACCAGTCGCGCCCGAGGCTGGCCTCATAGAGCCCGTCGTGGCTGGCGAAGCGCTGGGCGATGACTTGCAGGGCGGCGTTGAGTACCGACTCAACCAGCGGCTCGCGAACCTTGGCCCAGTAATGGGCACAGGCGAAAAGGATGAAGGCGTGGGTGTAGAGGTCCTTGGTTGAATCCAGCGGCGCGCCTTGCGGGTCGATGCTGTAGAACCAGCCGCCGTGTTCGGCATCGTGGAAGTGCCGCTGCAACGAGCGAAACAGTGCAGAGGCACGTTCTGCGGCGCCTGGCACCTCGCCCATCAGACTGGAGAACACATACAACTGTCGCGCACAGGCCATGGCGCGGTAGCGCTGGGGTGGCAGCGGCGCATGTCCGGCATCCAGGGCTTCATAGGGCAGTGCCAGTTCGGCGTTCCAACCCGGGCCTTGCCACATCGGCACGATCACGTCGTGAAAATGCTGACGCACTGTTGCGAACAGGGCGATCAATTCAGGCTGGGGAACGGGGCGGGAAGCATCAGGCATCGGTGGAGGTCGTCACGGCTGGGGGCGATTGCGCGACATGGTAGCAGAGTGACCGACTCCAGAGAGATGGCGCCTGCAAGTCCGTCATCGCGAGCAAGCGCGCGATGACGGCCTGGCAGGCGCTAAAGAATCAGCCCGCCAGCAACCAACCCCCAGTCGCCGCCGAAGCTGCCCCGGCCAATCGAATCAACGGCGCCGCTGCCCGAGGCAACACCCGCACCAGCGCGAAACCTGCACCATGCAGCGCCGCCGTGGCTGCGACAAAGCCTGTCGCATAAGCCCACGGGGTCGACATGTCCGGCAGTTCCAAGCCATGGGCGATGCCATGGAACAGCGCAAACAGGGCGGTTGCACCGACCGCCAGGCCCAGCGGCGGACGCACCGCCAGTGCCACGGCCAGGCCCAGGGCGAGCACCGAGGCGGCGATGCCGCTTTCCAGCGCCGGCAGGTCCAGGCCTTCAAAGCCCAGCAGGCCGCCAAGCAGCATCGTACCGACGAAGGTGCATGGCAATGCCCAGCGCGCGGCGCCTTGTTGTTGCGCAGCCCACAAACCGACCGCCAGCATCGCCAGCAAATGGTCGAGCCCGCCGATGGGATGGCCGAGGCCGGCGATCAGGCCATTGTCGCCGTGGCCGGGGTGGGCAAATGCCAGGGCCGGAGTCAGCAGCAGGGCCAGGGCGCCGAAGAGGCGTTTGAGTGTCATGGATAAGCTTCCTTGTTGATTGTGGAAAAGGCGGGGGTTCCGGCTGTCAGGCGGCTGTCAGCAGGCCCTGGCGCTCGATGAAGGCGATGATTTCGTCCAGGCCCTGGCCGGTTTTCTGGTTGCTGAAGACGAAGGGCTTGCCGTTGCGCATCCGCCGGGTGTCGCTGTCCATCATTTCCAGGGACGCCCCCACCAGCGGTGCCAGGTCGATCTTGTTGATCACCAGCAAATCGGATTTGCAGATGCCCGGCCCGCCCTTGCGTGGCAGTTTGTCGCCAGCCGATACGTCGATCACATAGAGGGTCAGGTCCGACAGCTCCGGGCTGAAGGTGGCCGAGAGGTTGTCGCCGCCGGATTCCACCAGGATCAGGTCCAGCCCGGGGAAGCGTCGGTTCAGCTGGTCCACCGCTTCCAGGTTGATCGACGCATCCTCGCGGATGGCGGTATGGGGGCAACCGCCGGTCTCCACGCCAATGATTCGCTCCGGCGCCAGGGCCTGGTTGCGCACCAGGAAATCGGCATCTTCGCGGGTGTAGATGTCGTTGGTGACCACTGCCAGGTTGTAGCGTTCGCGCAGGGCCAGGCACAGGGCCAGGGTCAGCGCGGTTTTGCCGGAACCGACCGGGCCGCCGATACCGACGCGCAAAGGTTGTGTATTCATGTGGGTCTCCTAGGAACGGAACAGACGGCTGTACTGGCGCTCATGGGCCATGCACGCCAGGGACAGGCCAAACGCGGCGCTGCCGTAGTGCTCGGGGTCGATGTTCGATGCGTTGTGCTGGGCCTGTTGCAACAGCGGCAGCAGTTCGCTGGTCAGGCGCTGGGCCGCTTGCTGGCCCAGGGGCAGGGTTTTCATCAGCACCGCCAGCTGGTTTTCCAGCCAGCTCCATAGCCAGGCGGCGAGGGCATCCTGGGGGGTGATGTGCCAGGCGCGGGCCGCCAGGGCCCAGGCCAGTGCCAGGTGTGGCTCGGTGCATTGTTCGAAGAAACCCTGGGCCGCGACGTCGAGTTCCGGCAGGCCGCCCAGCAGTTGTTGCAGCGAATACCCCATCTGCCGGCTTTCCTGGTGCAGCTCGCGGGTTTCCCGGCTGGCGCGATGGGTTTCACAGTGTTGCCGCAGGACATCCCAATCGTCGGCCGCGGCGGCTGTGCAGTGTGCCAGTAGCAAGGGGGCCTCGAAGCGTGCCAGGTTCAGCAGCAATTGATCGCCGATCCAGCGACGCGCATCATCGGGATGCTTGATCCAGCCGTTGTCCACTGCCATTTCCAGGCCCTGGGAATAGCTGTAGCCGCCGATCGGCAATTGCGGGCTGGCCAGACGCAGCAGCGCCCAGGCCGGATTCATGGACGCACGCCGAACTGATGCAGGCGCGGCGCGTAATTGAAATCCTCGTCGCCGTGTCGCGAATGATGATGGCCGCCGCCGTAGGCGCCATGTTCGGGCTGGAACGGCGCTTCGATGGATTCGGCGCGGGCACCCAGTTGTTCGAGCATCGCCTTGAGCACGTAGTCGTCCAGCAGGCGCAGCCAGCCATCCCCCACTTGCAGGGCGACATGACGGTTGCCCAGGTGATAAGCCGCCCGGGTCAATTCGAAGGCGTTGGTGCAGGTGACATGCAGCAACTGTTCGGGACGAGCGCACACCCGCACGACACGACCGTCCTCGGCCTGCAGGCATTCGCCGTCGTACAGCGGTGGCTGGCCCCGCTCCAAAAACAACCCCACATCTTCACCCTCGGCACTGAAACAGCGCAGGCGGCTTTTGCTGCGGGCGTCGAAAGTCAGGTGCAGCTCTGCATCCCAGCAGGATTGAATGTCGATTCTGCGATGAATCACCAGCATCGGAGTGCTTCCAGCAATGAACGGTGCGGTGTTTAGAGCAAGGGGCTTGCCAAGGGATGCCGGTGTAGGAAAAAGCAATGGGAATGGGCGGATGGCGCTTCAGTGAATGAAGGTGGGCGCATTGATTTGGTGCGCGATACTGGTGGGTGCACCATTTTGTGAAGTGGGGTGTGCCCGCAAAGGGAACGCTCAAGAGCGTCCGTCGGCAGTCACTCCGTGCTGCCCAGTCCGCGCCAGTGCTTGAGGCCGATGAAAATGAAGCGCAATTGCTGGGTGATCTTCACCTGGGGGGTGAGATGGTCAGGCAGGGCTTCGGCGGGAGGGTCGATGATATCGGGGAGGGTGGCGAACACGCTCTTGACGATGAGATCGGCCATCACGCTCAGCCCGGCAAGGTCCAGATGCTGGAGCTTGGGCATGAGCGCGAGGTCGGCGGCCAGGTCCGAGCTGATACCTTCGCGCAGTTGTGCGATGGCCTGGCGTACGGGCAGGGAGCCGCCGTACTGCTCGCGGGCAAGGAACAGGAACTGTGAACGGTTGGCTTGCACGACATCGAGAAAAATCCGCACCGAGGCATCGATGATGCCGCCCATGACGAACTCGTTATGGCGCACCAGACGGATGGTTTCGCGAAAGGTCTGGCCAACCTCGCTGACCAGCGCCAGGCCCAGTTGGTCCATGTCATCGAAGTGCCGGTAGAAGCCGGTGGGCACGATGCCCGCTGTCCTGGCGACTTCCCTCAGGCTCAGGCTGCCGAACCCACGGCCACACTCCATCAGATGACGGGCTGCGTCCATCAGGGCATTTCGAGTCTGTTGTTTCTGTTCGGCGCGGGGCAGCATCGCAGGGCTGGCTTCTGATTCTGGGGAGCGATGCACTCTAGCAAATCGGCTTTGCCGGCGTCGAACGGTAGAAGGAAAGGGGCGGGAAACACGGGGTCTTGAAAGTCAAAAGCCCGATTGAAGGAATCGGGCTTTTTTCCGGGCCACCATGGGCTCAGCTCACTTGGTCACGACGATCGATGACGCGGTCGCCACCGTCTGCTGCGAAAAGCTGGCCTTGTGGGGTGCGATCAGAGCCACCTTCGACCAGGCCTTTCTCTTCCAGCCGGTCACGACCGCCTTCGGCCAGGGCTTCACCCAATGGGGTACGGTCGGAACCGCCTTCGGCCAGGGATTCGCCCAGCGGGGTACGGTCGGAACCACCTTCGGCCAGGGACTCGCCCAGTGGGGTGCGGTCGGAACCACCTTCGGCCAGGGACTCGCCCAGTGGGGTGCGGTCGGAACCACCTTCGGCCAGGGATTCGCCCAGTGGGGTGCGGTCGGATCCACCTTCAGCTACCGTCTGGCTGTAGACAGAATGACTGTCCTTGACCTGTGGGGTGGCTTGCTCGGAGGCTGGCAGTGCAAAAGCAGTGGAAGCCAGCAGTGAAAGGGAAAGGCTCATCAGTAATTGGCGTTTCATGATCGTTGCTCCTTGGGAGGGCGATAAAGTGGGTACGGAGGCAATGCTACTCTCGATAAGTCGATATAAAAGTTCATAAACGCAATGGTAATAATCAACGGAATTGATTGTTCGGGCGGGAGGCTCTAGATCGCGGGTTTCCGAGGTGCGCTTTTGCACCGTGGTGGGTATTTTGTACTCACTGGTGCCGCGCAAATGTGCGGGGGCGGTAACAGATGCCTGGCGGATCGGTCAGGTTTTCGCCCTTGGGCGTTAAACCTGTTGGGTGTTTCGCCAGTCTCACTATCAACGAACCGACGACAGGTTCGACTTTCAGGCGTCGCGGTCCGGGCGCCGGTCTTTCATCAGGAGCCTTGTGCATGACGCGCACTTCAAAAATCCTTGCCTGGAGCTTTGCCAGCCTCGTTGTGCTGCTGGCGGCGCTGGTGCTGGTCATAGCCTTTTTCGACTGGAACCGGATCAAGCCGGCACTCAATGCCAAGGTTTCCGAAGAGTTGCATCGCCCGTTCGCCATCAACGGCAACCTGGCCGTGCTCTGGCAACGCGAGCAACAGGAGGGTGGCTGGCGAGGGTGGGTGCCGTGGCCTCATGTGGTGGCCGAGGACCTGACCCTGGGCAATCCCGACTGGTCGAAAAGCCCGCAGATGGCCACGCTCGAGCGCGTGGAGCTGCGCATCTCGCCCTTGGCCTTGCTGGCCCGGCGCGTGGCGATCCCCCGTATCGACCTGACCGGTCCCAACGCCAATCTGCAACGCCTGGCGGACGGCCGTGCGAACTGGGCGTTCCAGTTCGATCCGAAAGACCCGGACGCCGAGCCGTCGAGCTGGACGGTGGACATTGGGGCCATCGGCTTCGACAAGGGGCATGTCACCCTGGACGACCAGACATTGAAAACCCGTCTCGACCTGGTGATCGAGCTGCTGGGCAAGCCTGTCCCGTTCAGCGATATCGTCGGTGAAAAGACCGCCAGCAAAGCCCGTGACCAGGGGGCACTGCCCCAGGACTACGCATTCGCCTTCAAGGTCGACGGGCAATATCACGGCCAGGGCCTCAGCGGTTCCGGCAAGGTCGGCGGCCTGCTGGCTCTGCAGGATGCGACACAGCCCTTCCCATTGCAGGCCCAGGCGAAGATCGCCGAGACCCGCATCGAGCTGGCCGGGACCCTCACCGACCCGAAGAACCTGGGTGCCCTGGACCTGCGCCTGAAACTGGCCGGCAGCAACCTGGCCCATCTTTACCCGCTGACGGGGGTGACGCTGCCGGATTCGCCGCCCTATGCCACCGACGGTCACCTGGTTGCCAAGCTCCATGAGCCGGGTGGTGCGTTGTTTCGCTATGAGGCGTTCAACGGCAGGATCGGCGACAGCGATATCCATGGCGACCTGGCCTATGCTGCCGGTGAGCCGCGCCCCAAGCTCAGTGGCGCGCTGGTGTCCGATCAGTTGCTGTTCAGCGACCTGGCCCCCCTGATCGGCGCAGACTCCAACACCGAACAGAAGGCCCGCGGCGCGGCCAGCAAACAACCTTCGGACAAGGTCTTGCCCGTGGAGGAGTTCCGTACCGAGCGTTGGAGCGCAATGGATGCCGACGTGGAGTTCACCGGTAAACGCATCGTCCACAGTGAGCAGTTGCCCTTCAACGATCTTTATACCCACCTGGTGCTCACCGATGGCCAGTTGAGCCTCGAGCCCCTGCGGTTCGGGGTAGCGGGTGGTCGGCTCGACGCGCAGATCCGCCTCAATGGCCATACCCAGCCTTTGGAGGGGAGGGCTCGGCTCACGGCTCGCGGTTTCAAGCTCAAGCAACTGTTTCCAGGGTTCGAGCCGATGAAAACCAGTTTCGGCGAGCTGAACGGCGATGCCGATATCGCCGGGCGAGGAAACTCGGTGGCTGCCTTGCTGGGCACGTCCAATGGCACGTTGAAGATGCTCATCAACGACGGTGCCATCAGTCGCGAATTGATGGAGTTGGCGGGATTGAACGTCGGCAACTACGTGGTGGGGAAAATCTTTGGCGACAAGGAGGTGAAGATCAACTGCGCGGCGGCGGATTTCGACATCAAGAGCGGCCTGGCGACCACCCGCCTGTTTGTCTTCGACACCGAAAACGCGATCATCTACGTCGATGGCACGGCGAACATGGCCACCGAACAACTGGACCTGACCGTCACGCCGGAGTCCAAGGGCTGGCGGCTGATTTCCCTGCGCTCGCCACTCTATGTCCGGGGCCCGTTCGCCAAGCCGTCGGCGGGCGTCAAGGCCGTGCCGCTGATGCTGCGCGGAGCCGGCATGGTGGCGCTGGGAGTGATCGCCGCGCCAGCGGCCGGGTTGCTGGCGCTGGTGGCGCCCAGCGGCGGCGAACCTAACCAGTGCGCACCGTTGCTGGAGCAGATGAAGGCCGGCAAGGCACCGGTCACGGTCAAGCCTACCCGTTGAACGCCGGGCTCATGGGCCGGCTCAGGGCCCGGATCGCGAGCAGGCTCGCCCCTTCATCTGGCCGGTGCCCGGGGGAGCGAGCCTGTCCACGTCAGCGGGATTACAGATCGGCCAGAATATCGGCCATGTCATCGGCGTGTTCTTCTTCCTGGGCCAGGATGTCCTCGAAAATACGCCGGGTGGTCGGGTCTTTCTCACCGATGTACTGGATGATTTCCCGGTAGCTGTCGATGGCGATGCGCTCGGCCACCAGGTCTTCATAGACCATTTCCTTGAGCGTATTGCCCGCGACGTACTGGGCGTGGGAATTGCGGGTCAGCAGGTCAGGGTTGAACTCCGGCTCGCCACCCAGCTGGACGATGCGTTCGGCCAGTTTGTCGGCGTGTTCGGCTTCCTGGTTTGCGTGCTCGAGGAACTCGCTGGCGGCCACGCTGGCCTTGAGGCCGGTGGCCATGAAGTAGTGGCGCTTGTAGCGCAGCACGCACACCAGCTCGGTGGCCAGCGCTTCGTTGAGCAGGCGCACGACTTCCTGTCGATCGGCGTTGTAGCCCTCGGTCACTGCGCCGTTCTGCACGTTTTGGCGCGCCCGCTCGCGCAGGGTGGTTACATCGGTCAAGTGCATGTCGCTCATCTCGTTCTCCTGGAGGCTGATCCGGTTGTATGTCGCGCTCTGTCGGCGTGATCATTCCTGGGCGTTGTACGAACGATGCCTGTCGCCGCTCGGCGACTTTTCGTACAACGCCTATGGTGGGAGTCATGAGCGAAAGGAAAAGTTTTATGAAACTGTCCGAGCGACCGGCAAGTGCTGCGAGCCGGACAGGCGTACCTCCTCCTCCAGCCATTTGAAGAACGCACGCACCGGTGGATGGCGTTCGCGACCCGGTACGCACAGGGCGCTGTAACCGGCGCCATCGACCTGGACCTGCGCGCGGTAGCCCACCAGCAGGCCGCTGGCGACGCTTTCGGACACCAGGATGTTGCTTGCCAGCACCAGGCCTTGCCCGGCGATCGCCGCTTGCAAGGCGTAGTGCTCCTCGTCGTATTCGCGTATGCAGGGCTGCCGGGTGAGCCAGTTTTCCCCGGCCTGGGCGCACCAGGCATCCCAGCCATGGGCGTACAGCTTGGAGTTGTGCCAGCGCACGCTGATCAACGTTGGCGTCTGCTCGGCCGCGAGGGCTACTTGCCCGGGCGAGCCATACACGCCGAAGCGCTCGTCGAACAGACACAAGCCGTACAGGTTCGGGTAGTCATCGAGGCTGTAGCGCACCACCAGGTCGACGCTGGCGTCCTGATGCAGGTCGATCACTTCGCAATGGGTGTCCAGGCGCACCTTGATGTCCGGATGCCGCGCATAGAAGCGCCCCAGTCGCGGCACCAGCCAGAGTGCGGCGAACGCGGCGGTGGTGGAGAGTGTCAGGTGGGTGCCGCTGCGTTGCGGGCGCAAGGTATCGACACTTTGCGCCACGTCCAGCAGGGCGCCGTGCAGGCTGTGGAACAGGCGTTGGCCGCCGTCGGTCAGTCGCACCTGGCGTGGCAGGCGTTCGAACAATTGCACGCCGAGCCAGGTTTCCAGGGCGCGGACCTGATGGGAAATCGCCGTGGGCGTCACGGCCAGCTCCTCGGCAGCGGCCTTGAAGCTGAGCAACCGCGCGGCGGATTCGAAGGCGCGCAGGGCGTTGAGGGGCAGGTTGGCGAACATCGAGACTCCAGATTGGCTGGATGGATGAGATTTATTCATCCGGGTTGATAAGCGCTCATTTGCATGGGGGCTTTGAAAGCCCGCATTTTGAGGCTCCAGGCAGTTTTCATTGTAGATGAATCAAAGGAGCTTCAGATGAGCAGTGTTCTTGTGGTGCATGGCAGTCCGCGTGGTGAACGTTCCCATTCCCGGCGTCTGGCCGAAACCTTTCTGTCGGCCTGGCAGGCCGTCCATCCCGACGCCCTGACGACTCGTCGTGAAGTGGGGCGCACCTTGATACCACCGGTCAACGAAGCCTTCATTGCCGCCGCCTTCTATCCCGAGCCCCAGACACGGCCGCTGACCATGCAGGCGGACCTGGCATTGAGCGACACCCTGGTCGCGGAGCTGCGGGCCCACGACCGGCTGGTGATTTCCGCGCCCATGCACAACTTCAGCGTGCCGGGCGGGGTGAAGGCGTGGATCGATCAAATCGTGCGGATCGGCCTGACCTTCAACCACAGCCTGGACAACGGTGTCTCGCATTACGAGCCGCTGGTGCTGGGCAAGAAAGCCCTGATCGTGACCAGCCGTGGCGACTTCGGCTTCGGTCCCGGCGGACAGCTGGAGGCGATGAACCATGCCGACACCCTGTTGCGCACGGTCCTGGGGTTTATCGGCATCACCGATGTGACCGTGGTTGCCGCCGAAGGCGAAGAATCGGCCGAGCGCAGCTTTGCCCAGTCCTGCGCTGAGGCCGAGCAGCGCCTGCTGGCGTTGGCGCGGACCTTCTGATGGCCTGGGTCTATCTGCTGGTGGCGGCCGGCTTCGAGGTCACGTTCGCCATGGGCATGAAATACGCCGAAGGCTTCACCCGTCCATGGCCCTCGCTGATCACGGTGGTGGCCGCGGTCGGCGGAATCTGGTTCCTGACACTGTCAATGCGCGAACTGCCGGTGAGCGTGGCGTATCCGATCTGGACGGCTATCGGCTCCCTGGGCACCGTATTGCTGGGATTCGTGCTGCTGGGGGAAAGCCTGACGCTGGTCAAGCTGGTCTCGGTGGGGCTGATCGTGGCGGGGGTGAGCGGGCTGAAGTGACGGGGGTGTCATAGACTGGTCATCATCGATGCCGATGCTGGCACACCCCTCCGATCACAAGGACGTCCACCCATGTCGCAACAATGTGCCACCCGCTATCCGTTGGTGCTGGTTCCGGGAATGCTCGGGTTCATTCGCCTGGTGCTGTATCCGTACTGGTATGGGATCGTCTCGGCGCTGCGTCTAAGAGGGGCGGTAGTGGTGGCGGTGAAAGTGTCGCCGCTGCATTCATCCGAGGTGCGTGGCGAGCAACTGTTGGTGCAGATCCAGGACATCCTGCGCCAGACCGGGGCCGGCAAGGTCAACCTGATCGGCCATAGCCAGGGCGCCCTGACGGCCCGTTACGTAGCGGCCAGGCGCCCGGACCTGGTGGCCTCGGTCACCTCGGTGGCCGGGCCCAACCACGGCTCGGAGCTGGCCGACTACCTGCGCATCCATTACCCATCCGACCGTGCCAAGGGCCGCCTGCTCAAAGCCCTGCTGTGGCTGATCAATGCCCTGATGAACCTGCTGGAGACCGGCTATCGCGGGCCGAAGCTGCCGGTGGATATCCAGGCGTCCCATGAATCCCTGACCACCACCGGTGTGGCGCTGTTCAACGAGCGTTATCCACAGGGTCTGCCTGACACCTGGGGCGGGCAGGGGCCGGAAGAGGTCGACGGCGTACGTTATTACTCCTGGTCCGGGATCCTGCAGCCAGGCAGGACCGACAGGGGGCGCAATCTGTTCGATGGCACGAACCGCAGCTGCCGGCTGTTCGCCCGCACCTTCGTCCGCGAGGCGGGGCAGTGCGATGGCATGGTCGGGCGATTCAGTTCACACCTGGGTACGGTGATCGGCGACGACTATCCATTGGACCATTTCGACATCGTCAACCAGTCGTTGGGGTTGGTGGGGCGAGGAGCCGAGCCGGTCCGCTTGTTTGTCGAGCATGCCCAGCGCTTGAAGGCGGCCGGGGTATGAGAGGCCGTGGATGTAACGGGGATGTCTACACTGCTTTGTACCGCCGCCTCTTGCGCGGCTACAAGGAGAAGCATCATGAACCGGTTGCGTGTGCCTTTGCTGGTGGTCGGTTTACTGCTGTGTACCGAAGGTTTTGCCGCCAACTCTCAACAGACCCTGATGGTCACCTGCAATGCCGACGCCACGGCCCAGGGTCTGAAGGGCGATGCACGACGGGAATTCATGGGGTCCTGCCTCAAGACCAAGCCACCTGAAGGGCCGGTCACGCCTCAGGAACGTATGACGAGCTGCAATGCCACGGCCACGGCCCAGGCATTGAAGGGCGATGCCCGCAAGGCATTCATGAGCGATTGCCTGAAGAAAAAATAACCCGGGCCAGTGGGGCCTCATCGCGAGCAGGCCCCACTGGCGCCTGGAAAAAAAATACCTGCACCTGCGACTGGGGACGGCCGATACAATCCCTGGGCTTTTCATACAGAGCCTAGTGCTGCCCGTGGATCGCTGGCAGACTGCCAATCCTTTCACGCCGTTTCGTTCTGAGGCTGTATGCCAACGTTTTCTCAGCGTCATGTGTTGTTGGTGATCAGTTGGGTGATCATTTTTGGTGGGTTGTTGCTGGTGTTGCCGTTGCGCCTGTTGCCCAGCCTGCTGGCCGGGTTGCTGGTGTTCGAGCTGGTCAACATGTTGACCCCGCAGTTGCAGCGGTTGATCGAAGGCCGGCGCGCACGCTGGCTGGCAGTGGCGTTGCTGGGCACGCTGGTGGTCAGCGTACTGACTCTGATCTTCGCCGGCGCCTTCAGCTTTCTCCTGCATGAAGCGGAGAATCCCGGTGCGTCCCTGGACAAGTTCATGGCAGTGGTCGACCGCGCCCGCGGGCAACTGCCACCGTTCATCGATGCCTACCTGCCGGCCAGCGCCGCCGAGTTCCGGGTAGCGATCGGCGATTGGATGAGCAAGCACCTGAGCGACCTGCAACTGGTGGGCAAGGATGCGGCCCACATGTTCGTGACGCTGCTGATCGGCATGGTGCTGGGGGCCATCGTCGCCCTGCAGCGCATCCCCGACCTGACCAAGCGCAAGCCCCTGGCCGCCGCGCTGTTCGACCGCCTGAACCTGCTGGTCAAGGCGTTTCGCAACATCGTCTTCGCCCAGATCAAGATCTCCCTGCTCAACACTTTCTTCACCGGGATCTTCCTGGCGGTGGTACTGCCGCTGTTCGGGATCAAGCTGCCGCTGACCAAGACTCTGATCGTGATGACGTTCCTGCTGGGGTTGTTGCCGGTCATCGGCAATCTCATCTCCAACACCCTGATCACCATCGTCGGCCTGTCCCTGTCGATCTGGGTGGCGATGGCGGCGCTGGGTTACCTGATCGTGATCCACAAGCTGGAGTACTTCCTCAATGCCCGCATCGTTGGCGGGCAGATCAGTGCCAAGTCCTGGGAACTGCTCATGGCGATGCTGGTATTCGAGGCGGCTTTTGGCCTGCCGGGGGTGGTGGCGGGACCGATCTACTACGCCTACCTCAAGAGCGAGTTGAAGCAGGTGGGGATGGTCTGATCCGGTAGCGATGGTGCCTGGCCTGGCGCCATCGCGAGCAAGCTCGCGATGCAGGCGCCTCGGTCTGGGATCAGACCTGCGTTCCGTACCGCTTCATCGCTTCGATCGCCAGCCCGCTGCCGATGCTGCCAAAGATATTGCCCTCCACATGCCGTGCCCGGGGCAGCATCGCGGCGACGCTGTTGCGCAGTGCCGGAATGCCGCTGGAGCCACCGGTAAAGAACACCGTGTCCACCTGCCCCACGTCTACATTGGCATCACCGAGCAATTGCGTGACGCTGGCACGCACTCGCTCCAGCAGGCCGTCGATCGCCGATTCGAACAGCGCCCGGCTCAGGTCCACGCTCAGGCCCGGCTCGATCCGATCCAGCGCCACATGCCGATGGTCGGCCTGGGTCAGCTGGATCTTGGTTTCTTCCACTTCCATTGCCAGCCAATGCCCGGCGCGCTGTTCGATCAGCTTGAACAGCCGGTCGATGCCACCGGTGTCCTCGATGTCGTAGCGCATGCTGCCCAGGGCCAGGGTGGACTTCTGCGAATACACCGCGTTGATGGTGTGCCAGGTCGCCAGGTTCATGTGGTGACTGGTGGGCATGTAGGCGCCGCTTTTCATCCGGCTGCCATAGCCGAACAGTGGCATCAGGCCGGCCAGGGAGAGCTGCTTGTCGAAGTCGGTCCCGCCGATGTGCACGCCGCCGGTGGCGAGGATGTCGGCATGACGGTTGTCGTGGGTGCGGCGCTCCGGTGACAGTCGCACGAGAGAGAAGTCCGAGGTACCGCCGCCAATGTCGACGATCAGCACCAGCTCTTCTCTCTCGATGGTCGATTCATAATCGAACGCCGCCGCAATGGGCTCGTACTGGAACGAGACCTCCTTGAAGCCGATGGCTCGGGCCACGTCTGCCAGGGTGTTTTGCGCTTCCTGGTCGGCCAGTTCGTCGTCATCGACGAAAAACACCGGACGCCCCAGCACGACTTCTTCGAACTCGCGGCCGGCAGTGGCTTCGGCGCGTTTCTTCAACTGGCCGATGTACAGCCCCAGCAGGTCCTTGAATGGCATTGCCGTGCCCAGCACGCTGGTATCGTGCTTGATCAGCTTGGAACCCAGCAGGCTCTTGAGCGAGCGCATCAGGCGGCCTTCGTAGCCTTCCAGGTATTCGTACAGGGCCAGGCGGCCGTAGACCGGGCGGCGCTCCTCCTGATTGAAAAAAACCACCGAAGGCAGGGTGATCTTGTCGTCCTCCAGCGCGATCAGCGTTTCCATGCCGGGGCGCAGCCAGCCGACGGTGGAGTTGGACGTGCCGAAGTCGATGCCGCAGGCACGGGCCGAGGATGCGTTTTTCATGTCTTCCAGGTTCCGGTTGAAAAAACGGCCGCGCAGTGTATGCCAGTACGCAGCGGATTCGAAGGCCGGCTATCCGGCAGGCATGAAAAGAATCGCAGGATGTACATAGTGCGCTGAAAAAACGGCCTGTGCGCCAGTCCAGCCTTGAAAGGGCCGGTTTTATCCCCAATCTTGTATGCATCAACGGGTGGTCACAGGGCGAGCGCAAGAATCGCCACCGACTGCCGATAAACTTCTGATACGCCGCCCGGTCACAACCTTGAGGTTGGTCAACCCGCTGTCCGCTCATCCGGGCATGCTGTGCGTGGCGGTGCGACGTCGATAACGGATGGTGATGCTTCGATGGACTTCAAAGACTACTACAAGATTCTGGGTGTCGAGCCGACGGCTGACGACAGCACGATCAAGGCTGCCTACCGCAAGCTGGCGCGCAAATACCACCCGGATGTCAGCAAGGAAAAAGACGCCGAGACCAAGTTCAAGGACGTCTCCGAGGCCTATGAAGCGCTGAAAAGCGCCGACAAGCGCGCCGAGTACGATGACCTGCGGCGCTACGGTCAGCACGGTCAACCGTTCCAGGGGCCGCCGGGCTGGCAGAGCCGTGGCGGTTTTGGCGGCCAGGACACCGGGGACTTCTCGGACTTCTTCAGTTCGATCTTCGGAAATCGCGGATCAGGTTTCGGTGGCGGGCAATCGGGTCGCAGCGCCGGCCGTCGGGGGCAGGACGTGGAACTGGAATTACCGATCTTCCTGGAAGAGACCCTGTCCAACGAATCGAAGAAGATCAGTTACCAGGTGCCGCAGCACAACGCCGCAGGCCAGCACGTGAGCAACACCACCAAGAGCCTGAACGTGAAGATCCCTCTGGGGGTGACCGACGGCGAGCGCATCCGCCTCAAGGGCCAGGGCGCGCCAGGCATCGGTGGCGGCGCCAATGGCGACCTGTACCTGACCATTCGCTTCGCCCCGCACCCCAAGTTCGATGTCGAAGGCCAGGACCTGATCATCACCTTGCCCCTGGCGCCCTGGGAATTGGCCCTGGGCACCGAAGTGGCTGTCCCGACCCTCACCGGCAAGATCAACCTCAAGGTCCCGGCCGGCAGCCAGAACGGCCAGCGCATGCGCGCCAAGGGGCACGGCCTGCGCAACAAGGCGGGCGAACGGGGTTACCTGTTCGTGCAACTCAAGGCCGTGATGCCCAAGGCCAACGACGAGTCGGTCAAGGCATTGTGGGCGGAGCTGGCGAAGAAAGCTGCGTTCGATCCACGGGCGAATTTCTGACGGCCCAGGTCATCACACCGCTGCTGCACGGTTAGAGCATTGGGAGAAGCAGACCATGAACAACCCGATCATTGAACTGAACCTGAAGGAATTCTGCGAGGCCGCCGCGCTGGCGGATGTCCATGTGATAGAAATCGTCGCCCATGGCATTCTCGAACCCCACGGCAAGGCCCCATCCGACTGGCGTTTCACCGACTACGAACTGGTCCTGGCGCGCCGCGCCGCCAAGTTGCGGCGTGAATTGGAACTGGAATGGGACGGCGTCGCCCTGGCGCTGGACCTGCTGGAGGAAGTGCAGCAACTGCGCAGCGAAAACCGCATGCTCAAGCAGCGGTTGGGGCGGCTGGTGGAGTGACGCAGCCCTTGAGCTAAATGCAGGCCCTGTGGCGAGGGGAAACGTCGCACCGCCCCGCTGGGCTGCGCATCAGCCCCAGAGAAGGGTTGGACGCAATCGGCCTGACACACCGAGGTGCTGAGTCTTGGGCTGCTGCGCAGCCCAGCGGGGCGACGTTTCGCTAAATCCCCTCGCCACAGACTCTACCGCCTCACCACAGGTTGGATTCCTTCACCCCCGGATCGCCCAATTGCTCCCTACCGAAATATGTAGTCGGCCAGTGTCAGTCGACCATCAAAACAGAAAATAGCGCTGCGCCATCGGCAGCACCTCAGCCGGTTCGCACCACAGCAACACCCCGTCGGCCTTGACCTGGTAAGTCTGTGGATCGACGTCGATGCTCGGCAGGTAGTCGTTGTGGATCAGGTCGGTCTTCTGCACGTCGCGGCAACCTTTGACCACGGCGATTCTTTTCTTCAGCCCCAGTTGTTCCGGCAACCCGGCCTCGGCAGCGGCCTGGCTGATGAAGGTCAGGCTGGTGGCGTGACGCGAGCCGCCAAAGCTTGCGAACATCGGTCGGTAGTGCACCGGTTGCGGCGTCGGAATCGAGGCGTTGGCGTCGCCCATCAGGCTGGCGGCAATCGCGCCGCCCTTGAGGATCAGCGTCGGCTTGACGCCGAAGAACGCCGGGCGCCACAGCACCAGGTCGGCCCACTTGCCCACTTCGATGGAGCCCACCTCATGGCTGATGCCATGGGTGATCGCCGGATTGATGGTGTACTTGGCGATGTAGCGCTTGATGCGGAAGTTGTCGTTGCCCTCGCCATCCCCAGGCAGGGCGCCGCGTTGCTTCTTCATCTTGTCGGCGGTCTGCCAGGTACGCGTGATGACTTCGCCGACGCGGCCCATGGCCTGGCTGTCGGAGCTGATCATCGAGAACGCGCCCAGGTCATGGAGAATGTCCTCGGCGGCGATGGTCTCGCGGCGGATGCGGCTCTCGGCGAAGGCCACGTCCTCGGCGATGCTCGGGTCCAGGTGATGACAGACCATCAGCATGTCCAGGTGTTCGTCGATGGTGTTGCGGGTGAACGGCCGGGTCGGGTTGGTGGAACTGGGCAACACGTTGGGGAAACCGCAGGCCTTGATGATGTCCGGCGCATGCCCGCCACCGGCACCTTCGGTGTGGTAGGTGTGGATGGTGCGGCCCTTGAACGCGGCGAGGGTGGTTTCCACGAAGCCCGACTCGTTGAGGGTGTCGGTGTGGATCGCCACCTGCACATCGTATTGGTCGGCCACGCTCAGGCAGTTGTCGATGGCCGCGGGCGTGGTGCCCCAGTCTTCGTGCAGCTTCAGGCCGATGGCCCCGGCCTTGACCTGCTCGATCAACGGCTCCGGCAGGCTGGCGTTGCCCTTGCCGGTCAGGCCGATGTTCATCGCGAATGCATCCGCTGCCTGGAGCATGCGCGCCAGGTGCCACGGGCCGGAGGTGCAGGTGGTGGCGTTGGTTCCGGTGGCCGGGCCCGTGCCGCCGCCGATCATGGTGGTGACGCCGCTCATCAGGGCTTCTTCGATCTGCTGCGGGCAGATGAAGTGAATATGGGTGTCGATGCCGCCGGCCGTGAGGATCATGCCCTCGCCGGCGATCACTTCGGTGCTGGCGCCGATGGCGATGGTCACGTCGGGCTGGATGTCCGGGTTGCCGGCCTTGCCGATGGCGGCGATGCGGCCGTCCTTGAGGCCCACATCGGCCTTGACGATCCCCCAGTGGTCGATGATCAGTGCGTTGGTGATCAGCGTGTCGACCACTTCGGCGGCCAGCAGTTGACCCTGGCCCATGCCGTCGCGGATCACCTTGCCGCCGCCGAATTTCACTTCTTCGCCATAGGTGGTGAAGTCTTTCTCCACTTCGATCCACAACTCGGTGTCGGCCAGGCGGACCTTGTCGCCGACAGTGGGGCCGAACATGTCGGCATAGGCTTGTCTCGAAATCTTCATGTGCTTGCCTTGGAATTCGATTGGATGTTGAAACCGTTCGCTGCGCTCACTCATCGCGAGCAAGCTCGCTGCCACATTTGATCGCGTTCCCCTGTGGGAGCGAGCCTGCTCGCGATGAGGCGGGTGCAGGCACCCATGACTTACAGGTCGCCCATGACCCGCCCGGCAAACCCGAACACCCGGCGATGCCCGGCCAGGTCCACCAACTCCACTTCCCGGCTCTGACCCGGCTCGAAGCGCACGGCGGTGCCGGCGGGGATGTTCAGGCGCATGCCGCGACTGGCGGCGCGGTCGAAGCTCAAGGCATCGTTGGTCTCGAAAAAGTGAAAGTGCGAGCCGACCTGGATCGGCCGGTCGCCCTGGTTGGCGACGGTGAGCGTCAAGGTGCGGCGACCGGCGTTGAGTTCGATGTCGCCGGGCTGGACCTGGTATTGGCCTGGAATCATTGCGGTTGTCCCAAAGTCTTGTAGTAGATGGCGGTCGGGCTGTAGTTGCCGTCCGGGCTCTGGCAGTAGTCGGGCAGTTCGCCGACGCGGGTGTAGCCCATGGCGCGGTAGAACGCTTCGGCCTCGGAGCCGGCCTCGGTGTCGAGGTACAACAGGCCGCGCTTGTGCTGGCGAGCGCCGAGTTCCAGGGCGCTCATCAATTGCTGGCCCAGGCCCCGGCGCCGGGCATCGCCGCGCACCAGCAACTTCTGCACTTCGGCACGGTTGAGGCCGTTGGGCTTCTGGCACAGGGCAAGCTGGACACTGGCCTGGACCTGTTCATCCTTGACCACCACCCACAGCAGCAGGTGGCCCTGGTTGAGGCTGGCCTGGACCTCGTCGAAATAGGCGCGGGCCTGGGTCGCATCGAGGTCGGCCATGAACCCCACGCTGGCGCCGTTTTCGACGGCGTCGAGCAACAGGTCGATCAGGCCCTGGCGGTAATGCGCAAAGCTTTCAGCGTGGACTCGACGCAACTGGGCGGGATTCATCGGCTTTTCACTCCTTGTGCAAGGCTGGCGCTGGCGCACCGGGGTTGAGGATCAACTGCATGAAGGTCAGGTCGAGCCAGCGACCGAACTTGACGCCCACCTGGGGCATCTGTCCGGTGACGACGAACCCGGCCCGCTCATGCAGGCGGATCGAGGCCGCGTTGCCGCTTTCGATAGCCGCGACCATGACATGCTTGCCGCAGGCCCTGGCACGTTCGATCAGCGCCGCCATCAGCCGTGGGCCGAGGCCATGGCCGCGTTGGTCGCTGCGCACGTACACCGAATGCTCCACGGTGTGCCGGAAGCCGTCGAAGGGACGCCAGTCACCGAACGAAGCGTAGCCGAGCACATGCCCTTGGCCTTCGATCACCAGGACCGGATATCCCTGGGCCTGCCGGCCGTCGAGCCAGGCCTGGCGGTTGTCCAGGTCCACGGCCTGTTCGTTCCAGATGGCCGTGGTGTTGAGCACCGCGTCGTTGTAGATGTCGCGCAAGGCCGGCAGGTCTGCGGGGCGAGCGTCGCGAATCTGGTAGGTCATGAGGTGGCCTCAGGCGATGGGCTGGTGGACGGTGACCAGCTTGGTGCCGTCGGGAAACGTCGCCTCGACCTGGATTTCAGGGATCATTTCCGGGATGCCTTCCATCACTTGCTCGCGGCTCAGCAGGGTGGTGCCGTAGTGCATCAGTTCAGCCACCGTCTGGCCGTCCCGGGCGCCTTCGAGCAGGGCCGCGGAAATGTAGGCCATGGCCTCCGGATAGTTGAGCTTCAGACCACGGGCCAACCGTCGTTCGGCGACGAGGCCGGCGGTGAAGATCAGCAGCTTGTCTTTTTCGCGTGGGGTCAGGTCCATGTGCAATCCATAAGGGCAGATAAATAGTTTGCGCTGTAAACACGCCCCCTGTGGGAGCGAGCAAGCTCGCTCCCACAGAAAGCAGATCAAGTGCTCCAGATTCTCGGTGGTACGGCCTCTCTTCCGAGCAATGCGGGCCTGAGCAAGCGCCATAATTCAATCAACCATCCCCGCGCCAGCAGCGCCTCGCTCGCCAGGCAGCGGGCCACGACCAGGCCCGGCAGCTGGGTCAGGTCGCCGCGCACCGCTTGGCCCAGGGATCGGCATCGCTCCAGCAGCTGGCTGTCGATCTCGCCGGTCACCAGCATCGTGGCAAACACCGGGTCGCCACCCAGCCCGATGGGCGAATCCAGCAGCCCGTCACCGCCCGTGATGCGCTGGCGCTCATGCCACAGCAACTGGCCGTTGCGGCGAATGTCCAGTCGCGATTGAAAGTGTCCCAGGTCGAACCGCTCGCCGCTGGCCGGTCGGCCGAGGGCGACCATGTCCCAGTAGAACAGGCGTGCGTCGCCCTGCAGATCGATACGCGTGCTGAGTTCGGCCTGGGCCGCGCTGAAGACGATGGTTTCCTGGGGCAACCATTCCAGTGTCGCGCCGGCCGCCACGCTCAGGTTCAGTTGCTGATAGGCGGGCCCCGCTGCGCGGTACCACTTGGCCGCGCCCGGGCTGGTCAGTTGCGTCCAGGCGCCAGGGCCGACGTGGGCCGAGATGTCCAGCCGGTCACCGCCGGCAATCCCGCCGGGCGGGTGGACGATGATGTGCTGGCACACCTCGGGACCTTCGGCGTACAAGTGCTTCTGCACCCGCAGCGGGCCTTTGTGACGGCGCTGTACCGGGCGTGTGCACTCACCGAATCGGGCGTAGCCCAATTCCAGCTCGGCGTGCCAGCTGGGAGTGAACAGGGCCGGAGGCGCCAATGAACAGACAGGTAGATTCATGATTTCTGATTATCGTCAGGACGCTACAGACTAGATCGTAACCAGCCCGCGCACACCCTCGGCTTCCATATTTTCTCCGCGCCCCTGCTGCACGATCTCGCCCCGGGACATCACCAGGTATTGATCGGCCAGTTCGGCGGCGAAGTCGTAGAACTGCTCCACCAACAGAATCGCCATGTCACCCCGGGCCGCCAGTTTCTTGATCACCGCCCCGATTTCCTTGATCACCGACGGCTGGATGCCTTCGGTGGGTTCGTCGAGGATCAGCAGCCGCGGGCGACTGGCCAGGGCCCGGCCGATGGCAAGCTGTTGTTGCTGCCCACCGGAGAGGTCGCCTCCGCGGCGCTGTTTCATCTGCAGCAACACCGGGAACAGTTCATAGATGAACGCCGGTACCTCCCGGGCTTCGGACCCCGGAAAGCGCGACAGGCCCATCAGCAGGTTTTCTTCCACGGTCAACCGTCCGAAGATTTCCCGGCCCTGGGGCACATAGGCGATGCCCGCGTGGACCCGCTGGTGCGGCTTGAACGCTGTGATGGCCTTGCCTTCCCAATTCACCGCGCCTTCCCTGGCTGGCAACAGGCCCATCAGACATTTGAGCAGCGTGGTCTTGCCCACGCCGTTGCGCCCCAGCAGGCAGGTCACCTCGCCCACCTTGGCGTCGAACGACAGGCCTCGCAGGATGTGGCTACCGCCATAGTACTGGTGCAGCTTGTCGACTTGCAGCATGTTCCAGATTCTCCTGAAGTTCCCTGTGGGAGCAGCATTTGCCGCTCAGCGACCGAGATACACCTCGATCACCCGTTCGTTGTCCTGTACCTGCGCCAGTGACCCTTCGGCCAGTACGCTGCCCTGGTGCAGCACGGTGACGTGGTCGGCGATGGTGCCGACGAAGCCCATGTCGTGTTCCACCACCATCAGCGAATGCTTGCCCGCCAGGGTCTTGAACAGTTCGGCGGTGAAGTCGGTTTCGGCGTCGGTCATGCCCGCCACCGGCTCGTCGAGCAGCAGCAATTGCGGGTCCTGTACCAGCAGCATGCCGATCTCCAGGAACTGCTTCTGCCCGTGGGACAACAACCCTGCCGCGCGGTTGACCGACGGCGTGAGGCGGATGGTCTCCAGCACTTCGTCGATGCGGTCGCGCTGCTCGCCGGTCAGTCTGGCCCGCAGGCTGGCCCAGACCGATTTGTCGGCCTTCAATGCCAGCTCCAGGTTTTCGAACACGCTCAGGGCCTCGAATACCGTGGGCTTCTGGAACTTGCGACCGATACCGGCCTGGGCAATCTGCACCTCGCTCATGCTGGTCAGGTCCAGGGTCTCGCCGAACCAGGCCTTGCCATGGCTGGGGCGGGTCTTGCCGGTGATCACGTCCATCAAGGTGGTCTTGCCCGCGCCGTTGGGGCCGATGATGCAGCGCAGCTCGCCGACGCCGATGTACAGGTTCAGGTCGTTCAGGGCCTTGAAGCCGTCGAAGCTGACGCTGATGTCTTCCAGGGTCAGGATGGTGCCATGGCGGGTGTTCAGGCCGACGCCCGCCGCCTGGCCGAGGCCGATGGCGTCGCGGCTGCTACCGGCGTCCTTGTTGGGCTCCGTGGGGAAGAAAGCAGGTTCGAGCATGAATTCGACACTCGCTGTGATTCTCATTGTTCAGCCCTTTTCTTCAGCAGGCCGATCACGCCCCTGGGCAGGTACAGGGTCACGACGATGAACAGCGCACCGAGGAAAAACAGCCAGTATTCCGGGAAGGCCACGGTGAACCAGCTCTTCATGCCGTTGACCACGCCGGCGCCCAGCAGGGGGCCGATCAACGTGCCGCGCCCGCCGAGTGCCACCCACACGGCGGCCTCGATGGAATTGGTCGGCGACATTTCGCTGGGGTTGATGATGCCTACCTGGGGCACATACAGCGCGCCGGCCAGGCCGCACAGGATGGCGCTCAATACCCAGACGAAGAGCTTGAAGCCCCGTGGATCGTAGCCGCAGAACATCAGGCGGTTTTCCGCGTCCCGCAGGGCGGTCAGTACCCGGCCGAACTTGCTGCGGGCCAGTCGCCAGCCGATGAACAGGCTGGCCACCAGCAACAGCACGGTGAGCAGGAACAGTACGGCGCGGGTGCCGGGTTCGGTGATGCCGAAGCCCAGGATCGAGCGGAAATTGGTGAAGCCGTTGTTGCCACCGAAACCGGTTTCGTTGCGAAAGAACAGCAGCATCCCGGCGAATGTCAGGGCCTGGGTCATGATCGAGAAATACACGCCCTTGATCCGCGAGCGAAAGGCGAAGAACCCGAAAACCAGCGCCAGCAGCCCCGGCGCCAGCACCACCAGGCACAGGGCCCAGAGGAAGCTGTCGGTGCCGGTCCAGTACCAGGGCAGTTCGCTCCACGACAGGAAGGTCATGAAGGCCGGCAAGCCATCCCCGGCGGCCTGGCGCATCAGGTACATGCCCATGGCGTAGCCGCCCAGGGCGAAGAACAGGCCGTGGCCCAGGGACAACAACCCGGCGTAGCCCCAGACCAGGTCCAGCGCCAGGGCGACGATGGCATAGCAGAGGATCTTGCCCACCAGTGTCAGGGTATAGGCCGACACGTGCAGTGTGTTGTCCGGTGGCAGCAGCGACAGCAGCGGCAGGCTCAGCAACAGTGCCAGGATCACCGCGCCAACGATGAAGGTGGTTTTGGGACCGGCCTTTTGCGCGGCCGTGAGCATCAGGGGCTGGTTCATCAGTCGATTACCCGTCCTTTGAGGGCGAAGAGGCCTTGCGGACGCTTCTGGATGAACAGAATGATCAGCGCGAGGATCAGGATCTTGCCGAGCACCGCGCCGATCTGCGGCTCGAGAATCTTGTTGGCGATGCCCAGGCCGAACGCGGCGGACACGCTGCCGGCCAACTGGCCGACGCCGCCCAGGACCACCACCAAGAACGAGTCGATGATGTAGCTCTGGCCCAGGTCCGGGCCGACGTTGCCGATCTGGCTCAGGGCCACGCCACCGAGCCCGGCAATGCCCGAGCCGAGGCCGAAGGCGAGCATGTCCACGCGACCGGTGGGCACGCCGCAGCAGGCGGCCATGTTGCGGTTCTGGGTGACGGCGCGCACGTTCAGGCCCAGGCGGGTCTTGTTCAGCAACAGCCAGGTCAACACCACCACGAACAGCGCGAAGGCGATGATCACGATACGGTTGTACGGCAGCACCAGGTTCGGCAATACCTGGATCCCACCCGACAGCCAGGCCGGGTTGGCGACCTCGACGTTCTGCGCGCCGAACACCAGGCGCACCAGCTGGATCAGCATCAGGCTGATGCCCCAGGTGGCGAGCAGGGTTTCCAGCGGGCGCCCGTAGAGGTGACGGATCACCGTGCGCTCCAGGGCCATGCCGATGGCGGCGGTGATGAAGAACGCCACTGGCAGGGCGATCAGCGGATAGAACTCGATGGCACCCGGCGCGAAGCGCTGGAACAGCATCTGCACGACATACGTGGAGTAGGCCCCCAGCATGAGCATCTCGCCGTGGGCCATGTTGATCACACCCAGCAGGCCGAAGGTGATCGCCAGGCCCAGCGCCGCCAGCAGCAGGATCGAACCCAGGGACATGCCGCTGAAGGCCTGGCCCAGCAGTTCGCCCACCAGGAGCTTGCGCTTGACCTGGCCGAGGCTGGTTTCGGCGGCGGTGCGCACGCCGGCATCGGTTTCGACGCCGGGTTCGAGCAGGCCTTCCAGGCGTGTGCGAGCCAGTGGGTCGCCGGTTTCACCCAGCAGCCGGACGGCGTTCAGGCGCACGCTCGGGTTGCTGTCCACCAGTTGCAGGTTCGCCAGGGCCAGGCTCAGGGCGGCGTGCACATCTTCGTCCTGTTCGCCGGCCAGTTGCCGGTCGAGGAATGCCAGTTGCGCCGGGCGGGCGCTTTTTTGCAATTGCTGCGCGGCGCCCAGGCGTACGCGGGCATCCGCGGCGAGCAGTTGATGGCTGGCCAGGGCGGTTTCCACCAGCCCTCGCAAGCGGTTGTTCAGGCGCAGGGTCTTCGGCTGGCCATCGATGGTCAGTTGGCCCCGCTGCAAGGCGTCGATCAGTTCGACACGCTCGGGCTCAGGTTGCGCGGCCCAGGTTTCAAGCAACCTGGCCTGCTGGGTCGGGTTGGCGGCGACGAAGTCTTCGGCGTCACCGGCGTGGGCCTCCAGTGGCAGCAGTAGCACCAGGGCGAGAATGAGGCGGTAAAGGGCAGTGGGCATATGCTAGGCCTTGCGCAGTGCTTTTTGTGGGAGCGAGCTTGCTCGCGATAGCGCAGTCTCAGTCACTGTTCTTCTGGCTGATCCACCGCTATCGCGAGCAAGCTCGCTCCCACAGGGTTGTGTATCGGCCCGGGGATCCGGGCCGACACCCATGGACTCAGTTGCTCTTCACCGCATAGTCAGGCTTCTTGTCGTTGCCGGCGATGAACGGGCTCCACGGTTGGGCACGGATCGGGCCTTCGGTCTGCCAGACCACGTTGAACTGGCCGTCGGCCTGGATCTCGCCGATCATCACCGGCTTGTGCAGGTGGTGGTTGGTCTTGTCCATGGTCAACGTGTAGCCCGACGGTGCCGCGAAGGTCTGGCCGGCCAGGGCTTCGCGAACCTTGTCGACGTCGGTGGACTTGGCTTTTTCCACCGCTTGCGCCCACATGTGGATACCCACGTAGGTGGCCTCCATCGGGTCGTTGGTCACGGCCTTATCGGCGCCCGGCAGGTTCTTGGCCTTGGCGTAGGCTTTCCAGGCTTCGACGAATTTCTTGTTCGTCGGGTTATCCACGGATTCGAAGTAGTTCCAAGCGGCGAGGTTGCCGATCAACGGTTTGGTGTCGATGCCGCGCAGTTCCTCTTCGCCCACCGAGAACGCCACCACCGGCACGTCGGTGGCCTTGAGGCCCTGGTTCGCCAGTTCCTTGTAGAACGGCACGTTGGAGTCGCCGTTGACCGTGGAGATCACGGCAGTCTTGCCACCGGCCGAGAATTTCTTGATGTTGGCGACGATGGTCTGGTAGTCGCTGTGGCCGAACGGGGTGTAGACCTCTTCGATGTCCTTGTCCGCCACGCCTTTGGAATGCAGGAATGCGCGCAGGATCTTGTTGGTGGTGCGTGGGTAGACATAGTCGGTGCCCAGCAGGAAGTAGCGCTTGGCGCTGCCGCCTTCTTCGCTCATCAGGTATTCCACCGCCGGGATCGCCTGCTGGTTCGGCGCCGCGCCGGTGTAGAACACGTTCGGCGACATTTCTTCGCCTTCGTACTGCACCGGGTAGAACAGCAGGCCGTTGAGTTCTTCGAAGACCGGCAGTACGGATTTACGCGACACCGAGGTCCAGCAGCCGAACACCACTGCGACTTTGTCCTGGGTCAGCAGCTGACGACCTTTTTCCGCGAACAGCGGCCAGTTCGACGCTGGGTCCACGACCACCGCTTCAAGCTTCTTACCGTTGACTCCGCCCTTGGCGTTGATCTCGTCAATGGTCATCAGCGCCATGTCCTTGAGGGACGTCTCGGAGATCGCCATGGTGCCGGACAGCGAATGCAGGATGCCGACCTTGATGGTCTCGGCGGCCTGGACGGTCCAGGCCATGCCCATCGCGGCAATGCTGGCCGAGAGTGTAAAAGCCTTGATCAAGCTACGACGCTTCATGGTGCGATCTCCGTGGACTTATGAATTTTTTTCGAAGGCAGATGCAGACGCTGAAGGCGCTTTTGCAAGGGGTGTGCCCGGTCGGAAAAACACCCGTAAACAGGGAGTTGGCAATGACGGGAGCAGAACTTCTGCACCATCAGCGAACGCGTCATGGGTATTGGTGCGAAGGGATGCGCCACATTGGCGCGCAGTGGGGCAAGTGCCCTCCGGGAACAAGCCAGCTATGGCGAGGGGATTCATCCCCGCTGGGCTGCAAAGCAGCCCAACCAGATAGATGGCGACGGCAGGTTCCTGGGACTTCTGCGCAGCCCGACGGGGCGGTGCGACGTTTCGCTCAATCCCCTCGCCACAGGGCGAGTCGGTGACAAGTCAGCGGCGGCGCATCAGGCCGATGAAAAACAACCCGCCAATGGCAGCGGTGGCCACACCGATCGGCAAGTCCTCCGGTGCGATCAAGGTCCGGGCGGCCACGTCCACCCACACCAGGAACAGGCTGCCCAGCAGTACGCAGGCCGGCAGCAGTCGTCGATGTTCGGCACCCACCAGGCGCCGGGCGATGTGCGGCACCATCAGCCCGACGAACCCGATCGAGCCACTGATGGACACCAGCACGCCGGTCATCAGCGAGGCGATCAGGAAGATCCATACTCGCACTTTCGGCGCATTCAGGCCCAGGGTCACGGCGGTCTGCTCGCCGGCCATCAATGCATTCAACGGGCGAGCCATACCCAGCAGCAACACCAGCCCCAGCAGCACACTGGCAGCCGGCACCGCCAGCAATTCCCAGCGCGCCAGGCCCAGACCGCCCAGCATCCAGAACATCACCGCGGAGCTGGCGCGATGGTCACCGACAAACAGCAGCAGATTGGCCACCGCCATCATCACGAAGGATACCGCCACGCCGCACAGCAGCAGACGATCGCTTTCCAGGCGGCCCTGGCGGCTGGCAATCGCCAACACCAGCAGCATGCTCAGCAAGGCGCCGATGAACGCCGCCAGGGGCAGGGTCAGCAGGCCGACGATTTCGCCGACATGCAGCACCACGATCACCGCGCCCAGGGTCGCGCCGGAAGTGACGCCCAACAGATGTGGATCCGCCAGTGGGTTACGAGTCACCGCTTGCAGCACCGCACCGATCAGCGCCAGTCCCGCTCCAACCAGGGCGCCGAGGAGCAGGCGCGGGACGCGGATCAGCCACACGATGTGTTCCTGGCCGGGTGTCCAGTGGACTTGGCCTGCCCCGAAAGCCTTGTTCAGCAGGATGTCCCAGACCACCCCCACCGGCACCCGCGCCGGCCCGAAGCCCAGGGACACCACGCATGACACCAGCAGCAACGCGCCGAGCAGCACCAGCAGCGCGCCATAGCGACGTGTGGTCATCGGGCGTGGAATCCCTTCGCCAGGGTTTGCACCGCCAGTACGTTATCGATGCCCGGCGTGGCCTGGACATAAGGGATCACGATGAAGCGCCGCTGCCTGATCGCCTCCACCGACTGCAGGGCCGGATTGCTCAACAGGAACTGCTTTTTCTGCTCGGCGCTGACTTCACCGTAGTCGACGATCACGATGACCTGGGGGTTGCGCTCCACCACGTTCTCCCAGTTCACCCGGGTCCAGCTGGTCTCCACGTCGTCGAGAATGTTGCGTCCGCCCGCCGCCTCGATCAGCGCCTGGGGCATGCCCAGGCGCCCGGAGGTCATGGCCCGGTCTTCGCCGCTGTCATACAGGAACACCCGCGGTCGATCGGCGGGCAACTGTTCGCGGACTTCGGCCACTTGCGCCTGCATCGTGGCGATGAGTTCATTGGCGCGATCCTGGACGTCGAAGATCTTGCCGAGGTTGCGCAGGTCGTTATAGGTATCTTCCAGGGACGCCGCCGGACGTTTCATCACGAACGCGCAGGACTCGGTCAGCTCATACACATTGACCCCCAGGGGTTGCAGGGTCTGCGGTGTCAGGTCGCCGCCCACGCGCATGCCGTAGTCCCAGCCGGCGAAGAAGAAGTCCACGTTGGCATCGAGCAGGGTTTCCACGGAGGGGTACTTGGCCGCCAGCTCCGGCAGGCCTTCGAGGATCTTCGCCATCTCGGGAGTCACCGACTTCCAGCCACTGATGCCGCTGTAGCCCACCATGCGTGGCTTGAGCCCGAGGGCGAGCATCATCTGGGTCATGTTGATGTCATGGCTGACGGCGTGCCGGGGGGCCTGGTCGAACACGACCTGGCGGTTGCAGCTTTCGATCGTCAGCGGGTAGCGGGTGGCTTCGGCCAGGGCGTGGGCACTGCACAGCAGCATGGGCAGAAGCAGCAGGGAACGCAGGGTCATTGTTGGGTTATCCAGGTGATTCGTGGGTAGCCGGCCAGGGGATGTTCGTCCACCAGGGCTTCGATACCGAACACTTCGCGCAGCAGCGCGGCGGTCAGGACTTCTGCCGGCGTGCCGCTGGCGACGATCTGGCCGTGGTCGATCACGTACAGCCGGTCGCAGAAGGCAGCGGCGAGGTTCAGGTCATGGAGGCTGGCGAGGGTACCGATGCCGAGGCCCTTGATCAGTTGCAGCAGTTGCAGCTGATAGCGGGGATCGAGGTGGTTGGTCGGCTCGTCGAGGATCAGCAGTTGTGGCTGCTGGGCCAGTGCGCGGGCAAGGATAACCCGTTGTTTTTCACCGCCCGAGAGGGTCGCGAATGCATGGTCGCCAAAGCCTTCCAGACCGGCCGATGCCAGTGCCTGGCGCACAAGCCGCCGATCCTCGTGATCGTCGCCATCGAACAGGCCTTTATGAGGAGTGCGGCCCATGGCGACTACTTCTTCCACCGTCAGGCCGAAGGCGTCGGGAAACTCCTGCAGCACCACGGCGATGCGTTGAGCGCACCAGCGCGAGGATTGTTGCCAGACGTTGTAATGGGCCAGCTTCACCTCGCCATGTTCCGGTCGGCTGAAACGATAGGCGCAGCGCAACAGGCTGGTCTTGCCACTGCCGTTGGGCCCGATCAACCCGACGAATTCACCGGCCGCCACCTGCAGCGTGACGTCCCGCAGCTGGAACTGATGGTGGCAGTGACCGTGGCCCAGGGGCGTCCAGGCGAGATGGGTGAGGGACAGGGAGGTCATGCATCTACTCAAGTCATGGTGGCGCGCGCATCCCACAGGGTTGTGTTCGCGTTTTTCCAATAGCGGGCGCGATTGTAATGGTTCACGCCGCTTTCCGTTAACGCGCCGTCTTCAACCGCAGGATTAGATTGGCTCCGGTTGACAGCTCATCCCGCAACCGGGGCAGTGATTGCGTTGTAGCTTTGCCGTCTAAAAAAGAGCGAGGTAATTCCTAATCAGTTAAATGCACTGTCATTTATTACAGTTTATCTGGTTGCGGTTGGCTTTACTCTGGAGTCTCCACTACTCATCATGAGGATGAATCGATGAACCGATTGATAAATGGACTTACCCTGGCAGCATTGCTGGCAGGTATTCATCAAATCGCGCTGGCGGATGACTGCACCGAGGGGTGGCGCAAAAGCTCGGCCGCCCAGAGTTGCGGGGCGCAAGGCCAAGGAATAGGGGGCGGCTGGGCCGATATCAAGGATGAAGGCAACGGGCAGTGCTTGCTTCATACCTGGTGCACGGTAGGCCCAACCCACAATGGCATGCCAAACTCCTTCCGTGGCACGCCCGATACGCTGTCCAAGCTGCAAAATATCAACGGAGTGCTCAAGGTCGCTCCATGACTTTGAAAGGCGTCGAGGTCGGGCAGCGCGGAATCAGCGTCGACTCCGCGCTTGCCGTTTTGCCCCGAGTGCTGTCGCTTGCGACCGAAGTGGTCTGAAGCGGCATTGGTATCGAGAATGACCGCAAGGCCTGTTGGATGCGGGTCGGCCTGCTTCTCCTCAAGCGAGGTTGAAAGCCATGACAATGTCCAGGTTTCGGGTGTTTGTCGGCGTGCTGACCTTCTGGTGTCTGTTCATCCGCCCTGCTGCTACTTCCGAGCTTTCCTGCGAGCAGGCATGGGGAGCCAACCCCATCAGCTCCAGCTGCAAGGCGACGGTGAGCGCCGTGGAGGGGCGCCCACCTCGCGCGATGATCGAGCCTCAGGGCAACGGGCAATGCCGGATCACCGTGACGTGCAGAAACGCCTACGGTGGAGGCACGCCCAACGAGGTCGAAGGGGTCAGCGTCATCGAGGTGAAAAGTCTTCACATCTGCAACGGCATCCTTCAACGGGAGTCCTGTGGGGACCTGTTTCGACCCTGATCGTTTTTTCAGCGTACGGCATCGCTGTTGGTGCCTGGCGCCCAGCGCGAAACCAACACGCGGTCGACGATCCAGATCACCACCAGCGACGCGCCCACCAACGGAAACACCACCGCCAGGGCCAGCATGATGAACACCCCGGTCTTCCAGGTCGGCAAGTCGTGACGCAACGGCGGCACGCCGAACTTGCCCTGGGGCCGGCGTTTCCACCAGATCACCAGACCGCTGACGGCACTGAGCAGAATCATCAGGCAGATCAGCAGCACGATGATCTGGTTCAGCGGGCCGAACATCTTGCCTTCATGCAGCATTACGCCGGTTTCGGTGGCGCGGGCGACGATGCTGTACTGCTCCCAGCGCACGTCCGCCAGGACCTTGCCGGTGTATTGATCGATATGCAGGGTGGCGTCGTTGCGCGGGTCGTCGGCGAAGACGGCAATGGTGAATACGCCGCTGGCGGTCTTCGGCAGGGTGATGCTGTAGCCGGGCGTCACGTTGCGTTCGCTGGCGATGTCCTGCACAGCCTGCAGGCTGACCGTCGGGGCGGCGGGGCCTTCATGCTGGCGGCCATGGCCCATGTGTTCGGCATGGTCGCCGGACATCGGCATCGGAGTGTTTTCCACGGCCCAGGGCACGGTCTGGCGATGAGCGTTGTTGAGGCTGCGGGCCTCCACGTCGGACTTGGGTACGTCGTTCCACATCGCCGCCGGAAAGCGATTCCAGAGGTCGGCGTACTGCTTGCCCCAGAAGCCGGTCCAGGTCATGCCACTGAGCAGCATCACCAGCAGCAAAGCCGCGCCCCAGAAACCCATGACGACATGCAAGTCGCGCCAGAACAGCCGGCCGCGAACGTGCCATCGGGGCCAGAGTACACCGGCCGTCGATTGCCCGCGTGGCCACCACAGGTACAGCCCCGACACCACCAGCACCACGCCCCAGCCGGCGGCCATTTCCACCAGCCGGTCACCGATGGTGCCGATCAGCAACTCGCCGTGGATGGCCCGGGCCATGGCCTGGAGGTTGTTCTTCGCATCCTGTTCGCCGAGCACGTCGCCATGGTACGGATCGATGTACACATTCAATTCCCGGCCCTTTTCGATCACCACGAATTGCGCGCTGCGCCCGGCGTCGGGCGGCGGCAGGTATTGGGTGACCTGGCCTTCGGGGTAGGCCTGGCGAACCCGCTTGAGCAGGTCGTCCGCCGCCAGGGTGTGATGCCCGGCGGGTACGTTCAGCAGGCTGCCGTACATCAATGGGTCGAGCTGTGGCTTGAACAGGTAGATGATACCGGTCAGGGCCAGCATCACCATGAACGGCGCCACGAACAGCCCGGCATAAAAATGCCAGCGCCAGGCCAGGTTGTAGAAATTCGGTTTCGGTTGGCTCATTGCAAAGCGCTCCGCAGGGCAAATAGGTCGTTATGTTGTGCCGTCAGTCAAGGTGGGATCGAACCCTGTGGGAGCGAGCTTGCTCGCGATAGCAATGGTTCAGCCTGCATCGATGTTGAATGTGCCTTCGCCATCGCGAGCAAGCTCGCTCCCACGGTTTGTGTCCTTGCTGACGGATCTCCGGTGCCGGTTAGAAACTCATGTCCACCTTGGTCCAGAGCGTGCGCCCCGGTTCGTTGATGGCCTGCGGGTCGCTTGCCGGGTAGCCGAACCCGGCATTGCCGGCCAGGTTCAGGTGTTCGGCATAGGCTTTGCCGAACAGGTTGTCGACGCCGCTGCTGACCTTCCAGTGTTTGTTGATGCGGTAGGCACCGTTGAGCGAGAACACGCCGAAGCCCGAGCTCTTGCCATAGTCCTTGCCCACCACGTTGCCCCTGTTCTCGTCGACCCGATGCTGCGCCGCCACCACACGCCACAAGGCGCCGGCGCTCCAGCGGTCTTCGCTGTAGGTCAGCCCGAGGCGGGCATCGAGCGGTGGCATCTGCGCCAGGGCGCTGCCATCGCTGCTGTTCTTGCCCCAGGCGTAGGCCAGGGTCGCATCGGTCTTCCAGTGGTCGGTCAACGGGTAGGCCGCGCCCAGTTCGCCACCCATGATTCGCGCATCGATGTTCTCGGCACGGGAGGTGGTCCCCATCATGCCGGGCGTGTAGTCGAACAGGATGTAGTCGCGAATCTGCCCGACATAACCCGAGGCCCAGGCTTCGAGGGTTTCGCTCTTGTATTGCAGGCCGAAGTCGAGCTGGGTGGTCTTTTCCGGCTTGATCGAGTCGAAGGCATTCAGCGAACCGCTGGGGCCCGCGTTCGGCGAGAATAGCTCCCAGTAATCCGGGAAGCGTTGGGCGTGGCCCAGGCCCGCGTAAAGAGTGGTCGGGCTGTCGGCCAAGTCATGTTCATAGCGGACAAAACCGCTGGGCAGGGTGTCGGCCCGGGTCTCGTCGGCGGTGGGGTTGGGGCGGGCCGACATGCCGGAACCGATGCTCTGGCGATAGTCCTTGGCCGAGGCGCGGTCGAGCCGGGCGCCGCTCACCAGCCGGTCGCGGTCGGCGACGTACCAGGTCATTTCGCCGAAAACGCCATAGTTGTGGAAGTCGGCGTCCTTGGTGTACGGCAGATCCTTGTAGGTATCGATGCCCATGCCGCTGCGCTGGCGATGCTCGTTGGTCTGGGCGTCCAGTCCGCTGATCAACTGCACGTCGGCCCAGCGCCAGGTGGCCTTGATACGTGTGCCCAGGGTGCGGCGGTCGACATTGGAAGCCATGGGCCCGGCCATCATCCCGGTGCCGGATGGCGTGCGCAGGGTGTAGTTGTCCATGACGTGGTCGGCATAGTTGTAGTAGACCTGGGCCTCGACCTTGTCCAGCACGTCACCGATGTTCGATCGCTCGAAACGCAGCCCGAGGCTTTCGCGCTTGAATTGCGAACCGTCCATGCCTCGCCCTGCGTAGCGCGCTTCACCGTCGCCCTTGCCCGCGGTCAGTTCCAGCAGGGTGTCGGCGTCCGGCGTCCAGCCAAGGGTGACGTCGCCGTTCCACTTGTCGTAGCGCGATGGCACGGTGTCGTTGTTGCCGTCACGATAATCGTCCGAGTGGGCCGTGTTGCCGATCACCCGTACATAACCCAGTGGGCCGCCGGCGGCGGCATCCAGCACCTTGTCGAAGCGACCGTTGGAGCCGGCCAGCACACTGGCGTTGACCCGGGTGCCCAGTTCGCCGAACTGCTCCGGCTCGCGTTCGAACAGGACGGTCCCGGCCGATGCGCCAGGGCCCCAGAGCACCGTTTGCGGGCCCTTGATGACGGTGAGCTTGTCGTAGGTTTCCGGCGAAATGTAGGAGGTCGGCGCATCCATGCGGCCCGGGCAGGCGCCCAGCAGCATGCTGCCGTTGGTGAGGATATTCAGTCGCGAGCCGAACATGCCCCGCAGCACCGGATCGCCATTGGTGCCGCCGTTGCGTACCAGGGCAAAGCCGGGAATGGTCTTGAGGTAATCGCCGCCGTCACTGGCCGGCACCGGCTGGCGCGGATCCTTGGGATCGGTGACGACGGTCAGGGGTGAACTGGGGGCGATGGCGGTGATGACCGTCGGGCTCAGCTCTTCGAGCTGGCCTTCGTGATGATCGTGCTCATCGGCCAGCGTGTGTTGGGCCAGCAACAGGCCGCACAGCGCAGCGACCATAGGGCGTAAACGAACCCGTGGCTCGTTCGGGAGGCATCGAACCAAAGCGATGCCGGCAGAAAACCTGGACATGAGGATTCCATCGAACAGACGTAAACGACACGGTCGGGCAGCCTGGGGCTGTCTTGTGCGACCGGGTGAAGTAAGTGTCGGGCTTACGCGGCGAAGGGCGGTGCGCGGGTGCGGGCACCCGGGAAGAAGGAGGGCCGGACATGGCCCAGGCGTGGGGACGGGCTGGTGTGGGTGTTGGCCGTTGGCGTGTCGAAAACGGCGAAGGATTGTCCGCCCGGCAGGGCAGGGCAATTGAACAACAGGCTGCAGTAGCCGCACTTTTCCCACAGCGCATGGTGCTGGCTCTGGGGGGCACAGTGCTCGGCGGCTGTCGCGTCGTGCTCGGCTTGGGCACTCGTCGACATGTCCATCGTGTCCATGCCCATCATGCCCATGCTCATGTCCATATTCATGGACGCAGGCATAGGCCGATCCATCGGCATCGACTGAGAAATCAGTGGACCGATGAAGATCATCAGCATCGCGAACAGGCTGATCCAGCTGCCGCGTGCCAGGCTCATGGGCTGGCGACGGGGACGGGCCGGGCTGCTGCGGGGGTTACCCATGGACAAGCTCGATCAGTGTGCGTGCATCGACGGCTTGCTGCCGTCGGGGGCTTTTTTCTGCACCGCGACGTCGACGGTGATATCCCCGGCTTTTTCGAAATGCAGTGTCATGGGGAAACGCTTGCCGTCGCTCAAAAGGCTGCGGTCCTTGAGCTCCAGCAACATCACGTGATAAGCCATCGGCGCGAAGGTGACGGTAGCGCCGGGGGCGATATCCACCACGGGCACCGGCTGCATCTTCATCAGGTCGTCTTGCTTCACGTGCTCGTGGAGCTCGGCCTTGGCGGCAATCGGCGATTCGACGCTGAGCAGTCTGTCGGCACTCTTGCCGGTGTTGTGAAGCACGAAGTACGCAGCCACGGTGGGCGCGTTGGGTGGCAGTTCCTGGGACCACGGGTGGCCGATCTCCAGTTCCCCCGCTTTGTACTGATGTGCGTGGGCGAAGCCGACGGGAAGCAACAGGGCGGCCAGCAGGATGAGTCTGTTCAACATGGCAGTTCTCCGAAGTGATTCAGGGCGCAGGTATGTGCGAAAGGAATCAGACCAGAGGCGAGGCGCGGGGGTTGAGACTTGGCCATTGCTGGCGCGCAGTGAGGCTGTCGAGCGTCGGAGGGACGGCGCCGGCGTGGGCCAGTCGCGCATCCACGTACAATTGCGCAGGTTGCCCGGCCAGCGCCACCAGCGGCGCGGAACCGGAACAGCACCAGCAATGCTGCATCGTCGAGTGATCGTCGTTCTGCGGCGTATTCTGTTCGAACTTGCCCAGGGAAATCGCCACCATCTTCGTGCCGCTGGACGAACAGAAACTGCCCCAGAGCAGTTGCTCGGCCGGCGCGTTTGCAGTCGCTGAAGCGTTCCCGGAAAGCGGCATGGCGAGCATGTTGAACAGCACTGCGAAGCAGGCGATCCAGGCAAATGCAAGCCGTTGTCGGGACATGGGGCAATCCGCTCGGTTGGGCGATCAGGTGGCGGTATTTAGCCTGATCGAGGGGCAGAAGTAAAAAAGCCATGTGCGGTGTAGGGTCGCAGGGCTCGTATTAACAGTAGCAACAGATTCGCAAGGGAGCGTTCTGTCGTGGTGGCGACAAAATCCATGGCGCTTGATCTCAGGATCCGCGCGACGTGGACAGCGCTGCCAATAGCTCGTCGAGCGTCCCGAATTCCCGGTCCACTTCCGGCAATGGGGGGCGCTTCAATACCAGCACCGGTATCCCGCGTTCGCGAGCCACTTCCAGCTTCGGCTCGGTGGCCGTACTACCGCTGTTCTTGCTGATAAGCACATCGATCCGCCGTCGCTCGAACAGTTCGCGTTCGTCGTCGATATTGAACGGCCCGCGGGCGCCGATGACTTCGCAGCGTTCATTGCCGGGGTAAACGTCCAGGGCACGCAGGGTCCAGAACTGTTCGGGGGGAATTTCGTGCAGGTGCTGCAACGGTTCGCGGCCCAAGGTGAACAAGGGGCGGCGGAACGGCTGCAGGGCCTGGATCAGCGCGTCCCAGTCGGCCACCTCGCGCCAGTCGTCACCGGCCAGGGGGTGCCATGCCGGACGGCGCAGGGCCCAGCAGGGGAGGCCACAGGCGCGGGCCGCCTGGGCGGCGTTATGGCTGATCCGGGCGGCGTAGGGATGAGTGGCATCCAGCAACAGGTCGACGTGGTGCTCGCGGATGAATTGCGCCAGCCCTTGCGCGCCGCCGTAACCGCCCACGCGAACCTGGCACGCCAGGTCCGTGGGAACACGGCCGATGCCCGCCAGGCTGTAGATATGGTCAGGCCCCAGCGTACGGGCGATGGCCAGGGCTTCGGTGACGCCGCCCAACAACAGGATTCGATTCATTGCAGGGCTCCGGCATGACCGACGATCCCGCCCTGGCGGTCGATGGCGAAGACTTCGACCTGAACCTGGGCCGGTACGATGCTCCGGGCGAAGGCCAGGGCGTGCCCGCACACCGCGTCGCCCAGGGCGATGCCGGCGGCGCTGGCCATTGCCAGGGCTTGCTGGCTGGTGTTGGCATGGCGGATGTCATCTTGCAGAGCTTCATCGGCACCGACAGCGGCCGCCCATGCCGCCAGTTGTGGCAGGTCGATGCTCGAATGACGGCTGTGCAGGTCCATGTGCCCGGCGGCGAGCTTGCTGATTTTGCCGAAGCCGCCGCAGAGGCTGAGCTTTTCCACCGCAACCTTGCGGACATGCTTGAGTACGGCGCCAACGAAGTCGCCCATTTCGATCAGGGCGATTTCCGGCAGGTCGTAGACCCGGCGCATGGTGTCCTCACTGGCGTTGCCGGTGCAGGCGGCGATGTGCAGGTAGCCGTTGGTCTTCGCCACGTCGATGCCCTGGTGGATCGACGCGATATAGGCCGCGCAGGAAAAGGGCCGGACGATGCCGCTGGTGCCCAGGATCGACAGGCCGCCGAGAATGCCGAGCCGTGGGTTCATGGTCTTCAGCGCCAGGGCCTCGCCGCCCTCGACGTTGACGGTGACCTCGAAGCCCCCGGTGTAGCCGGTCTCCCCGGCCAGGCGGCCGAGGTGATCGCCGATCATCTTTCGTGGTACCGGATTGATCGCCGGCTCGCCGACCTCCAGGACCAGTCCCGGCCGCGTCACGGTGCCCACGCCGCGCCCTGCCAGGAAGCGGACCCCGGGCTCGGGCATCAGTCGGACCTGGGAAAACAGCAGCGCCCCGTGGGTGACATCCGGATCGTCGCCGGCGTCCTTGAGCGTCCCGGCCTCGGCCCCCAGTTCGGTCAGTCGACAGAACTCCAGGCGCATCTGCACGTGCTTGCCCTTGGGCAGGACGATCTCCACGGCGTCGGCACTGATGCCGCACAGCAACAGGCGCGCCGCCGCGAGGCTGGTGGCGGTGGCGCAGCTGCCGGTGGTCAGGCCGCTGCGCAGGGGGGCGGGTTGCTCGGCGGTTTCGTCACGCATCGAGGGGTTTTACCAATTCCAGCAACGTGATCGGCAGCGCCTGGCGCCAGGTGTCGAATCCGCCCAGTGGCTGGGCCTGGGCGACATGAATGCGGGTCAGCTCGCCGCCATGACGTTCGCGCCAGGCCATGAGCGCCACCTCGCTTTGCAGGGTCACGGCGTTGGCCACCAGGCGTCCGCCGGGCTTGAGCCGGCTCCAGCAGGTCTCGAACACGCCTTCACGGGTGACTCCGCCACCGATGAATACGGCATCCGGAGCGTCCAGCCCCTCCAGCGCCTCTGGGGCTCGCCCACGGATCAATTGCAGGCCGGGCACACCGAGGGCGTCGCGATTGCGCTCGATCAGGTCCTGGCGTTGCTCGTCCGCTTCGATGGCCAGGGCGCGGCAGCTTCGATGGGCGCGCATCCATTCGATACCGATGGATCCGCTGCCGGCGCCAACGTCCCAGAGCAGTTCGCCGGGCGTCGGGGCGAGGCGGGCCAGGGTGATGGCTCGGACATCGCGCTTGGTCAACTGGCCGTCATGTTCGAATGCGTGATCGGGCAAGCCGGCCAGGCGTGACAGGCGCAACGCCGTGGGGTCGGCCCGGCACTCGATGGCGATCAGGTTCAGGTCGGCGACGGCCGGATCGGCCCACTGGGCCGCGCTGCCCTGGATTCGCCGTTCCGCCGGGCCGCCGAGATGCTCCAGCACGGTCATGGGGCTGGGGCCGAAGCCGCGCTCGCGCAGCAGCGCCGCCACTGCCGCCGGGCTATGACGGTCATTGCTCAGCAGCACCAGCCTGACGCCCGTGGACAGACAGGCGTTGAGCGCCGCCAGGGGGCGCGCCACCAGCGACAGGGTGAGCACTTCCTGCAACGGCCAGCCCATGCGTGCCGCCGCCAGCGAACAGGACGAGGGTGCCGGGATGACCCGCATCTGCTCCGCAGCCACCTGCTTGGCCAGGCTGGCCCCCACGCCGTAGAACATCGGATCGCCGCTGGCCAGTACGCACACCGGCTCGCCGCGGCGTGCCAGCAGCGGTTCGAGGGAAAACGGACTGGGCCATGGCTCCCGCTCGCTGCGGATGCAAGCCGGCAGCAACGCCAACTGACGGGCACTGCCGACGATACGCGGGGCCTGCAGCAGGGCGTGGCGAGCCGTGCGGCCCAGGCCTTTGAAGCCGTCTTCGCCGATGCCCACGATGGTCAACCAGGGGGTCATCTTTGTTCCTCGAATGGGGTTGTTTGATTGGCGAACCGTTGCGTTCGCGAACCGGGCCGCCATCATAACGCGCCGAAACCCGTGGAAGCAGGATCCGCGCGACAAGTCGATGCCAGCCTTATCGACAGACGTACCTGAGGATATAGGCGTATAGGTCGTTGAAAACGGCGTCGGGCACGTGTTCGGCGTGTACTCGTGCCTCGTGGAGCGCCAGGTGGCATTGCCTGACCATTTCCTCGCGATCGCCAATGAGCTGGAGTCGATTGTTGACAATGGCTTCAAAGACACTTGCGTAGGCCACCTTGGGCCCGTCTATGACCAGGGCCCCGTTCGAGCCCCGGGTATAGGTATTCTGGACGCGCAGCAAGCGCTCCCGGAGCTGGCCGAGCCCGCGCTCGTAGAGGAACATCCGAGAGCCGTCGACTGCTTTGGCAGCGGTCTCGAGAGCGAGGATCGTCGCCTGGGCGTTAGCCAGGCTGGCATTGAGCGCCGACAGCGGGACGAACCTTTCCATCTCGTTTTTTTCCAGGCTCCTGAGTGCCCGGTGAATGCTCGACAGGTGCGCGAATTCTTTCTTGCAGGCAACGATGTGGGTTTCGAACTGGTACCCGGCGGCTGTCGCCATGGGGGGGAAGGTAACGAAGTCGATGCTGTCGAAGGCGCATTCCATGATGATGTTGTACCTGCACTGGAAGGCCTTCTCGAAGATTTTCGTGCTGACTTCCCGGACAAACGCCTCCGTATGCTCATAGGCGTGCGATGCGCCGTGCTTGATCATCTGTGGGTACTGCGGATGTTTTTCCCGGTACTCGGGCAGGTACAGGCGTACGTAGTTGTCGTAGCGCCGGGAGGGCAGGAGGTTCTTTTCCAGCAGATAGGTTTTGCCCGAGCCTTGCGCTCCGGCAGTGACCAGCATCCTGGGAACCGCCTCGGCCGTGATGCCACTCAGCAGCGTGGCAATGATTTCCTCGTACGCGGCGGTGACCTGCGCCGATGTGTAGGTGTAGGTGTGGTTCGGAGCGTGTGACATCCCTGATTTCCTTATCGAGGATTGGTTGAAGTAATCGCCTGCCCTTTGAATAAAGCGGTGTTTTCCGACTTGTTCAAACCAGTCCTGGTTTCAATTCATGTCACTGTTTTTAAAGGTAAAAAGTACTACGAGGCAGGCGACGGGATCCCACGCTCCGGGGGCTTGTCTGCCTTCGGCAGAAACTCGCTGGCGAGGTCGTCGGCCAGGCCGTGAGGGACGCGATTGGCAAGGGGGTTGCGCAATCCGACCGGCAAGCTTTTCATGACCCCCGGCAAAGCAGGCATAATGGCCGTCCTTCGCCGCCGTGGCGTGCCTCATTGACCGGTTTCCCTTGAACGAACGTCCATCCTCCTGCGTCATCCGCCCCTCGGGTTGTCCGGGGTTGCTGCGTGTCGTCCAGGCGCTGGACGGCGGGATCTGTCGGATCAAGCTCGACGGCGGGTCCATCCAGGCAGTCCAGGCTGAAGCCGTGGCGTCGGCGGCCGAGCGGTTTGCCGGTGGCGTCATCGAGGCGACTAATCGTGCCAACCTGCAGATCCGCGGGATCGGCCTCGAGCAGGAGGCCCTGATCGCCCAACTGCTGGCCGTCGGCCTCGGCCCTCATAAACCGGCCGGTGACGATGTCCGTAACCTGATGCTCAGCCCGTCGGCCGGGATCGACCGGCAGATGCTGATCGACACCCGGCCGCTGGCCGCGCGGATCCTGCTCACCCTGCAGACCCATGAACGCTTTCATGAGCTGTCGGCCAAGTTCGCCGTGCAACTGGACGGCGCAGAGGCCATGGCGATGCTCGAACACCCTCACGACCTGTGGCTGTCAGCCCTGGTCCAGGACGGTGAGCCTTGGCTGGCTTTCGGGTTGGCCGGCTCGCCACTGGATAAGCCGGCCGGGAGGGTGCCGCTGGGACAGGGGCACGCCCTGGTGGTGGCGGTGCTGGAACTGTTTCTCGACCTGGCCCGCCCGGACCAGACGCGCATGCGCCACCTGCTGGCGCAAATCACGGTGGATGCGTTCATCGCTCGATTGGCTCAACGCGTCCCCCTGCAACCATGCGGAGACTGGCGACGTCTCCCGTCCGAGGATGGATTGCACATCGGCATCCATTCTCAGCACGACGAGCGATTCTACGTCGGCGCCGCGCCCCCCTTGGGGCGGCTCGACGCCGCCATGCTGCGCGGCGCGGCGCAACTGGCACGGGACAAGGGCGATGGCAGCCTGCGCCTGACCCCCTGGCAAAGCCTGTTGTTGCCCAACATCGACCGCCAGGACGCGGACGAAGTGCTGGCGCGGCTCGAAGAGCTGGGCCTGGTGGGCTCGCTCGCCCGCCCCCTGGCGCACCTTATCGCCTGCACCGGCTCCAGTGGTTGCGGCAAGGCCCTGGCCGACACCAAGGCCGATGCCCGGCAATTGGCTGAACGGCTGCATGGCCAGGGCCGCGCCTTGAAAGTCCATTTGTCCGGCTGCCCGCGTTCCTGCGCGGCGGCCCATATCGCGCCCGTCACCCTGCTGGCGGTCGCCCCCGGTCGTTACGACCTCTATCTTCGCGATGCCGCGCTGCCGGGTTTCGGCGCGTTGCAGGCGCACAACCTGACAATCGAGTCGGTCGGCCACTGGCTCGACGCTCACCCCCGGAGTCCCCTTGATGCTTGATTACATCCGCGACGGTCAGGAGATCTATCGCAACTCCTTCGCGATCATTCGCGCCGAGGCGAACCTGGCGCGTATCCCGGCCGACCTGGAAAAACTCGCCGTGCGGGTCATACACGCCTGCGGCATGGTCGAGGCCGTGGATGGCCTGCAGTTTTCCGAGGGCGCGGGTACCGCCGGGCGCCAGGCGCTGGCCGCCGGTGCGCCGATCCTTTGCGATGCGCGCATGGTGTCCGAGGGGGTGACCCGGGCCCGGCTGCCTGCCAACAATCCGGTGATCTGCACATTGCGTGACGAGCGCGTGCCGCAACTGGCCCATGAGCTGGGCAATACCCGTTCGGCAGCGGCCCTGGAGCTGTGGCGCCCGCACCTGGAAGGCAGTGTCGTGGTGATCGGCAACGCGCCGACCGCGCTGTTCTACCTGTTGGAGATGCTCGATGCCGGCGCGCCGAAACCAGCGTTGATCCTGGGATTCCCGGTGGGCTTCGTCGGTGCCGCCGAGTCCAAGGCGATGCTGGCGGCCGACAGTCGTGGCGTGCCGTTCGTGATCATGCAAGGCCGGCTTGGCGGCAGCGCCATGGCCGCCGCCGCTGTCAACGCCCTCGCCACGGAGATTGAATGATGCAGCAGCCTGGACGTCTGATCGGCCTCGGCGTGGGCCCCGGTGATCCTGAACTGATCACGCTCAAGGCGCTGCGCCTGCTGCGGGAGTCGCCGGTGGTGGCGTACTTCGTTGCCAAGGGCAAGAAAGGCAATGCCTTCGGCATCATCGAAAGCCATCTGCAAGCCGAGCAGACGTTGCTGCCACTGGTCTACCCGGTCACTACCGAGGCGCTGCCGGCGCCGTTGTCCTATGAACAGGTGATCGCCGATTTCTACGATACCGCCGCCCAGCAATTGGCGGTGCATCTGGATGCCGGTCGCGACGTGGCGGTGATCTGCGAAGGCGATCCGTTCTTCTATGGCTCCTACATGTACCTGCACGATCGCCTGGCCGAGCGCTATGTGGCCGAAGTCATTCCCGGCGTCTGTTCGATGCTGGGCGGGGCCTCGGTACTGGGAGCGCCGCTGGTGTATCGCAACCAGAGCCTGTCGGTGCTGTCCGGTGTGCTGCCCCATGAGGAACTCAAGCGCCGCCTGGCCGATGCCGATGCGGCGGTGATCATGAAGCTGGGGCGCAACTTCCCCAAGGTCCGCCAGGTGCTCGGTGAGCTGGGCCTGGACGGGCGGGCGCTCTACGTCGAGCGGGCTACCATGGCCAATCAGAAGATCGTGCCGCTGGATGAAGTCGAGCCGATGTCCTCGCCGTACTTCTCGCTGATCATCGTGCCGGGCGAGCGGTGGCAAGGATGACGTCCGGGACTGCAGCAATCGTCATCCTCGGCCCGGGCAGCCTCGCAACGGCCCGGCGGATCCAGCAGCGCTATCCCGACGCGTTGATTCACGGTCTGGCCGGGCGGGTCGAGGGTGTGGATCGCTCCTACACCGAGTTTGGCGCGACGCTGCGCGAGCTTTATCAACAAGACACGCCGATCATCGCCCTGTGCGCGGCCGGCATCGTCATCCGTACCCTGGCGCCGCTGTTGCTGGAAAAAGGCGCGGAGCCGCCGGTGCTGGCAGTGGCGGAAGACGGCAGTGCCGTGGTGCCGCTGCTGGGCGGCCTGGGCGGCGTCAATGTCCTGGCCCGGGAGATTGCCGATACCCTGCAGGTCGCTGCGGCGATCACCACCAGCGGCGAATTGCGTTTCGGCACTTGCCTGTTGAATCCGCCGGGCGGCTATCGCCTTGGCGACCTTGAACAGGGCAAGCGCTTTGTCTCCGACCTGCTGGCCGGCGAGACGGTGCGCATCGAAGGCGCCGCATCCTGGCTGGACCAGGCGCAGTTGCCCCAGGACGCTCAGGCGCGCCTGGCGATCCGTATCGATTGCAGTGCGGCCCCGCCGTCGCCTGACGAGTTGCGCATCTACCCGCGCCAGGTGGTGGTGGCGACAAGGACAGGCAGGTCGGAGGTTGCCACTGTCGTCGCAGATGCCTTGCGCCAGGAGGGCCTGGCGGTGCAATCGCTGGCGTGCCTGCTGGCCCCTGACACCGACATGGCGCGTCCCGGGTTGCATCAGGCGGCCTCGGCACTGGAGGTGCCGCTGCGCTTCGCCCCGGCCGGTAACGATATTGCCCGGTGGATGAGCGAGTCCCTCGGCCAACCGGCATCGCTACGGGTCACCGCTGACCTGGCCATCGCTGTGGCCAAGCACCCCGTCGACCCGCAACGGATCGGCCGTCCCCGGGGGCGTCTGGCGGTGATCGGCCTGGGGCCTGGAGCGGCGCAGTTGATGGTGCCGGCGGTACGCGCCGAACTCGACCTGGCCACCGATGTGCTGGGCTATGAAACCTATGTGCGGATGGCGGGGCCGTTCCGGGCCGATCAGGTGCAGCATTGCACCGACAACCGTGAAGAAATGCAGCGTGCCCGGCATGCCTTCGAGCTGGCCGCCCAGGGCCGACGCGTGGTGGTGGTATCGTCCGGCGATCCAGGCGTGTTCGCCATGGCGGCAGCGGTGCTGGAAGCGCTCCATGAGTCGCCGGATGTCCACTGGCACAACGTCGATCTGCAGATCCTGCCGGGCGTCTCGGCCTCCCTGGCTACGGCCGCCCAGGCCGGTGCGCCCCTGGGGCACGATTTCTGCGTGATGTCGCTGTCGGACAACCTCAAGCCCTGGTCGGTCATCGAGAAGCGTCTGGACCTGGCCGCACAGGCAGACCTGGCCCTGGCGTTCTATAACCCGATTTCCCGGTCGCGGCCCTGGCAACTGGGACGAGCGCTGGAAATCGTCGCGCACCATCGCAGCCCTGAGACGCCGGTGGTCCTGGGGCGCGACATCGCGCGCCCGGGCCAGACGCTGCGGGTCACCACACTGGGCCAATTGACGCCGGACCAGGTGGATATGCGCACCATGGTGCTGGTGGGCTCTTCCACCACCTGTGTCTTTCCTCGCGCCGAAGGTGGCGACTGGGTATATACCCCACGCTGGTATGGCGAAAAGCCTCTTTGATGCAACTCGGCAGCCCGCTCGGGCTGCCATCACCCCGAGGTCTGCTTGGTTGCATGCGGTCGGTAAAACAGCAAGTTGTCGATAAGTTTGGCTGGTTACATGCTGTTCGGTTTTTATTTGGTAATTCATTCGGTTTGAACGACGAAGAGTGGTGAGTTAGTTTTGCGCCACCTTATCGGGCGTACTGCGTTCTGAAAGTTTATGTCCACGTGCCTGGATGCACGTGCAGTTTGCTGTTGCCGAAAACCGGCTTCGGCATGTTCGTATGCAATAAATGGAATTATTGGTGATGAGTGAGAGCGGAATAAAATCGACGCAGGGTTACGTCGATTTCATGGGTTTATTGAAACTCAAGGATCTTGAACAGGCATTGATGCCGCATAAAGGCACTGATCGATACGAGGCGGTGCTGCGTTATTACTTTGGCTGTATCGCCTCGCTGGATTCGCCATCGATGTTGGAGCCGCTCGGGTTGCTCAAGCAGGCGTTGAAGGCATTCCAGGGCGTCGGACGTCATCGGCGCACGGCGGAACCGGCGCCGTCCGGCGCTGCCGAGTCGATGGACCTGGCGCACATCTGCACTGCCGTCGAAAGTTTTGAGGCGCGTCTGCAAAACAGCGTCGAAAAGTTGAGGGCAGCGGCGCTCGAAGTTCCGAAAAATTTGCATTTCGTCTGGCTGGGAGGCGGCATTGGCGCTATTCAGCGCGACTATATAAATATCTGGCAAAAGGTGATGGTCGACGATGGTTATCAACTTAATCTCTGGTATGACAGCGATGCGTTGTTGGCTTATGAAACCAATCGGATCATTGTCGAAGCCGCCAAGGCCGATGCCATGCTCAATGGTGCATTGGACATTACCGATGCATTTGAATTGGGCGACCGCTACGAAGAGCGGGTGATTGTCCTGAAGCAGCAGATGTTTGCGCATATCAAGGATGTGGTGGAAAGCGGCGGTAGCGCCGATGACGCGAGGATCGATCTGCTGGTCCGAGCCTATGGCCAGGACAAGGCTCGGCTGACGGCCTTGAAGGCGGCCAACCTGCTCAGCCTTTCGGCAGTGGCCGAAGGGAGCCTGGCATTGCGCGATCTTGCCCGGGGCGAGGCCCCCTTGCAGTTGCAGGATATCTACGAGCGGGAGATCAACCTGCGTTGCAACCTGGCTTCCGGCTCGGATGTCGTGCGTGTAGAAGCGCTTTTCGGCGAAGGCGGGTTCTACGCTGACGTCGATAACCTGCCGCCTTTGCTGGATAAACTGGGCGCTGTGGATATCAGCGCCTTCCAGACGGACGCCCGCCTGGGTGTGCTGCAACTGTTGCTCGATCACAACCCTGAGTGGATGCCGGGTCGCCAGGCATTACGCAGCCGATACAAGGATTATCAGGACCAGGTCCCATTGCAAAGTCGTGAGGCCCTCGAGCGTTTCGCCGACAGCAAGCCCGGGCTCAAGCAGGTATTTCGCATACCGGCGCAGCGTCTCGCCCGGCCTTACGAACTGCGCGCTGTAGCCGAGCAGCATTCGATGAGCAACGCGTTCCTGATGGCTCATCCAGGGGCGGCGATGCTCAAGACCGTCATCGACCGCTTCAGGCTCAACTATGAACTCGTCGATGCCACCGCGCACCTGGCCGATGAGCAAAACGTTGCCTTCACCGATATCCGCACCATGGAACAGCTTGCTTCCCAGGCCGCGACAGCGATCTTCGGCAACTTGCACGAGCTACCCCCGGAAGAGGAGATGGCGATTTCTTTCCTGGCTCAGGCCGCCGCCACTTACTACAGCGACGGCATCCGCCCCCAGAGCGAAGTGACCATCTACCTGACCGGGCCCGGAGCCATGCGCGCCGCCATGCTGGATTATCAGAAGGCCAATTTCACCCCTCGAAGTGCCGAAGGATGGAGTAGCGAGCTCGCCATACCTGCTGTCGCAACGGTGAACCGGGCCACCGAGGAAGAACTGGACCATTCCTGGAAAGAAAACGAAAGCGACGTCGTGCAATGGCTGGGCAATGAGAAAAAACGCTGGCAACAGGGCCTCTTCCAGGCGCGTTACGCCGGTGAGCTGGCGGAACTGCTCAAATACCGCACGCTTCAGTTCGATGAAGGCTGGCCGGTGGTTGAAGGGCGTCACGTGCTGTCCACCGACTTGCTGCAGCATCTGGCCGATCAGTTGGGCGAGCCTTTCATGGCGATGATGGGGCGCAGCCATACCGGCGTGGTGGCCTTCGACCAGCCCATACCGCTGAGTTTCGATGCGCGCCAGGCAATTCGCGCCCAAGGTTCCAGCCTGTTGGCGCCTGCCTCGTTGGGCGATCCGCAGACGCAGCGGCTTTCTGTTGCCGAAGTGCTGGGCCAGCTCGCCGATGGCGATCTCGACGTGGTCCAGTTGAGCCCCTTGCAACGCCTGCTGTTGGGTACCTTGATCGGCGCGAAGTCCCTGGACAACCGCAACTTCGATGCACTTCGCCCGCACCTGGACAACCTGGCCAACAACCTTGGCGAGCGGGGGACCGTGGGCAGCTACGCCATGATCGAGCAGGCGTTGTACCGACAGCAGGCGCCGGCATTCCTGGCCGGACTGGCTGACCCGGTCGAATATTCGCTCCTGCATTCGGACACTGCCCTGGGCCTGAAGAAAGACGCCTTGGAGCGGCCGCTGACATTGCGCCAGTGGGGGCGCCAAGTGGCCCGGATCCAGCGACTGGCGCAGCTCGAGTTCCGTATCCGGGTCACCGAGCGTGTCGGAGTCGTACTGGATGGTTTCGAGGCCGACGTGACCAAGCCTGTGCCCCAGGATCTGCTGCTGCAGGGCGAAGGGGACAGGGTGGGCGGACGTTGCTATCCATTGACCCTGGCCATGGCGGCGGCCTTGTCGACGGGAAAAGCGGCGGTCAACACCTTGCGCGAGCGCTTCTACCTGGGAGCCATCGAGCCCGAGGCAAGCGATTGCGTGACCTTCCTGCAAGGGGTGGAAGCATTGCGTGAGGTGCAGGTCGGTGACGTCGGCAGCGCGCTGGCGCGCTCGGACCTGAAGCAGGTCGTGGAGGCGTTGCAGGCCAGGACCACCACCAGCACGTTGATGCTCAGCTCCGACAACCACGCCATGCTGGTGGCCAGGACTGTCGAAGGCGAGCGCAGTACCTATCATTTCTACGATCCGAATTTCGGTGTCTTCGAGTTCGAGCACGCCACGCGGTTCAGGCAAGCGCTGGAGCGGTTTTTCCTCGATCAGGGAATGGCCGGTTATTACGCCGCCTACGGCGACGCGACGCGTCCCACCTTCGATTTGCTTGAACTGGACGGTACGCGCGTGTCGAAAATTGCGTTACCGGGTGCGATCAAGGTCTCGGACCTGCTGCATCCCGGTGCCTTGCCAGGACAGGCGCAACATCCTGTCCAACAGCGGCTGGCCTCTGCCCGTGGGCAGTCGCTGATGAGCAATCCCCGACTCGGCAGTTGCCTGCTGGCGCTGGATGGTCATTGGTGGGGACAGCAGATCGCGCAAGTGACTACCGGCCTGCGTCAGCAGGATCAGTTGGCCCCCCGGCTCGTGCCTTTGTTCGAGACCCTGGAGATCATGTCGGATGGCACGTACCGGGTGAGCCTGATCGATCCTGAAGAGCCCGAGCACCTGGTGCGGGTCACGTCGGATGACCACCGGCTCCTGCGGATCAAGAGCTACCTGTCGGAACGCTTCCTGGCCTTGGCCAACAAGCCTTCCCTGCCCAGCGATCCTGCCGAGGTGGGCAGTGTCCACACCCTCAATGCCGGCTTCGCCATCCAGGCGCTGATGATGGCGCTGACCGCGCATGAAGGGCCTGATCGACCGCTGTCCCTGGCAGTCCGGCTGCACGCCTATGTCAATTACGCGCAATTGGTGCATGGCGTCGTGTCCGATGTGGCGGGCCTGGTCGGGCTGGTCCGCCAGGCGCTGGCAGAAGAGAAACTGATCGCCCGCACCGTCGCTCCCGTGGTCAAGGCGGCCGTGGGGTCTGGCTTGAGCGAAGCGACCGGCGGCCTGCTGCAACTGGCGAATGTCGGGTTCGACATCTATCAGTTGGCCACCGCGACCAACGAAGTCGCACGTGCCCAGTTCGGTACTCAATTGGCGTTCGACTCGGCCGGCCTGGTGTTGTCGGCCGGAGCACTCGCTGCGGGCTCCGCCACCGCAGGGGCTTTTCTAGGCGGGGCGGGGGTGATCCTGGGCGGGTTGGCGGTGGGGGTGGCGGCGTTGGCCCAGGGGTTCGCGACCATTGCCGAAGAAGCCAAGCAGGTCGGGCTGTTCTTCGACGAGATGACAAAGGCGCATCTGCAGCCCTATCGGTTTGACGCCCATGGCAACGCGTGGCTCCCGAACGCCTCGTTGATTGTCCGGACACTGGACCTGGCGCGCGGCCAACTTCAGCTGGACAGTCCCAGGTTGTACCCGTTGCGGGATCATTTCGGTGTGCCGACGTTCGATCTCGACTATGACCGTTCGATCGACATCCGCAGCGAATTGCGCCTGCCCGGTCGGGTCATGTTCACACCGCCCGCCGGGCAGGCCATCATGCTGCCCGGCACGCCGCAAGCCTGCTATCGCTATGAGTACAAGGCGCTGCCATTCGCCAGCCTGCGCCATGATGCCGGGTTCGACACGGCACGGCGCCTGGAGAAGAGGAAAGCCGATGGCGGCTGGCTGTTCCTGTTTTCGTTCTATTCGTTTCCCAGCGACTACATCCTGTACCGCCTGGTCCCGGATTACCGGCCAACGGTCATCGATGTGCTGCTCGACGACCACGAGCGTTCACTGGTGGTGCCTGCCATCCCCACGGACTGGCGCGGGAAGATCGCCTATCAGATCCGCAGCGCCGGCAAACGCTGTGCGGTAACGCTCAATCCTGGCGTGAGCCTCACCCTGGAGTCGTTGAGCCTGCAGGAGGCCAGTTGGGTGCTGGACGCTCCTTGGGCCAGCGAGGACGATATCCGCCTCGAGCGCTACACCAGGATGTTCGTTGGCGATGTCCAGGTGAACTTCACGGGGACGCGCCGCCACGCCATATTGCTGCGCATCAGCGGGAATCAGGTGTTCCAGGTCGAGATGACGCAGCTCAAGCTGGCCCTCATCGAGCAGGACGTGCCGCCAGGCATGGATCGGCAGGTGTTGCAGGCGCACCTCAAGGCTCTGGCCCGCGAGCATCGCCTGGTGATGCCCTACACGCCTGTGCACCACTATCTGGTTCCGTTCGAAAAGCCGGACGAGCCCCGTTATCTCACGGCCTGGTATGACGCCCGGGAAGATCGTTTCCTGTATATCCGCGACGATGTACCGGGTGCCGAGGATGCGATCCTGGGGACCGTGGTGGGCGGCTACGCCTACTTTTTCGAGCCGGCGAACCTGATCGTCTGGCAAGTCGATGCGGTCACCGGGCTGCTGAGCCACCGTTATTGGCTATGGCCTGCGAAAGACAGGCAGACGATCATCAAAAGTGTCGAGGCGGATGCCCAGGGGGTGGTGCATGTGGCGCAGGAAATCACCCGCGAGGACCAGACCACCGAGGTGCTGGTCTATGTCATCCACGATGGGCAACTGCTGCTGAGTTCCGTGACCCGGGATCTCGATCCGACGCTTGAATCGGTGTTCAGCGCCAGCGAAACGCTGGCCGACTGGTCGCAGGTACTGGGTGCTGGCTACTCCTTTACACCGTACGTCGCTGACCGTACCTATGCCACCGTCAACTGGCAGCCGGCCCCCTTTGTTTCGGTCTGCTGGAAGATCGACGAGACGTTGCGAGACATGGCCTGGGTTCGCCGCAGCGATCAGTTGATCATCCGCCCCTCGCCGAGACGCAATCATTACCGTGGGTGGCCGGACTCGATCAAGAACCTCACCGATCTGACGCTGCTCACACCGGCGCAGGGGAGCGATGTGTTCGTCATCTACGACAGGACCAGGCAGGAGCTGTGCCGCAGGCAGCGCACCCTGGTGGAGGGAAAAGGGCAGTGGTCCAACCGATGGCTACGCTCCGAGAAACTGGACAATATCATCGCCGTCGAGGACGGCTATCTGGCACTGATGTCCGATGGCCTGTTCTACAACCTGACGGACCAGGGACGCCAGGAACTGGGCGGTGTGACCGAACATTGGTTCAAGGACCGCGCGTACTGGTGGTCGGCACTGGACCCGTTGGCCCGGCGCTATCCGGGCAGGCCCCTCGCCTTGATCGGCCTGGCCAACTTCAAGGGGGATGCGAAGCTGGGGGCCTGGTACATCGACAACAGATTGCTGTTGATCGACCCGGGGCATGGCAAGGAGTTGCGACTGCTCAGGACGACTCCGGACGGCGAGGCGGCCTGGCTGTTCAATGTTTCAAATGGTGAAGTCTATCGCCAGGCGTTCATCGATCCGCAACGCCTGGAGCCGGCCTTTGGCGAAGGCTCGCAATTGTTGCAGGCTGACGCCCTGCCCGTCCCGCAACGTGTATGGGCGCCCTGGCAGTTCGCCGAACTGACGGTCGAAGGGGCTGGCTTGCGTGGCGTGACATTCGAAGGCGTGGTGGTCTCGTTGCGAGAGCCGGAGCCGGCGTTCATCACCGGTGTCACGCTGGAGTGGAGCATCGCTCAGGGGGGGCGCGAGCATGAAGGACTCAAGCGATTGCTGGAGTATCCTTTCCATGGCCCGCTGTTGTCGGTGGAGGATCCCGATAACCTGAAATGGTTCGTCACCCAGAGCAAACGCCTGATACGGGTTCCACGGACCGCGATTCCCGAGTCCTTCGAAGTGCTTGGGACGAAGAAGCAAACCAACCTGCTGATTCACGAAAGCCGCCATGGAAAACTGCTGACCTATCCGGACATCGGGCATGCGGGGCCCCTCAGTTATGTGCAGCGCGTTGGCGAGGTCATGGTCATGGAAGGGCAGACCAAGATCGACGATTTCCTGCCGCTCATGCCCGACGGCATCACGACCCTGGTCCTGCGCATGGGGCAAGGCACGCAGAGCTACCGATTGTCGAAAGCGGCCTGGTTGAGGCTCGAGTCGGTCATTCTCAACTGCCGGCATACCCTGGACAACGCAGCGACAGAGCCGGGCAAGCTGATCTGGGAATTGGACGAACCGGAAAAGCTGCTGCTGAGTCTTGTCGATGAACACCTGGTAATCATCGACCCGGACAATGGGCACAGTGTGATATTCCGAGAAGCCTATGCCGCGGATATCAATCTGCGTGGAGAAGTGCTGCTCAGCTTTGAAGAACATCGGCGTTATGCTGTTTCGACGCTGGTCAAGCGAATGGACGCTCGGCAGAAGTCTCAGGACAGCATAACGCTGAAAGAGTTGCTGAGCGTCCCGCAAGTATTAGAGAGCAACCTGGTGGGTTGAGACGGCCTAAAGTGCTGAATTAGATCATTCTGCCATTCATGAGGCGATTCTCCTTAAATTGAATCGCCGCATGGATTGCTCGTTCAGTTTGTTCCTGATCAGTCCGCGCTTGCGCTCCAGTTCGCTCCTGTCCAATCTTAAAAAGATGCGTTGCTGGGTGATTGTGGCCGAGCGCTGTTCCCAGTTCCAGAACAGAAAACCACGCTTCTTGATGTTCACGTTCAATTGGAGTTTATACACGGCGATGTTCAGATTGTTTTGGGTGTCGTAGCGAGCCGGAATGATCTGGAACGATTCCCCCTCCCGGGTTTCATTGTCGAATGAAAGCATGGCCAGGCGCTCGATCTTCAACGCGTCGAGGGTGTCGATCATGGCGTTCGCCTGCCGCGAATCCCTCATGGACCAGGCGCTTTGGACCAGGAAGTCGGCCACGGAGCCCGATACGAGATGTTGCGTGCGGGTGAAGATGGAGTCGCCATGTAGCGCCCAGCCGAGGAAGTTCAGGGTGCGGGCATATTCTTCGAACCAGCCCTTGGCGTCGGTGTAGCGGTCATGGCCGAGGTCCGCCGATTGGGTGGCGATGTTGTTGCAATCGGCAATATCGTTGTGGTCCTGCAGGGACAGCGTTTCGATATAAGACAGCAGATTGGGGCCTGTGACCAGTCCGGTCAATGATTCGTCGTTCATGGAAGATTCTCCTTGGGAATGTTTTTTTATAAATACAGTGCAAGGAGAAAAGTGTGTATGGCTAACGCCGCTTATTTTGAGGCTGAATATTTTATTGTAATGAGCGGTTGTAACTACATACGCTGTAATGGGGCGGAGTTGTAGTGCGTTTGAATAATAAATTAGATTGACGCTGGTCCGCAGGAGCGGTCATTGAATAACCAAGGAAAGTTATATGGAACAGTTTGAAAGTAAAATCAGCGTTGAACAAAGTATTGAACTGATCGGCGCCCGTATCGACAGGCGCAAGGCGCTGGCTTCTGCCCATCGACGCGTGCGTCGTTCCGCAGAAATGCATGACAGCCCTACCAAGGCCCTGGATGCACTGATGCTGGGGGATGCGTTGCTGGGCTACGGCACGAACATGTCGCTCACCAACATGGCGATCATGGAAAACCTGATGACCATGGCGATCATGGAGGCCAACTACGAAGTGCCTCGCGGCAAGAACACCCTGGCCTGGTACGACGCCTTTATTCACTGTCTGCGGGACCTGGGGTGTTTCGTGGCCGATGATGGCTACACCCGCTACTCCGAAAGCTCCCAGCGGGTGGACATGGACAATGTCATCAGCGATATCGTCAAGGGGATCATCGACGGGGTGAAGGCCAGCGTGCCGGCGGCTTCGGTGCTCGGTGCCGTGGTGAACACCACGATCGACGGCCTGAAGCAGGACAACAACACCCTCAACCTGTTCAACAGCCAGGTCAAGACGCCCGAAGGGGCGCGCCTGTCGGTCATCCCTTGCGAGCAGTTGGCCAACGGTACCCTGATCGCTTCGTCTGCCTCGATCAGGCAGGTCGGTACTTCGAGTAACGGCGGCGTACTGTTCGTGAACTGGCAGTCCTCGGCGCGGGAAATCTTTCGCGGCAAATCGTTGGTGACCTTCAATCCGGCGCGCTACGAAGAGTTCCGGCAGGACATCGAAGAGTACCTGGGCGAGCACCGCAGGGAAGTCCTGCGCCAGCGATTCAACCGTCGCAGGCTGGGGTGAAGGGGCGTCGGGCTATGGCCCCAGATAGCCTTTCACCCCTGTGAAGATGATCTGCGCCGCCAGCGCGCAGACAAACAGCCCCATCAAGCGACTGACGATCTGCAAGCCCTGGTCACCCAGGATCCGCTCGATGCGGCTGGACAGGTAGAGCACGACGCCGACAGTGAAGCTGGCCAGGGCGATGCTGACGATGGCGGTGAGTTTGTCGTCCCAGTGCGGCTGGCTCACGCCCATCACCAGCAAGGCGCCGATGGTGCCAGGGCCGACAGTCAGGGGAATGGTCAGCGGGACGATGGTCACGTCCTGCTGAACGTTGTCGGTCTGTACGGCCGACTTGCCCTGGGCCATCCCCAGCGCCGAGATGAACAGCACGCTGCCAGCGCCGATACGGAACGCATCCACGGTAATGCCGAACACAGTGAAAATCACCCGCCCGAACAAATACAGCAAGACGCTGGAGACCAGCGTTGCGATCGCGACCTTCCAGGCCAGGCGCCGTTGTTCCTTGCGCGAATAGCCACGCGTCAGGCTGATGAAACAGGACAACACGAAGAAGGGGCTGTAGAGCACCAGCATCTTCAGGTAAACGCTGAACAGCACATGGAGCATGGTCGAGGCTCAAGGCAGAGAAGGACGACGGGAGTCTATCAGGCGATGGGACGTCTGTCGGCTCAGGACGTTTGCGCCGTGCGGTTCTGCTGTTCGCGCTGGGCCACCCAGTGTTCGATCAGCTCACGCAGTTGCGACAGTTCCACCGGCTTGGCCATATGACCGTCCATCCCTGCCTGGCGGGCCCGTTCCTTGTGTTCGGCCAGGATGTGCGCCGTCAGGGCGACCACCGGCGTGCGGGTCCGCTGGTTGCCCATCTCCCATGCACGCAATTGCTGGGTGGCGGAGAAACCGTCGAGGATCGGCATCTCGCAATCCATCAGGACCAGGTCGTAGCGTTGCTCCTTCATCGCCTTGAGGGCTTCTTCGCCGTTGCTGGCGGTGTCGGGTTGCAGGTTGAGCTTGCCGAGCATGCCGCGGATGACCTTGGTGGAAATGCTGTTGTCCTCGGCCACCAGGATGCGGAAGTCGCTGGGTACCTTCACCGGGGCGGTAGGCCCCGCGCTTGCCGGGGAACTGGGGGCGTGGCCCCTGTTGCGCTGGTTCAGCTCGTCGGCCAGGGTGGTCTTGAGGGTATAACCGGCCACCGGTTTGGCGAGGATGCGCTTGACCCCGCTGTTGCGTGCCACGATCTTGCTCGGCGCGTTGCTGATGCCGGTGAGCATGATCAGCAGGATATCGTGGTTCAGGCTCGGATCTTCCTTGATCTTGGCCGCCAGTTGCATGCCGGTCATGCCTGGCATGTTCTGGTCCAGCAGGACCACGTCGAAATAATCGCGCAGGTGCGCCTTGGTGCGCAGCAGCGCCAGGGCCTCCTTGCCCGATGGCACCGCGCTGACGTTCAGGCCCCAGGCGCTGCATTGCTGCACCAGTACCTTGCGGCAGGTTTCGTTGTCGTCGACCACCAGCACCCGTGCGCCTTGCAGTGGGCTGTCGAGGTCGGAGGTCGGGTGTTCGAGGCGGTCCGGGTCCAATGGCAGGGTCAGCCACAGGGTGCTGCCCTGGTTGCCGCTCTTGATGCCGAACTCGCCGTGCATCAGCATGATCAGCTGGCGGGCGATGACCAGGCCCAGGTTTCCACCCAGGCGCGTGGCCGAGAGGAAGTTCTTGCTGTGCAATTCGGCGTGCATCAGCGTGTCGCGCTCCTCGGCATCCATGGGCGATCCGCTGTCCTGCACCGCGATGCGCAGGCGCGGCTGCTTGCTGCGCTCGTCGAGGGCCACGACGATCAGTACTTCGCCTTCGTCGGTCTTCTTCAGGGCATTTTCCAGCAGGCTCAGCAACGCCTGGCGCAGCCTCGTCGGGTCGCCGCTGATTACCCGGGGTACCTGGGGCTGGATGAAACTGATCAGTTCGACATTCTGCTGTTCGGCCTTGGCGCGGAAGATGCTCAGGCAATCCTCGATCAGCGCGTTGAGATCGAACTGTACGTCGTCCAGCTCGATCTGGCCGGATTCAAGCCGGGAGATGTCGAGAATCTCGTTGATCAGGGTGAGCAGCTCGTTACCGGCGCTGTGGATGGTCTGCACGTAGTCGCGTTGCTTGACCGACAGTGGCGTGCCCAGCAACAGTTCGGTCATGCCCAGCACGCCGTTCATCGGGGTGCGGATCTCGTGGCTGATCTTGGCCAGGAATTCCGCCTTGGCATTGATCTCGGCGTTGCTGGCAGCCAGGTCGCGGCTGATGCTGAAACGACTTTCGTTGATCGAGCGCTGGCGCTCGCCCAGGGCGACGCTCATCAGCAGACCGCTGATGCAGATGAACACCAGCAACGTGACGATCAGGCCCTGGGGTGCCACTTCGGTGAGGCCTTGCAGCGCGGGCAGGATGATCAGCGTGCCGAGGTTGAAGACCACCATGGCCGCGACGAACAGCCGGGCCGGGCGGTAGCCCTTCTGCCAGTGCCAGGCGCTGACGAACAGCATGCTCAGGCCGGCCAGGGCCACCAACGCATAGGTCATGATGTTGAGCGGCAGCGTGTTGACGAACAGCAGCAACAGGCAGCACAGCATGATGAAGACGATGTCCCCCAGCAGCAGCCGATTCAGCGGGTGCGGCCCCAGGGGCGCGAAAAAGCGGTAGGCGAACATCAGCCCGCAGGGCGCGGTCAGCAGCAGGGCCAGGTAGGCGCCAGGCGTCTGCACCGCTGGCCAGTCCGGTAGCCAGCCTCCCGCAAGGTTCAGCAACAGCACCAGGCTTAGCATCAGCAGCCCTTCACAGGCCGCCAGCCACAGGCAACTGCGTGAGCGGGTGTAGGCGTAGCGGGTGAGGTTGTGCAGGATCAGCATGGCGATGCAGCCGAACAGCAGCCCATAGATCAGGGTCTGGTTCTGGTCGGCGGCGGCCATGATTGCCGGTTGCAGTGTGATATAGGGACGCAGTTCGTGCCGCGATGCCAGCCTGAGGTAGACATCCAGGGGCTTGTCGCTGCGGGGCAGGGCCAGCATGACGTCGCTGCTGGGCACCGAAGGCTCGGTGCGAGGCTGGGCATTACCGCCGATCTGCTGGTCGATCAGTGCGTCGCCGTCCAGTACGTAGAGGTTCAGGCGCGACAGGTCGGGCGCGAAGATACGCAGGATCTGTTCATGTTTGTCGGGCGCCAGGCGAAAGCGCAACCACAGCGCGCCCCCCGGTTCGGCCGCCTTGAGGCGGTCCAGGTCGATGGGGCTGAATTGATTGGTGTAGCGGGCGGAGCGGATGTCGCTCAGCTTCAGGTCGCCCTGTTCGTCGAGCAATACCGCCCAACCACTGCCTGGCGCGGCCTGGGCCGGGAGCATGCAGAGCAGCGTCAGCAGGGTAACGGTAAAGCCTATGGCAATCCTGAGCCAGCGCACGGCGAGTTCCCTTCAAAGGTTGATGCCAGATTATAACTATGCGCGGCGTCCCGGCAGACAGGCAAGGGCCACACGCCCCTGCCTGGCTGAAAGGCCGGGTTATTGCAGATTTTCACCACGCTCGCGGGCAATGGCACGATAGCCGATATCCTTGCGGTAGAAACAGCCTTCCCAGTCGATGGCGGCGGCCAGCCTGTAGGCTTGCTGCTGGGCGGCGTCGACGCTGGCGCCCATGGCAGTGGCGCACAGTACGCGACCGCCGGCGGTGACGATCTGGCCATCCTTGAGCGCAGTACCGGCGTGGAAGACCTTGCCTTCCTGCTGGGCCGCTGCGTCCAGGCCATGGATCACGCTGCCCTTGGCGTAGTCGCCCGGATAACCTCCGGCAGCCAGTACGACGCCGACGCTCGGGCGCGGGTCCCACTGGGCTTCGACCTTGTCCAGCGCCTGGGCCAGGGCGGCTTCGACCAGCAGCACGAGGCTCGACTGCAGGCGCAACATCACCGGTTGGGTCTCAGGATCGCCGAAGCGGCAGTTGAATTCGATGACTTTTGGGTTACCGGCCTTGTCGATCATCAAGCCGGCATAAAGGAAACCAGTATAGACGTTGCCTTCCTCGGCCATGCCGCGCACGGTCGGCCAGATCACCTGGTCCATCACGCGCTGGTGCACCTGGGCGGTGACCACCGGGGCTGGGGAGTATGCGCCCATGCCACCGGTGTTCGGACCGCTGTCGCCGTCGCCGACGCGCTTGTGATCCTGGCTGGTGGCCATCGGCAGGACGTTCTTGCCGTCCACCATGACGATGAAACTGGCTTCTTCGCCGTCGAGGAACTCTTCGATCACCACGCGGGAGCCGGCATCGCCGAAGGCATTGCCGGCCAGCATGTCGCGCACGGCGGCTTCGGCCTCGGCCAGGGTCATGGCCACGATCACGCCTTTACCGGCCGCCAGGCCATCGGCCTTGATCACGATCGGAGCACCCTTTTCCTGCAGGTAGGCCAGGGCCGGTTCGATTGCGGTGAAGTTCTGGTAGTCGGCGGTCGGGATCTTGTGACGTGCCAGGAAATCCTTGGTGAACGCCTTGGAGCCCTCCAGCTGGGCGGCACCGGCGGTCGGACCGAAGCAATCCAGGCCACGGGCGCGGAACAGGTCGACGACACCGGCCACCAACGGCACTTCCGGGCCGACGATGGTCAGGGAGACGTTCTTCTCGGCAAAATCGGCCAGCTGTTCCAGGGCCAGCACGTCGATGGCGACGTTTTCGCACTTGGCTTCGATGGCGGTGCCGGCATTGCCCGGTGCCACGAAGACCTTCTGCACACGCGAATCCTGGGCCACTTTCCAGGCCAGGGCGTGTTCACGGCCGCCACTGCCAATGATCAAAACATTCATTTCAAAAACCTCGGATGACGCTGATTCTGTTGAGCATCGCGCAGATGCTTTTCTGTGGGAGCGAGCTTGCTCGGATGGCGGCGTGTAGTGGACTTCAATGTTGACTGATCCGACGCTATCGCGAGCAGGCTCGCTCCCACAGTTGATCGGTGTATCAATGACGGAAGTGGCGCATGCCGGTGAATACCATGGCGATGCCGGCTTCATCAGCGGCTGCGATCACTTCGTTGTCACGCATCGAACCGCCCGGCTGGATCACTGCGGTAATACCCACCTTGGCGGCATTGTCGATGCCGTCGCGGAACGGGAAGAACGCGTCGGAGGCCATGACAGCGCCCTTGACCTGCAAGCCGGCGTGTTCAGCCTTGATCGCGGCGATGCGGGCCGAGTTCACACGGCTCATCTGACCGGCGCCGACACCGATGGTCTGGCGGTTCTTGGCGTAGACGATAGCGTTGGACTTGACGTACTTGGCCACTTTCCAGGCGAAGATCAGGTCGTTGATTTCCTGCTCGCTGGGGGCGCGCTGGGTCACGACTTTCAGATCGTCGCTGCCGATCATGCCGATGTCACGGCTCTGAACCAGCAGGCCGCCGTTGACACGCTTGTAATCCCAGGCCGGTGCGCGGTCGGCCGACCATTGGCCGCAGGCCAGCAGGCGCACGTTGGCCTTGGCGGCGACGATGGCGCGGGCTTCTTCGCTGACCGAAGGGGCGATGATCACTTCGACGAACTGACGCTCGACGATGGCCTTGGCGGTCTCGGCGTCCAGTTCACGGTTGAAGGCGATGATGCCGCCGAAGGCCGATTCGGTGTCGGTGGCGTAGGCCAGTTCATAGGCCTGGCGGATACCGCCCTCGGCGTCCGGGCTGACCGCTACGCCACACGGGTTGGCATGCTTGACGATCACGCAGGCCGGTTTGACGAAGCTCTTCACGCATTCCAGCGCGGCATCGGTGTCGGCCACGTTGTTGAACGACAGCTCCTTGCCTTGCAGCTGGGTGGCGGTGGCGATGCCGACTTCGGCAGGCTTGGCTTCGACGTAGAATGCCGCGCTCTGGTGCGGGTTCTCACCGTAGCGCATTTCCTGGGCCTTGATGAACTGGCTGTTGAAGGTGCGGGGGAACTCGCTGCGGCCTTCGGTGCTCAGGGTGTCGGCGGCCTGGTTCACGGTGCCCATGTAGTTGGCGATCATGCCGTCATAGGCGGCGGTATGTTCGAAGGCCTTGAGCATCAGGTCGAAACGCTGGGCATAGGTCAGGCCGCCGGCCTTGAGGTTCTCCAGCACGCTGGCGTAGTCGCTGGCGTTGACCACGATGGCCACGTCCTTGTGGTTCTTGGCTGCGGAGCGAACCATGGTCGGGCCGCCGATGTCGATGTTCTCGATGGCGGTCGGCAGGTCGCAGCCTGGCTTGTTGATGGTGGCTTCGAACGGATAGAGGTTGACCGCCACCAGGTCGATCGGCTTGATGCCATGTTCGTTCATGATGGCATCGTCAATGCCGCGACGGCCCAGGATCCCGCCATGGATCTTCGGGTGCAGGGTCTTGACCCGACCGTCCATCATTTCCGCGAAACCGGTGTAGTCCGCGACTTCCACTGCGGCGACGCCGTTGTCCTGCAGCAGCTTGAAGGTCCCGCCGGTGGAGAGAATCTCGACGCCCAGCTGTTGCAGCTCACGGGCGAATTCGAGGATCCCGGTCTTGTCGGAGACGCTGATCAAGGCGCGGCGGATCGGCAGGCGGGTGGTCTGGTCGGTCATTTCAATTTCCATCAAAAGCAAGGGAAGTCAGCAAAAAAGGCGACCGTTTTTTACGCGGGCGCCTTTCTGGTTTGATTGAATGCTTACAGCAGATCGTACTGCTTGAGTTTCTTGCGCAGGGTGCCGCGGTTCAGGCCCAGCAGCTCACTGGCCTTGGTCTGGTTGCCCTTGACGTAGTTCATCACGCTTTCGAGCAGGGGTGCCTCGACTTCCGAAAGCACCAGGTTGTACACATCCGTGACGGCAGCGCCCTCAAGGTGGGCGAAATAATTGTGCAGCGCCTTCTCGACGCTCCCGCGAAGGGTCTGACCCTCTTCGCTGGGCGTATTGAGGTGCTGTTTCAAATTCACGTTGTCGCTCACGGGTGTTATTCCACTCACTAAAGTCTCGGTCATCATCGTCATGCGGCCACCCCTTCGTCCCCTGTCAGGCTCTTGTAACGTTCAGCGAAGAAGGCCTGAACGTCGGCGCATTGTGCTTGCGTACCATCCAAACGATTGAAGCGGGCGCGAAACTCCCTGGCGCCCGGCAGGGTTGCGAGATACCAGCCCACATGCTTGCGAGCGATGCGTACGCCCATGACTTCTCCGTAGAAGGCATGCAGCGCGGCCAGATGCTCCAGCAGAATTCGTTCCACCTCGGACAATTGCGGCGCAGCGAGCTTTTCGCCGGTGCGCAGGAAATGTTCGATCTCACGGAAAATCCACGGCCGCCCCTGGGCGGCCCGGCCGATCAACAGGCCGTCGGCACCGGTCGCGTCCAGCACGTACCGGGCCTTCTCGGGCGAATCGATATCGCCATTGGCGAAGACCGGAATCGACACCGCCTGCTTGATCGCGGCGATGGTGTCGTACTCGGCCTCGCCGGTGTACAGGTCGGCACGGGTGCGGCCATGGACTGCCAGTGCCGTGATCCCCGCCTGTTCGGCGATCTTCGCCACCGTCAGGCCATTCCTGTTTTCCCGGTCCCACCCGGTGCGGATCTTCAGGGTCACCGGCACATCGACCGCGGCGACGACCGCCTGCAGGATCTCGGTAACCAGGGCCTCATCCTTCAACAGCGCGGAACCGGCAGCCTTGTTGCAGACTTTTTTCGCCGGGCAGCCCATGTTGATGTCGATGATCTGTGCCCCCAACGCCACGTTGGCCCGGGCCGCTTCCGCCAGCATCTGCGCATCGCCACCGGCGATCTGTACCGAGCGGGGCTCGGGATCGCCTTCGTGGACCATGCGCAGACGCGATTTGCGGGTGTTCCACAGCGTCATGTCGCTGGTGACCATTTCCGAAACCACTAAACCTGCACCCAGTCGCTTGCACAGCTGACGAAAGGGCTGATCGGTGACGCCCGCCATGGGGGCGAGAACCAGACCGTTCTGCAATGTATATGGGCCGATGCGTACCGCCGACATAGGACTTCCCTGAAGTGGGGCCGGATCATGAGACTTCGAAAAAGGGTTGGCATGATACCCGCTCTCGATGACTGGATAAAGATCGAATTGGATAAAATCTGAACAGCTGATTCGTTATCGCCAGCGGTTTGGTCTGGGTGGGGTCGCCCAGAAAGCCGTCGTCATTCGCCTGACGCGGGTCGCCTCACTCGGGCGAGTGGAAGCTCAGACTGTAGTTCACCGCCTTGGGACCCGGGTCCAGGATATCCAGTGCGATGTGGATCGGTGTCTGCGGGGGCATTTCCCCAAGGCCTTCGACATCGCCGCCCAGGTACTCCCCGGGTTTGAAACGACGGCTGGCGATCAGGTGACCGTTAAGGTCGGCGAACCGCAGTTCCAGCAGAGGGAACGGCTGGGAGAAGGGCGCACGATTGTAGATGATCGCGTCCACCACCAGGGCGCCACTGAACTCCGGGTGGCTGCGTACCACCAGGTTGCTGCTTTTGATCTTCGCGATATCGACCTTGGATGGAACGTCGCAACCGATGACCGGGCAGACTTGCAGGAACCAGGGGCGATATTGATCCTGGCGGGCCAGTTCTTCGAAGTGATAGGCGATGTATTGTCCGGCCAGGGCCGCGGTGGCCAGCAGGATCAACAGGCTCCACAGCAAGCGTCGGCCCCATGGCGAGCGACGCTTGCGCCAGTCCAGCCGCAACGGGTCGTCGTCCAGGTCCTGCAGGACTTCGGCGCGAATCCCGGGTTCCTGGCGCTCGCGTTTCTTGCGCGGCGGCGTCGCCGGCTCCGGCTCTTCGTCGAGGTCGTCGGTGGCAGACAGGCGTTCGAGATGTTCACCGGGCTCGTCCACGGGCTCCAGGCGTAGCGGGGCGACAGGTTCGTCGTCCGGCTCCAGGGGCTCTAGGGTCAGGGACAGGGAAGGCTCGGTGCGCGGCGGTCGGGCGGGCTCATGAGGCGAGAACGGCTCGATCGGCGCCTGGGTGACGGCCTCGAAGCGCTCGGCGGGGGATTCGCTGTACAGGCTGTCGGACCAAGCCTCTTGCTCGTCGGACAGGGGATCGCGTTGTGCGCTCAGATTGTCTTCGCGGCGTCGACCGGCAGTGCCCGGCGCCCGTTTGTCGCGCCGTTCCAGGCGAGCCAGCTCCTTGTCCAGGTCATCGAGGTCCAGCTCGGCGGCGGTCCACTGTTTCTGGCTGATGGCACGGGGCGGCGCTTCGGTGGCGACAGGCTTGACCGGTGGGGCAATGGGGACAGCGGTTTCCTTGGCGGCGCGTTGTTCCAGCAATTGCCGTGCGGCATTGAACACCTGCAGGCACGAGCCGCAGCGAACCACCCCGCGCGCCACGCTCAATTGAGTATGGCTGACGCGGAAACTGGTGTGGCAATGCGGGCACTGGGTGACGAAGCTGTCGGTCATGCGGCAATCCGGTGGATACAGGCGGTCATTCTAGCGCCGACGTCCGGTGATGCGCACCCAGCCATCACGATCGGCGATCGGGTCCAGGTCAAAGTCCGCGGCATAAGCGGCGGCGACTTCCGCGCCCTGTTCGGCGAGGATGCCCGACAACGCAAGGCGCCCACCCGGCCTGACCAGGCTCGACAGTTGCGGGGCCAGGGAGACCAGCGGGCCGGCCAGGATGTTGGCCACCAGCACATCGGCCTGGACCTGTGGCAAGTCCTGCGGCAGATAAAGCGGGAAATGCTCAGGGTCGATGTTGTTGCGCCCGGCGTTGTCGCGAGAGGCTTCCAGGGCCTGGATGTCGATGTCGGTGCCCACCGCTTCCCTGGCGCCCAGCAGGAGCGCGGCAATGGCCAGGATGCCCGAGCCACAGCCGAAATCGAGCACGTTGCACCCTTTCAGGTCCTGGCCATCGAGCCATTCCAGGCACAGCGCGGTGGTCGGGTGGGTACCGGTGCCGAATGCCAGCCCCGGATCCAGCAGCAGGTTTACCGCGTCGGGTTCGGGCGCCGCGTGCCAGCTTGGCACGATCCACAGGCGCTGGCCGAAGCGCATCGGCTGGAAGTTGTCCATCCAACTGCGTTCCCAGTCCTGGTCTTCGATCACTTCGCTGTGATGTTCCGGCAGCGGGCTGCCGGTCAGCTCTTCGAGATGGGCCAGTACGCCAGCCGCCTCGGTGCCGCCTTCAAATAGCGCCAGCAAGTGGGTGTGGGCCCACAGCGGGGTGGTATTGAGTTCCGGTTCGAAGATCGGCTGGTCTTCGGCATCCATGAACGTTACCGACACGGCGCCTGCTTCGAGAAACGCGTCTTCGTAGGTTTCGGCTTGTTCCGGGCGGATGGCCAGGCGTACTTGCAGCCAAGGCATGGCGGGCACCTTTGGAAATAAATCTACAGGAGCAGCCCCAGGGCTGCGAAAGCTGCGCAGTGTACGCCAGGTCGAGGTCAAAGTGGATAAGCGTGGCTCGTCTCCTGGCCGATATACATATGTATGGCCCCGGCACGACGCGGGGCGGATAAGGTGCGGGTCCACACGACAGGGAGGAATGTGATGGACAACACTGCCGAACGGCAAGGGAAGGCGAACGGCACGGGGCCGGTGCCTTCCCCCCAGGGGGAAACTGCACAGGGCATTTTGCAGAAACTGACTCGATGGCAGGCTGCGCTCGATGCTCGATGGAACAGCCAGATGACTTTTCTGGAGGTGCTGGAGGAGCGTCTGCTAGTCGAGCTGCGCACACACTTTTACGAAGGCAACATCGATCCGCATTTCATAGGCACCCTGATGGACACGGTGCTGCAGCGATTGATCGACCGGGAACTGGTGGTCATCGATGAAGAGCAGGATGCGCCCTACCGTTGGGAGGGGGCGGCTGACCGGGGATTCGCGGCCGAGCGCCAGGAGGTCATCGCCCAGACAGTCGAAGGGGTCGCATCGGGTCTTGTCGACCACTACAAGGATTATCTGCGGCGCCATTGGCGGATGACTGGTCTCGACCCAGAGCTTGGAGAGAGGGTCGGGCAGCGACTCAACGAGCACATGGCTCTCATCGACCTGGCTTTCCAACCTGCCCGACTGGCGGGCCTGGGCGTCGATGAGCTCCGAGAGACGATCGAGCTGTTCCAGGATTCATGGCGTCGCGGCAATCGATTGACCGCCTTGGCTACGCCTTTGGAGCGACGGAGTCTTGAGGCAATGACTCGCGGGCAGTTGCCTGACTGGCTGCGAACCCTGGGCGAGGCCGAGCGTACGCAACTGGAGACGTTGCAGGAGCAGTCCACCCAAGCGGCGGCGCTGGTGGATGAATTGCTCGATGGCCTGGGTTCGCTACGGGCCTTTGCGCGGCAACTGGCCAGGGAGTACGTCAGGCATGAGCTGGACATGGAAGTCGAGCCGGACAGTATTCGCGTGCAGTTGCTGTGGCGAACCGTCATCGACCAGCCGGTGCGGGCCCACAGCCTGAGCGAGCTGTTGACGGTGGGGCCGTTGAGGCAGGACAGCGTCTCGGTGTTCCTGGTGGAAAACGGCGGCATGTTGCGCAACCAGCCTCTTTCATCCGCCTTCATTACTCAGTTGCTGACCCAGGTGGACGCTCCGGCCGGCTACCGGCAGGCGCTGGTCAGCCGCTATGGCCGCGACGACCTGAAGGACGCCTTGTTCGACTGGTTCGTGGCGCGGCTTCTGCATAGCGCGTTCGTCGCCCGTTGCGCGGGCCATTTGAAACCTGCCCACCATGACGCGGTGAAAGCCCTGTGTACAGGCGGCCCCATGGTACAGGCGGGCAGCCTTTTCCAGGTGGCCGGGGTAGTGCTGCCAAACGCATTGAAATGCACTGACGTCTTGCTGTTCTATCGCCATGACCTGCAAGGTGATCTGCTGCTGTATGCCCCGGACAAGCCGGATGGCCAGGAGTGGATCGAGCTGCCATCGCTGTGGGCGGTCAGCGTGGAGATCGGCGGTTGGACCCGAAGTGAAGCGGGTCGCGAATATTTGTTGCAGCGGATTTCTCCAGCCGATCGGAGCGTGGCCCGGGAATACTTTGCCAAGGTGGCGGACAAGCCATCGTTCTGGAACGCCAGCAAGGATCCCAGGGCCACGGTGACCGGCTTCCAGGCCTGCGTGGGTGACATCGTCGCAACCGGCCTTGCCCACAACCTCGCGCAAGTGGAGCAGGACGAATCGCCTCTTTGGTACAGCGCGCTACCCCTGGAGTCACGGCGTAACATCAGCAGCTTGAGCCAGGAGCTCCTGAGGCATCAGCAGGTGTTCGACAAAGCGCTTGCGGGCTATGAAGTGTTCGCCGATTTCGCCAGGCGCGTCGTCACCCAGGCGATCGCACCCTACATGCGCAGCAAGGGTGTCCAGGAGCCGGTGGACCCCGCGACGGTGCTCATCGACTACAGCCCCGGGCTGGCGGGTGGCAAGACGCAGGTCGCCAGCCTGCTGGATCTCGCCATCTACGGCTATGACGACAACTCAGGGATCGACCATCCCGCAAAAGGTGTGCGCTCATCGGTGGGGCAGGACCTGAGCCAGGTTCGCAGTGCGGAGCTGGCGTCGTATCTGCGGCGGGCGTATCTGGGCGAGCAATATGCGGCGCAGGTCCGTGCCCGGTTTCTCGACGCCAGCACCCCGCAGTACGCCAGGCGGCGCAGTGCCTACCGCAATCTGCTGCTGACCCGGATGGACCGCGACCTGCGTGTCGCAACAGGCAAGTCCCAGCTCAGCGCCGACGAATTCTGGTGGCTTACACGCCAGGTCACCCTGCTGAGCGAGTCGGTGCCCACGGTCGGCCCGCTCTACTCGGGCTCGCTGGTGCAGCGCGAAGGCGTGATCAGGTTCTCCGTGGGTGGCCATATCGTCATGGGTGTCTACGTCTTTACCTACTTCGATCCGAAGGGTTTTTCCTGGTTGTACACGCCTGACGCTCCGGACGGCGTCACGTTCCGCCCGTACCGCGATTTCACCGGCAAGGTCGTCGCGCGTCTGCATGACTACGTGCTGGCGCGAGTCGCACTCGCTGCGCGCACGGCCGTCAGGCGCTCGCTGTTGGTCCTGCAGGCATCGAAAGGTGGCCTCGATACCTTGCGCGAGTTCAATCGGGTGATCGATATCCGGACCGAGTTCGATGCCTGGGTAGAGCGCGCCATCAGCGATGTGGAAGATGTCACCAAAAGCCGCGCCGAGGTCATCAGGGAGCAGGTGATCAAGGGGCTGCTGTTTGCGTCTGCCCCCGTGTGCCTGGTGTACCCGCCCTTTGCCCTGCTGCTGGATGCGGTCTTCATCGCCGCCAGCGTCAGGCAGGCCGCCGAGGCGCATGGGCAAGGCGACACGGATCGCGCCCTGGCTTACTGGCTGATGGCCTCCTGGGGCGTATTCTTCGCCGCGCTGGGAGCCGGAACCCTTGCCTCCCTGGTGGGCAATGGAGCCAGGAGCCTGAAACAGGTCATGACGCCGATGTCATTGTCCGCGCAGCGTTTGCGGCGCGTGGCGCCGGTCATCGCCAAGGACACCGGGCCGGTCGTCCAGCCCATCCGTTTCAAGCCAAGGCAGGCGGTCGGCAAAACCCCTGGGAATCTGGAGCGGGTGACCGATGAAGGCCTCTTCCAGGGTACCTATCGCAGCCCCTCCAGCGCGTCGCAGCCGCAAAACAAGTACTACATACGCAGCAAGGGCAAGTACTACCAGGTGAAAGAGGACCCTTACTTCGGTGGCCTGTGCCTGGTGGACGCCAGTCGTCCCGATGCCTTGTACAAACTGCCCATCCGCAGGATGGGGGATGGCAAGTGGGTGCACGACAAAGTCGGCTTGAGGGGCGGCGCCGACGATGTGCTGGTCCTCGGGCGCGTGAAGGACCTGCGCGAAGCGTTTCCTGGCCATGTCTACCCGGATGTATCGAGGGGCGCCTTGCAGGGCGAGGCGGTGGTGGCAAGGTTCAGCGAATCGGTGGCGGACAACTATCTGTTCTCGCTGAACGCCCAGACATGCGTAATCGCTTCGTTGTATAACCCGAGCACCAGGGTGGGGGCCGTCATCCATTTCGATCACAATATCCGCGCCCTCATCGAGCGCAGCCTGGGGGATGTGATCCGGCGCCTGGGCGGTGCGGCCAAGGATATCCGCGCCACGCTGGCGGGGGGAGATTGGCTGACGGGGGCTGACATTGGCGGTCGAGTGAGGTCGGCGATGAGGCGCAAGGGGTTGCGACCCACCTGGGATCACTGGTCGTATTCATCCTGCTTCGGCAATACCTATGGAGTCTCGCTGGACCTGCGCAGCGGTATGACCTCGGTCTTCAAGACCTCTCGCAGCCAGGTCGAGCGCTATTACATCCCGGTGCTGGCCAGGGCGAAGAAGAGTTCCGACCCGGTGTCGGCGCGGGCGCGCGAATTCATGGCGCGCGTACGCAGCGAACCGCTGGCGGCCAGTGCCAACGGTGCGGTGCTCACCTTCCAGGGCCGACCTGCGACCTCGGCCCAGATCGAGGCACACGCGTTCCCCACGGTGGCGCTGAGCTGACCCGTTCATCGTCACTGGGAAAGGAAAAAAAAAGACCCCGGCCAACGGACCGGGGTCTTTTTTACATCACACGGGCATCAATGCTGGTTGGCCAGCTTGTGCTCCAGGTAATGGATGTTGACGCCACCTTCGCAGAAGCCTTCGTCGCGGGTCAGGTCGCGGTGCAGCGGGATATTGGTCTTGATCCCGTCCACCACGATTTCGTCCAGCGCATTGCGCATGCGCGCCATGGCTTCGTCGCGGGTCGCCCCGTAGGTGATCAGCTTGCCGATCAACGAGTCGTAGTTCGGCGGAACGGCATAACCGCTGTACAGGTGCGAGTCGACACGAACGCCGTTGCCGCCCGGGGCATGGAAATGCTTGACCGTGCCTGGGCTTGGCATGAAGGTTTTCGGGTCTTCGGCGTTGATCCGGCACTCCAGTGCGTGACCGCGAATGACCACGTCATCCTGGGTGAACGACAGCTTGTTGCCAGCGGCGATGCTGAGCATCTCCTTGACGATGTCGATACCGGTGACCATTTCCGAAACCGGGTGCTCCACCTGAACACGGGTGTTCATTTCGATGAAGTAGAAACGACCGTTCTCGTACAGGAACTCGAAGGTACCGGCGCCGCGATAGCCGATGTCGATGCAGGCCTTGACGCAACGGGCCAGCACTTCCTGGCGTGCCTTCTCGTCGATGCCCGGTGCAGGCGCTTCTTCGAGGACCTTCTGGTGACGACGTTGCAGCGAGCAGTCGCGGTCGCCCAGATGGATGGCGTGACCCTGGCCGTCGGACAGTACCTGGACTTCGACGTGGCGTGGGTTGGTCAGGAATTTTTCCAGATAGACCATCGGGTTGCCGAACGCCGCGCCCGCTTCGGAGCGCGTCAGCTTCGCCGAGGAAATCAGGTCTTCTTCCTTGTGGACTACGCGCATGCCGCGACCACCGCCGCCGCCAGCGGCCTTGATGATCACCGGATAACCGACTTCGCGACCGATGCGCAGGGCGGTTTCCTCGTCCTCAGGCAGCGGGCCGTCGGAACCTGGAACGGTGGGTACGCCGGCCGCGATCATCGCGTGCTTGGCCGAAACCTTGTCGCCCATCAGGCGGATGGTTTCGGCTTTCGGGCCGATGAAGGCAAAACCGGAGTTCTCGACCTGTTCGGCGAAATCGGCGTTTTCCGCCAGGAAGCCATAGCCTGGGTGAATGGCGGTGGCGCCGGTCACTTCGGCCGCGGCGATGATCGCCGGGATGTGCAGGTAGGAATGCGCAGCCGATGCCGGACCGATGCAGACGGACTCGTCTGCCAGGCCCAGGTGCATCAGTTCCTTGTCGGCCTTGGAATAAACGGCGACGGTCTTGATGCCCATCTCTTTGCAGGCGCGCAGGATTCGCAGGGCGATTTCACCGCGGTTCGCGATCAGGACTTTTTCCAGCTTCGCAGTCATCAAAGGCTCTCCGCGGTTCAAACGATGGTGAACAGCGGTTGGTCATACTCAACCGGCTGGCCGTCTTCAACGAGGATGGACTCGATCACACCGCTGGTTTCAGCTTCGATGTGGTTCATCATCTTCATGGCTTCGACGATGCACAGGGTGTCGCCTTTCTTCACGGTCTGGCCCACTTCAACGAAGGACGGCGAGGTTGGGGACGACTTGCGATAGAAGGTGCCTACCATCGGCGAGCGAGCGACGGTGCCGTTGAGCGCAGGCGCGGCGGCAGCGGCTGGAGCAGCAGCAACTGCAGCAGGTGCGGCCGGAGCCGGTGCGGCGGCCGGAGCCTGTACAGGGGCCGGGGCGTAGTACTGCTGGGCCGGAGTCTTGCTGTGACGGCTGATACGTACGGACTCTTCGCCTTCCTTGATCTCGAGCTCGTCGATGCCGGACTCTTCCAGCAATTCGATCAGTTTCTTAACTTTACGGATATCCATGAATCATCAACTCCCAAGGGTCGGTCAGGGGCGTTTAACGCTTGTTGTTCAAGCTGTTGCCTGTCTTTCAAGCTGCTCTAGGGCGGCCTCCAGGGCCAGTCGGTAACCGCTGGCGCCAAGGCCGCAGATCACTCCTACCGCTACATCGGAGAAATAGGAGTGATGGCGGAAAGGTTCGCGTTTGTGCACGTTGGACAAATGCACTTCGATGAATGGGATGCTCACCGCCAGCAGCGCGTCACGTAATGCGACACTTGTATGCGTAAAAGCTGCGGGATTGATCAGAATGAAGTCCACGCCTTCGTCGCGGGCGGCATGAATGCGGTCGATCAGTTCGTACTCGGCGTTGCTTTGCAGATAGAGCAAATGATGGCCGGCGGTGCGGGCCCGCTGCTCCAGATCCTGGTTGATCTGAGCGAGCGTGACGGCCCCGTAGACGCCCGGTTCGCGGGTGCCAAGCAGGTTCAGGTTGGGTCCATGCAGGACCAATAGGGTCGCCATCTGCTGTTCCTTGTTATCCGTGAGCAGGTGTCAGAACCCGGCGACTATGCCGCAAAGCCTTTATGACTGTCCAGTTCTCGGCAATAGCCAGCACGATGACCGATGTTTGCGCGAAATTTGTGACCGTGCTCTAAAAACCGGTCATCCGTGGCGCAAAAGCCTGGATTGGCAGGCTGTGCCGCGAGTCAGACGCGAAAGGCTTGCACGGCGGTGTGCAGGCGCCCACCCAGGACCAACAGGTTGTCACCCTGTTCCCGGCCCTGGCCGATGCGCAGCAGGTTTTCCCCGCCCAGTTGGTGGATGCGTTCGCTGTGATCGCGAATCTCGCTGACCGCGCCGCTCTGTTGGGCGGTGACGTCGGCGATGCGCACCGCGGTGTCGGCGATGGTCTGGATGGCATCGACGATCTTGTCCAGTGCACCGTCGGCCGCTTGGGCCTGGTTGGCGGTGGCCTCGGCGTGTTCGACCTGGGCGCGCATGCCGTCCACGGACTGGCGCGCGGCCAGTTGCAGGCGCGCGATCAGGGCCTGGATCTCGGCCGTGGCCCCTGCGGTACGCTGCGCCAGGGAGCGCACTTCCTCGGCCACCACCGCGAACCCCCGGCCCATTTCCCCGGCTCGAGCGGCTTCGATGGCGGCGTTGAGGGCCAGCAGGTTGGTCTGGTCGGCGATCGAGCGGATCACCGTCAGCACGCCGCCAATGGTGGCCGATTCCTCGGCCAGTTGTTCGATCATCTGCGCGTTGCCTTGCACCTCGCCCACCAGTGCATGCAGCCCGGTGAGGCTCAGGCCAATGACTTTCTGCCCCTGTTCCACAGCGTGTCCGGCGCTGCGGCTGGCCTGCGCGGCCTGGCTGGCGTCACCGGCGACTTGCTGGATGGTTGCCTCCAATTCACTGAGGGAATCGCGGATCAGTGCCGTGTCGCCGGCCTGGTGCTCCGCGCCGCTGTGCATTTGCGCACTCAGCTCGGCCAGGGCCCGGCTGCTGCCGGCGACCTGCTCGGCATTCAAATGGATGGCCCCTACCAGGTCTGTCAGATAAGCGCGCAGTCGATTGAGCGATGCCTCGATGTCCCGCAACTCACGGTTGCTGGCGCCGACATGGATATCGCGACTGAAGTCGCCTTCGGCCCAGGTCGATAGCGCGGGCGCCAGGTGTGTCAGGGTCCGGGCCAGGCGTCGTTGCAGGGTATCGATAAGCAGGGCGATCAGCAGGATCAGGCCGATCATCACGCCTTGGATCAAGCGGACCTCTCCTTGGATCTGTCCGTGCTGGGCACGCACAGCGGGCTCCATGGCATCAATGGCCTGCTGCACATCGGCGGTTTTCAGGTGCGTGGCGTTGCTCAACTCGGTGCGCTTCTGGATCAGTGCCTGGGTGCGTCCCAGCTCTGCCGGATAACGGCCAAGCAGGCTGTTGAGTTCACGCTTGAGGGCAATGCCGGCGTCTTCGGCGGCGGTCTTTTCCTGGGTTTCCAGACCCATCAGTGCGGCGAAGTCATCGCTGCCGGATTCGCTGCTGGCCGTTACGCCGAGCAACGGAAGGCTATCGATCTGTTCGGCCTGGGTGCGGATATTGGCCAATTCCCGTTCGACGTCGGCGGCCAGTTCGCTGCGGCCGCCGCTGACCATTTTTTCCCGGGTCAGCGACAGCCGGCCCAAATGCTGCGATGCGGCGAACAGTGGGGCCAGGTAGGCGGGTGCACCGTTGGCGTATTGGGCGAGGCGGTCCAGGTTGGCGCTCAGCTCACGTTCGGCCTGCAGCAGCAGGGCCTGGGGATCTGCGGCCAGTTTGCCGGCGGCCAGCAGATCGTTCTTGCTGAAGCCATCGAGGCTCGACAGGCTCGGGCGCAGGCCCTGGGCCAGTTCCGGCGGGAACTGGTCCAGATCCTGTTGCAAGGTTTCGAGGGCCTGGGTGGCGGCGCTCAGGCGCAGGGCGTCGCCGCTGGCCAGATAGTCCTCGATGTTGCGAGCCACTTCGCCCTGGAATTGCCGTGACAGCCCCAGGTAACGCTCCATCAGCAAATAGGGGCGCTCCAGGGCGATCTGAGACCACCAGAGCGTGGCGCCGAGGCCAAGACACACGGCCACCAAAAGGAGGGTATTGAGGTTCGTCAGCAGCTTCAGGCGCATCGGGGTCTACCGGGGGCAGAATCGTAAGTGCTTGAATTTATTGCGCCTTGGTTACAGGTTTATGACTGAATCGGTGGATTCCGATGAAAAAGTGGCACTTTGCTTTGATTGGTGCGCGCTCTGCACCCGATTACGGCCGGCATGCTTGGCGCGGTACAGCGCTGCATCCGCCTGGCTGGCCATCATCAGGCTGTCGGACGTTTCGCTCATTTCCACCACCCCGGCACTGAATGTGCACCAGAGGTCATGGGGCTGGGCCGGATAGTGGATTTCGGCAAAGCGCTGGCGAATTTCATCCAGTACCGTGCATGCGGCGTCGATATCAGTGTCGGGCATGACAATGGCGAACTCCTCGCCGCCATAACGGCCGATGAAATCGGTCTTGCGCAGCCGCTGCTTGAGGAACAGCGCCAGGCTCTTGATGACCCGATCACCCATGGGGTGGCCGTGGCTGTCGTTGACTCGCTTGAAGTGATCGATGTCCAGCATGGCGAAGCTCAGGGGCTTGTCTTCGCGACGAGCGCGGAAGCAACAGTCTTCGAGCAACTGCAGGATATGGGTGTGGTTGTACAGCCCCGTAAGGCTGTCGCGAACCATGCGCGCCTTGATATTGCGCGCCCGGGCCGCGCGGTTGCGCACGGTGGTGATCAGGTGCCGCGGCTTGATCGGCTTGGTCAGGAAGTCGTCGCCGCCCTCGCTCATGGCATCGAGTTGCTTGTCCAGGTCATCTTCGGCGGACAGATAGATGATGGGCACGCTGACATAGCGGTCATTGTGACGGATCACCTTCGCCAGTTCCGTACCGGTGCAGGCAGGCATGTACATGTCGAGGATGATCAGGTCTGGCTGGAAATCGGCCAGTTCGGCCATGGCCTGGATCGGCTCGATCAACGTGCGGGTCACGATGCCGGCGCTGTTGAGCAGGCGCTCGGTGTGCAGGGCCTGGGCGCGGGAGTCGTCGATGATCAGCACTTTATAGGGCTCGTACTGGGCCACGCAGGTCAGCACTTCGATCTTTTCCAGCAGGCTCGAGGCTTCCAGGGTTCCGGTCAGGAACTCCTGTCCACCGGCCCGCACCGCCGCCAGGCGGGTCGGGGTGTCGGTTTCCAGCAAGCTGAAGAACAGCAGCGGCAACGGCTGCTCCAGGCCTTGCTGGGCTTCGGCGGCCAGTTTCAGGCCGATACCGGGGCCGCTGAAATCCACATCCATGACGATCGCTGCGGGGAGGCGCTCCACCATCGAGGCGCGAAACGCCGCGACACTTTCCAGGGCCTGGGCGCTGAGGCCGAAGAATTCCAGCTGCTTGGCCAGTCGTTCGGCACGGTCATGGTCTTGCAGTAGCACATAGATAGGCTTGCGCAGCGGCGGCAGGAAGGTTTGTTCGAGCTGATCGCCATGACGCAGGCCGGTGCGGGACAGGCGCTGCATCAAGCGATTGATTTCAGTGATCAGGTGGCTGCTCAGTCGTCCGCGATTGGCATCCACCGCTTGCAGCGACTGGCTGATGCCCTGGGCCAACTGGGTATGCTCCGGTTGCTCGAAGCGCTCGGCGAAACGCTGCAGGCGCAGGGTGGCTTCGCTGAGCTCCGACAGATCGGTGCTGGACCATTCGCTGCGTTGCAGGCGCTGCCATATCTCCAGGATCTGGCGAGCCTGATGAATTACCCGCTGGGCAAAGTGGTGCTTGAGGCGCTCACGGCTGGGGTCTTCTGGCTCGGTCATATCCTGACTACTAGTTAGGGTGCATGCTGAGGTCGACTGGTGGCTCTATGCTAGCACCTCTTTTCCCTCGCATGAGTGTCATACGTCAATAATCTGCCTCGGGATGAAATTCAGTTTCTGACCCAATGGTCATCATAGGCCGATGACGGCGCTTCCTTTATAGTGGCGGTCCGATTGCCTCGCCCTGGCTGGCGTGATTCCGCGTTTCAAGTCAGGCACGATGGCGTAGGGTTGTGGTCGAACCGTGAACTCAAGTGATTGAAGGGACATCGCCATGCTGGACTGGAAAAACCGCGCGGGCAGCGCGCCTGAACGTGCCGCCGAGCCGAAATCGGCCACCCGCAGCTACCTGGGCGGGCTGTTCTTCAGCCGCGCGCTGGCCACGCTGGTGGGCCTGTACCTGCTGGTGACCATCGCCATCGGTTGGTACTGGAGCCAGGAGCCGTCCCTGTTCCCGGTACAGCAGAATGCCCAGGCGGCCGCCGAGAAAGACGGCCGGCAGATGGTGGTGGGCTATACCACTGTCGAGACCCTCAAGAGCGTCGCTGGAACCCTGCTGATCAAGCCGGGCGGCTATATTTCCAACGACCGGTTCCCTCCAGGCCTGTGGATGGACAACATGTCGAGCTGGGAATACGGCGTGCTGGTCCAGGTCCGCGACCTGAGCCGTGCCTTGCGCAAGGACTTCGCCCGTTCCCAGTCCCAGTCCGCCGAGGACGCCGACCTGGCCAAGGCCGAGCCGCGCTTCAACTTCGACAATCGCAGCTGGGTGCTGCCCTCCAGCGAGTCGGAATACCAGGAGGGCATCAACTCCTTGAGCCGATACCAGGCACGCCTGTCCGACCCCAGCCAGAAAAGCGCCCTGTTCTACGCCCGTGCCGACAACCTGAACAACTGGCTGGGTGACGTCGGCACCCGCCTGGGCTCGCTGTCCCAGCGGCTGTCGGCCAGTGTCGGTCGGGTCAAGCTCAATACCGCATTGAAAACCGAGGCCCCTGCGCCGGGCCAGGTGCCGGAAGTCGACGAAGAACGTGTCGAAACCCCGTGGCTGCAGATCGATAACGTGTTCTATGAAGCTCGCGGCCAGGCCTGGGCGCTGTCCCACCTGCTGCGGGCCATCGAGGTGGACTTCGCCGATGTGCTGGCGAAGAAGAACGCCACGGTCAGCGTGCGCCAGATCATCCGCGAGCTGGAAGCGTCCCAGGAGCCGATCTGGAGCCCGATGATCCTCAATGGCAGTGGCTTCGGCGTCCTGGCGAACCATTCGCTGGTCATGGCCAACTACATTTCCCGTGCCAACGCGGCGGTGATCGACTTGCGGCAGTTGCTGAACCAGGGCTGATCCATGAACGAAAGCGCCCGGGAGGCCGCCCATCGGGTGGCCTCGGATGCCGAGCTGATCGCTTGGGTCGACGAAAACGATAACCTGCTGGGCAGCCTGGTGCGCTCGGAACTGCGGGAGCGTGGCCTGATCGGACGCGGCACCTACATCATGCTGTTCAATTCGGCCGGTGAGTTGTGCGTTCACCGCCGGACCTTGAGCAAGGCGATCTATCCCGGTTTCTGGGATGTGGCTGCGGGCGGAATGGTGCAGGCGAACGAGACCTACGCCGAGTCGGCGGCCCGCGAGCTGGCGGAAGAACTGGGGGTGAGCGGCGTTCCACTCATCGCCCACGACCATTTCTACTTCGAAGACCCCGGCAGCCGGCTATGGTGCTCGGCGTTCTCGGCGGTGTGGGACGGCCCTCTGGTCCTGCAGCCGGAAGAGGTGCTCGAGGCGCGTTTCCTGTCCATCGGGCAGGTGCTGGAAGAAATCCGGTGCAAGCCTTATTGCCCGGACTCCCTGGCGGCCCTGGAGCGCTATTTGCGGGTCCATGGCGAGGGCGTCGCAAAGAAGCAGTAAATTGGCGCCGATTGGCTCTTAGCAAGTCGGCTTTTTGCCGTTACACTGCGCGACTTTTCAAGCTGGACCGGCGTCTGCCGGTCCAGTAGCGCTGCCCCTGCCTGAGTGGGGCTTCGCGGTCGGGGCACTGCTTGTCTCGGCCAGTCTTTGTCCTCCCGAGAGGATTGCCGGTGGCCAAAAAAGCCGCATCCTTCGCCGCCCTGGGTGGCCTGGTATTTTCTACCGACGCCGGTCGTCATTGCCCTGATTGCCGCCAGCCGGTGGATGCCTGCATCTGCAAACAGACCGTCATCCCCGCCGGGGATGGTATCGCCCGCGTGCGCCGCGAAAGCAAAGGTCGCGGCGGCAAGACGGTGACCACCATCACCGGCGTGCCGTTGGCCGAGGACGCGCTCAAGGAACTGGCTACTACGTTGAAGAAACGCTGTGGCACCGGTGGCGCGTTGAAAGACGGTGTCATCGAGATCCAGGGCGATCACGTCGAGCTGCTGCTGGCCGAACTGGCCCGGCACGGTTTCAAGGCGAAAAAATCCGGCGGCTGAACGGCTTTCTAAACTCAGCCCGGTGAGCAAGGTCTACCCTGCTGACAGGCAATTCGTCATCTTCACTCTCCAGACTGCGCCGGCCTCTGACCGGATGGCGCATTTTCGACTTCATTCATAGGGGACTTCGATGTCCGTACGACGCACACGCAAAGACGATGGCAGCCAATGGACAGTTGCGGACAGCCGCAGTGTTTACGGGATTCGCCATTGGGGGGCCGGGTATTTCGCGATCAATGACGCCGGTCGCGTAGAAGTCCGTCCGAACGGTCCCGACAGTTCACCCATCGACCTGTTCGAACAGGTCGACCAGCTGCGCCAGAGTGGCCTTTCCCTACCTCTGCTGGTGCGCTTTCCAGACATCCTGCAAGACCGTGTGCGCCAGCTTACCGGTGCATTCGACAGCAACATCGCGCGTCTGGAATACCAGAGCCAATACACCGCGCTTTATCCCATCAAGGTCAACCAGCAGGAAGCGGTGATCGAGAACATCATCGCGACCCAGAACGTTTCCATCGGCCTGGAAGCCGGTTCCAAGCCGGAGCTGCTGGCGGTGCTGGCCCTGGCGCCCAAGGGCGGGACCATTGTCTGCAACGGCTACAAGGATCGCGAGTTCATCCGCCTGGCGCTGATGGGCCAGAAGCTGGGTCACAACGTGTTCATCGTGATCGAGAAAGAATCCGAAGTCGGCCTGGTGATCGAAGAGGCCGCGTCCCTCAAGGTCAAGCCACAGGTTGGCCTGCGGGTTCGCCTGTCGTCCCTGGCCTCGAGCAAGTGGGCCGATACCGGTGGCGAGAAATCCAAGTTCGGTCTCTCTGCCGCCCAGTTGCTGTCGGTGGTGGAGCGTTTCCGCGGCGCCGGCCTGGACCAGGGGATCCGCCTGCTGCACTTCCACATGGGTTCGCAGATCGCCAACCTGGCGGACTACCAGCATGGCTTCAAGGAAGCGATCCGTTACTACGGCGAGCTGCGCAACCTCGGCCTGCCGGTGGATCACATCGACGTCGGCGGTGGCCTGGGCGTGGACTACGACGGAACCCATTCGCGCAACGCCAGCTCGATCAACTACGACATGGACGACTACGCTGGTGTCGTGGTCGGCATGCTCAAGGAATTCTGCGACGCCCAGGGCTTGCCGCATCCGCACATCTTTTCCGAAAGCGGTCGCTCCCTGACCGCCCACCACGCGATGCTGGTGGTGCAGGTGACTGATGTCGAGAAGCATCACGACGACGTGCCGGTGATCGAAAACAAGGAAGCCTTGCCCGAAACCGTGCAATGGCTGGTCGATCTGCTGGGGCCGACCGATATCGAGATGGTCACCGAAACCTACTGGCGCGCCACCCACTACATGAGCGACGTGGCCGCCCAGTACGCCGACGGCAAACTGACCCTGGCGGAGAAAGCCCTCGCCGAACAGTGCTACTTCGCCGTGTGCCGTCGCCTGCACAACTCCCTCAAGGCCCGCCAGCGTTCCCACCGCCAGGTGCTGGACGAGCTCAATGACAAGCTTGCGGACAAGTACATCTGCAACTTCTCGGTCTTCCAGAGCCTGCCGGACACCTGGGCCATCGGCCAGGTGCTGCCGATCCTGCCGCTGCACCGCCTAGACGAAGAGCCGCTGCGTCGTGCCGTGCTGCAAGACCTGACCTGCGACTCCGACGGCAAGATCAAGCAGTACGTCGACGAGCAGAGCATCGAGACCAGCCTGCCGGTGCACTCCCTCAACCCGGGTGAAGACTACCTGCTGGGTATCTTCCTGGTGGGGGCCTACCAGGAAATTCTCGGCGACATGCACAACCTGTTCGGTGACACCGACTCGGTGAACATCTACCAGAATGCCGACGGCAGCGTGTACCACGCCGGTATCGAAACCCACGACACCATCGAGGACATGCTGCGCTACGTGCACCTGTCGCCGGAGGAGTTGATGACCCACTACCGCGACAAGTGCGCCAGCGCCCGCATCAGCGCCGCCGAGCGGACCCAGTTCCTCGACGCCTTGCGCCTGGGGTTGACCCGTTCGTCCTACCTGTCTTCCTGAGCGGAGCCTGAAGCGCCCGGTGGTGGGGGAATATTCCCTCGCCGCCGAGAGCTTTTCGGCGGCCCCACGACCGATTGGCATCGCCCTTTCGAGCTGTCAGAAAATACGCCGTGTGCTGCGGGGATTTTCGGATAGTCCCGGAGGGCGTTTTTATTTGTGCCGTTGTTATTTCCACACACCGGTCCATTTAACCCGTGCTGTCCTTATTTCATGTAGTCCCTTTCCTAACTTGTACTTGGGCCCTCTACTCGGCCATGGCTCTCAGCGAGAATCCCCGGCCGCCCCTCCTGTAGAGATACGCCGATGTCCGATCCAGCCAACGAGCCACTCTTTCGTCTGGAGATAGCCGGTCTGCCCGAACCCTTTGTCGTGTCGGCCTTCATGGGTAGCGAAGCCATCAACGAGCCGTTCAGCTATGACGTGGAGCTGTTGCCCGGTGATGCCCACCTGGACCTGGCGGCAATGTTGTACCGCAGCGTCTGGTTGAGCTTCGGGGACTCGGGCCGGGGTATCCATGGTCAGCTTCATGAACTTGTGCAACACCGGCATGACGGCGCTTACCGGGTGCGTATCGGGCCGAAGCTGGGGTGCCTCGCGCAACGCTTCAACCAGCGGGTATTCAGCGCTCGCACCGTGCCTCAGATCATCCGCGAGGTGCTCAAGGCCCACGGCATCGGCGGGCACGACCTGTGCCTGGATCTGGAAAAGGATTATCCCCCGCTGGATTACTGTACCCAGTACCGGGAATCGGATCTGCGATTTCTCCAGCGCCTGTGTGCCCAGGCTGGCCTGCATTTCCATTTCGAACACGGGCGCGCAGGACATTGCCTGGTCATTGCGGACGGTTCGCGCAGTTTTTCGCCAGTCCGGGAGGCGAGTTATGGCGCCGGATGCCAGGCCCCTGGCGTCCACCTGTTCAACGTGCAAACCGCCGCTTGCGAGGCGCAGCTCGCCGAGGGCCATAGCGACCTGATGAATCTGCATTGCGGGCAGGCTCTGGTGCTGTCCGCTCATCCGTTCGAGGCCTGGAATCGACGCTGGCTATTGACCCGGGTCGAGCATCGCGGCGATGCCGGTGGGTACGGCAATCACTTTCACGCCGTTGCCGATGGGCAGCCGCTTGCGGCTGACAGGCCTTCGAAGCCGCGCATGCTGGGCCAGCAACGCGGGTGGGTGGCGGCGGTGGACGAGTCAGCGTTGCAGATGGCGGGGCGGGTGGCGGTGCAGTTCGACTGGGTCTACCAGGGCGAGGGAGCCAGCCCCAGTCATTGTTGGTTGCCCCTGGCGCCGGAACTCGCCGCTTGCGGGCCGGGCGCAATCGATGAAGGGACCGAGGTGCTGGTGAGCTTTATCGAAGGCGACCCGGATCGTCCCATGGTCAGTGCCTTTCTCGGCGGTCGGTTATCCATGCCAATGGAGAATGAGGCGGCTGGGGGAGCCTTCCACGAGCCGGCCAGCTCGTTCGGAGTCGATCCTGTGTTGTTGGCTGCGATCCAGGCGGCCGAGCCGCTGATCCTGTTGTGTCTGTTGCCTGGGGGCGGCAGCTTCAGTCCCTGTGGCCAGCCGGTGTGCACCTGCCGGCTGATCACTCAAGGCGGCGCGAGCTCCGCCCCATGAGTGCTGTCGCCATGTCCGGGTCCACGCCTCAATGGTTGCTGCTCGACCTGCCGGGCGCACCGGGTGCGGCGCGCCTTCTGCACGAGCAGTTCGCAGAGGTTCGGCGTTTTGCCTTGTTCGAGCAGACCGAATGGCATGGGCTTCGGGAGCATGGCCCGCTACTGGTGGACTTGCAGCAATCGCCGGCCCTGGCCGGGCTGTGCCATCTGGATCCGGACGCCTGGCCGGGGTTGCTGCTGGTGAGTGCTTCGCCAGTCGCGCAGTTGCTGGCCCATCTGCGACGAATGCTGGCGGTGACGCTGGGCCTGCATCACAAAGCGTTGCTGAGCTATTACAACCCCCACACCGCCAGCTATTTCTTCGACGGTTGCGACCCGGCCGAACTCAGTTGCTGGCTGGGCCCCATCAGCCTGATGCGCTGGTTCGGCGGAACATGGGCCGACCGGGCCATCGGCAGCCAGGGCTGGCAGCAACTTTCCAATCCCGGTCTACCGGTTGGCGCGTTGGAAAACGAGCACAGCCTCAGCATCCGGCAGCAGAACAAGCTGCAACAGTGCCTGCTGGAACGTCATGCCTGGCAATGGTCGTGCGCCACCCGACGCGATTACCGGGTGCTCTGGGAATACCTGGAGCAAGGATTGAAACTGGGGTTTACCGAACGCGAAGTGCTCGATGGCTGGTTGTGGCTGCGCCTGCAGTACCCCGATGCCCGGCCGGTGCCGGAACTCAGGGGCGAGTCGCAGCACGAGCGTCTGGAATATCTGCGTCGGTCGTGGCAGAACGGCGAAGGCTGAAGCGTCAGTCGGCGCGGGCACCGAGCCAGCGGTCGTGTCGATGCAGATGCCAGGCGAAACCGCCGAGGGTCAGGCTGCGCAGCGACATGAACAGCAGGAAGGTCACCCACAACCCATGGTTGCCCAGGCCTTGCAGCGCCCAGGCGAAGGGCAACACCAGCAGCAGGGTCAGCAGCATGCCGTTGCGCATTTCCCGGGCGCGGGTGGCGCCGATGAACAGGCCGTCGAGCACGTAGCTCCACACCGCGATGAGCGGCAGGAGCGCCAGATAGGGCAAGTAGCGGTAGGCGGTGGTGCGTACGTCGGGGATGTCGGTCTGCATATCGATGAACAGATGCCCGGCAATCAGGAACAGCAGCGCGAATCCGACACTGGCAATCAGCGACCAGCCACAGGCCACCACCAGCGAGCGGCGCAGGGCCAGGCGATCGCCAGCACCGGTGGCGTGGCCGCACAGCGCTTCGACGGCATGAGCCAGGCCGTCCAGGGCATGGGCGGTCAACAGCAGTCCATTGAGCAGCAGCGCATTGGCCGCCACCGTCGCGTCTCCCAGCCGCGCGCCCTGGACCGTGATCAGGAAAAAGACCGATTGCAAGGCCAGGCTGCGGATGAAGATGTCCCGGTTCACTGCCAGCAGCGGACGCCAGCTCTGCCAAATTCCCAGGACTGCCCAGGCGATCCGTCCCGGCCAGGCGTGCAGGGTCTGGCGGGCCAGCACCAGGCCCACCAGCGCACCGGTCCACTCCGCCAGCACCGAGGCCCGGGCCGAGCCGATCACGCCCCAGTCCAGGCCGAGCACGAACCACAGGTTCAGGACGATGTTCACCAGGTTGGTGGTCAACAGGATCGCCAGCGGTGCCCGGGCATTCTGCGCCCCCAGGAACCAGCCCACCAGCGCATAGGCGGCCAGCGCCGCCGGCAGGCCGAAAAGCCGGGTATGAAAGAAATCCCGGGTGAGTTGATCGAGTTCCGCCGACGGCTGCATGAAGTGCAGCGCCACGTCGCTCAACGGCACGCCTACCGCGCCGAGCATCACCGCCAATCCCATTGCCAGCAGCAGGCCTTGCAGCAGCACCTGCCGCAACGCCGCCCCGTCCCCGCGTCCGGCAGCCTGGGCCGCGAACCCGGTAGTACCCATGCGCAGGAAGCCCATGGCCCAGGCCAGCACCGTATACAGACTGGCCCCGACCGCCACCGCGCCCAACTGATGCGCATGAGGCAGGTGACCGATGACGGTACTGTCCACCAGCGCCACGAGGGGGACGGAAATATTCGAGAGAATCATCGGCGCAGCCAGTGCCCAGACCCGGCGATGGGTCAGGCGGTCGCGCCAGTCGGTGATCAGGTTGGACATGCGGGCTCCTTGATGGAGCGCGATTGTAGCGGGTTCTTGCGCCGGCGTTCTTCGGGTCACGGGACTCATCGTGGCGCAGGAGCAAGCTTCCTTGCCACGATGCTAACGGGGTAGGGCAAGTGCTTCAGTGGATGATCCAGCTCAGCAACCACAGCCCCAGTACCAGCCAGATGATGCCGAGGATGATCGACGCCCGCATGAAGGCGCGGATCGCCGAATACAGCATCAACAGGCCAAGAATGAGCGCGATGATGCTGATGATCGAGGTGTCCATGCCCAGTGCTCGCGACAGGCCTTCGACGAAGTTGCCGCCGGCATTGGCGAGGGTGTTGAACAGGCCGCTGAGCAGATCGACGATAAAACGGATCATCGAACCGAGTGCCTGGCCGAGCCATTCGAAAAAGCTTTCTACCTGCATGTGTGCATCCTGATGGAAAGAAGTTGGAATCGAGCCGCTGGCCCTGATTGTAGGAGTTGCCCGAGGCCTGGATCGTTCGATTATGAGGCAAATCGCCGCTTCGTACCGAGACGCTTGCCTTCCCCCGTCATCCCCCCGAAGCTATGGGCATTCAGGAGAGCCCGATGAACCTTGTTGAACTGACCGAACGCCTGCACGCCATTCGAGACCGTAACGATTGGCGCCCATTCCACAGCCCGAAAAACCTCGCCATGGCCGCCAGCGTGGAAATGGCCGAGCTGGTAGAGATCTTCCAGTGGCTGACCGAGGACCAGTCGCGTGAACTGCCCGCGGACAAACTGGCCCACGCCGGGCAGGAGATCGGCGATATCGTGTTGTACCTGCTGCTGTTGTGCAGCGAATTGGGCTTGGACATGGATTGCGTCGTGCGTGCCAAGCTGGCCGACAGCGAGCGGCGGTTCGGCCAATGAGCGACCGTCATTTCGATCAGCTCGCCACGCGTTTCGCCGAAAAGATCTATGGAGGGGCCAAAGGCGCGATCCGCCTGGCGGTGCTCCAGGCGGATCTGCTCGAGGCCTTGCCAGAGCGTCCGCTGCGCGTGCTGGACATCGGCGCCGGCCTGGGCCACATGTCGTTGTGGCTGGCCGAGCGAGGCCACCAGGTGACCCTGGCCGAGCCGGCCGAACCCATGATAGAGGGGGCCCGCCAGCGGTTCGCCGAGGCCGGTCGGAGTGCAACCTTCATCCAGGCACCGTGGCAGGACCTGCCCGGTCAGCTCACCGGACCGTATGACCTGGTGCTGTGTCATGCGGTGCTGGAGTGGCTGGCGCAGCCCCATGCGATCCTGCCGGTGCTGCACCAACTGACGTCACCGGGCGGATGGCTGTCCCTGGCGTTCTACAACCGCGATGCACTGGTCTACCGCAACCTGCTCAAGGGCCACTTCCGCAAGTTGCGCAAAAACGACATGGCGGGCGAAAAACAGAGCCTGACCCCGCAACAACCCCTTGATCCGCGGGAATTGGCGGCGCAACTTGAAGGTCTGTGGCAGGTCGAAACCGAGAGTGGGGTGCGGGTTTTCCATGACTACATGCCGGTGGAATTCCAGGCGCGCGCAGAGCTTGCACAGTTGCTGGAAATGGAGCTGGCTCACCGCCGTCATCCGGCGTTCGCCGGGCTGGGACGTTATCTGCACTGGATCTGCCGACCGGTGTGATCGGAGGGCGAGATGAAAGGCCGTTCAGGATTATTGGTGTTGGGCCTGGGGCTGGTGGCCTGCCAGTCCAGCAATCCGTATGTCGCGACGTCCAGGCCGCTGCCCCCGGCGCCTCCCGGAGCCGCCACGGTATTCGATCGTAGCGCCTATCCGGCACCCCCTCGTGACTATGGGCGTTATCGCAGTTGGACCTGGCGCAACGGGCAGTTGCCACCGGGTACCGCCTGGGCGGATTCGGCCCAGGTGGCCGAGGCGGTGAGCAACGCCCTGGACCAAAGGGGGCTGCGGCCGTTGCAGGACAACCGTGCAGCCGACCTGTTCGTCAGTGCCAGTCTCCATCTGGAGACCCGCGTGCGTCAGGTCCGGGACGACTACGACACGGGGTATTACGGTGGCTACAACCGCTATCACGGCTACGGTCCAGGCTATGGCATGTATCACACGGTACCGATAGTGCGCACGTATCAGGAGCAGGTCGTGGTGGTCCGGTTGGACCTGTTCGATGCCCGCACGGGCCAGCCCGTGTGGAGTTCCAGTGCCGAAACCAGCCAGCGCGGCACACAGGGCGAACGCACCGATGCCATTCGCGAAGCGGTGGAAAAAGCCCTGTCGGCTTATCCGCCAAGTTGATCATGTAACGGAGAAAAACCATGTTTCGCCGTCTCGTTCTACTGGCTTTTGCTGCACTGCTTGGCGCTTGTGCGGGCACCCAGGTCAATCATGACTTCGACACCAGCCGCGATTTCGCGGCCTACCGAAGCTGGAGCTGGAAAGAACCGGCGCTGCAATACCGCCCTGACGATCCGCGGATAAAAAGTGACCTGACCGAACAGCGGATCCGCCAGGCCGTGGCCGATCAGCTCGACCAGCGCGGCCTGCGTCCGGCTCCTGCCGGTGGGCGAGGCGATGTGCAGGTCCAGGCCTACCTGATCGTGGAAGACCGTCAACAGCAGGTCACCACGAGCTACGGTGGCGGTTGGGGGAGTCCATGGTATGGCTATGGAGGAGGCCCGATGTACAACGAAACCCGCAACATCAGCTATAAGGTCGCCACGGTGCAGGTCGACCTGCTCGATGGCAAGGACGGCAAGCTGGTATGGCGGGGCAGTGACGAGCAACTGCTCAGCACCTCGCCCAACCCGGCCGACCGTAGCGCGGCGGTACGTGAAACCGTGGCGCGGATCCTGTCCAATTACCCGCCGCGATGATTGGCTGGTGGTGGACCGGATGTCGGACGCGCAAACACAGTCTCGCCTGGCATAGGGTCAGGCTGGTGCAACGTCTTCGCGCAAGCCCGCTTTTCCGAGCGACCAGGATTGGACGCCGCCCCGAAAACGTCCGTGTGGCGGGTGTGCCGGGGTAGGTCTATTGGTCTGGGACCGTTCAGACAACTGGCCGCCAACTCCCCACCATATGTTCCAACTCACCCGATCCCACCAATTGCAAATCGCCGCTGGACCCTGCGGCGCTCGCCAGCAACGTCACTTCGCTGGGCAGGCGCACCGGTTTCTTGAAGGTCACCTCGATTTCCACATTGGCTTTGGGCAAGCGATCGTCCAGGGCCGCCAGGGTCCGGGCTTTGTTCCACAGCCCATGGGCGATGGCCGTGGGGAAACCGAACAGCCGGGCGCTGATGCCGCTCAGGTGGATCGGGTTGTAATCGCCGGAGACCTTGGCGTACTGCCGGCCAATGTCGGCGGGAGCGGCCCAGTGCGCCACCTCGGTCAATGCCGGGGTATCCGGTAAAGGTGGCTCTACCAGTGCGCCATCCAGTTGCACACCCTTGCAGAGCATCTCGCTCTCGGCCTCCCACAAGGGGCCCAGTTGATCGTCGAGACAGGTCACCAGGCTGAATACCGCGCCCTTGGGGTGAGGGCGCAGGTTTTCCACATGGACACTGGCCCTCGCCTGGCTGACGCCGCCCATGGGACGCAGCACCCGGATGCGGTTGCTCAGGTGGATCAGCCCCAGCAGCGGGAAGGGGAAGTGGCTGGCGGTGAGCAGTTGCATCTGCAAGGGGAACGCCAGCACATGAGGATAGGTCGGCGGCAACAGTCCGTTTTCGACGAAGCCGCAGACCTTGCGGTAGGCCGCCAGGCGTTGTTGATCGACCTGAAGCACCTGGCGCAGTCCGTCGCCCGGCAAGGTCGTTCCAGTGACCTTGCGTCGTGTCGCGGCTTTTGTGTAGAGCCCGGACATGTTCGGTGCGCTGCTGACTTCATGCCATTGAGTCGTCATGGTCATGCTCCCAGCAGGCTCTGCCCACATACCCGCAATGCCTGGCCGGTGACGGCCCCGGTGCCCGGTTGTGCGAGCCAGGCCACGGCTTCGGCGACATCCTGGGGCAGCCCGCCCTGGCCCAGGGAACTCATGCGTCGCCCGGCTTCGCGCAGGGCGAAGGGGATTTCGGCGGTCATGCGGGTTTCGATGAAACCCGGGGCCACGGCGTTGATGCTGATCCCTCGTGTCTTCAAGACCGGGGCCCAGGCCTGGGCCAGGCCGATCAGCCCGGCCTTGCTGGCCGCATAGTTGGTCTGGCCGCGATTGCCGGCGATGCCGCTGATGGACGCCAGCAGGATTACCCGGCCATTGTCCCGCAGGGTGCCGCTGTCGAGCAGGGCCTTGGTCAGCACTTGCGGTGCGTTGAGGTTGACCGCCAGCACGGCGTCCCAGAATTCCGGGGTCATGTTGGCCAGGGTCTTGTCCCGGGTGATGCCGGCGTTGTGCACCACGATATCGACGCCATCGGGTAAGTGTTCGATCAATTGGGCGGCGGCCTCTTCGGCGCAGATATCCAGCGTGACGCTACGCCCGCCCAGGCGTGCCGCCAAGGCGTCGAGATCGGTCTTGGCGGGCGGGACGTCCAGCAGGATCACATCGGCGCCGTCACGGGCCAGGGTCTCGGCGATGGACGCGCCGATTCCACGGGCGGCGCCGGTGACCAGCGCCTTGAGCCCCGTGAGTGGCCGGGTCCAGTCCTGGACCTGGGTCTCGCAGGCCTGGAGGCGGATCACTTGCCCGGAAATGTAAGCGCTCTTGGGTGACAGGAAGAACCGCAGCGCGCCCTCCAACTGGGCTTCGGCACCGTCGCCGACATACAGCAGTTGCAAGGTGCCGCCGTGACGCAGCTCCTTGGCCAGTGACCGGCTGAACCCCTCCAGCGCCCGTTGCGCACTGGCGGCGAACGGCTCGCCGAGGCTTTCCGGGGCGCGCCCGAGGATCACGACATGGGCGCTGTGGTCGAGGTTCTTCATCAGCGGCTGGAAGAACTCCCGCAGTTGCTTGAGTTGATCCACCTGGACCAGATGACTGGCGTCGTACACCACGGCCTTGATTTTCGGACCATGGCCGGGGATCCACTCGGTGGCCAGCGTCGGCTCGCCCCCGTAGACGAAAATCGCGTCGGTCAGGCGTTTGGCGAACGCACCGACCTGTTTGGTCAGTGGGCCACCACCCAGCAGCAGCGCGCCCTCGATCGGCCGCAGCCGACCGGCCTGCCAGCGCTCCAGGCGTACCGGCGAGGGCAAGCCGAGCGCCCCCACCAGGCGCAGGCCAAGGGCCGAGTTGGCGAAGTCGATATAACGGTCAGACATGGAACACTCTCCGGCTGATGAGCTTCCAAGTGTGGACCATGATTGGCAATCGGTCGTTCGATCGACCAAATAAAGCCTAGGCTTGAGTGTCGAAAGTGCCAGGGCAACGAGCATGCAGTGCAGCAAAAGGCCTGTCTGATCGCAGCTCGGCGACTTTTCGTATAAAGCCTAAGCTGGGCTGATGTGGGAGCGAGCCTGCTCGCGATACAGCGCCTGTGGTTTTATCCGGGCACATCCGAACATACACGGGGGTTCTTCATGACACAGCCACGCCGCGTCGCCATCATCGGTGGAAACCGCATTCCCTTCGCCCGTTCCAACGGGCCTTACGCCACCGCCAGCAACCAGGCGATGCTGACAGCCGCCCTCGAGGGGCTGATCGAGCGCTATAACCTGCATGGCTTGCGCCTCGGCGAAGTGGCTGCCGGGGCGGTGCTCAAGCACTCCCGGGACATGAACCTGACCCGCGAATGCGTGCTGGGCTCGCGACTGTCTCCCAGCACCCCGGCCTACGATGTGCAACAGGCCTGCGGCACAGGGCTGGAGGCTGTGTTGCTGGTGGCCAACAAGATTGCCCTTGGCCAGATCGACAGCGCTATCGCCGGTGGCGTGGACACCACCTCGGATGCTCCGATTGCCGTCAACGAAGGGCTGCGCAAGATCCTGCTGCAAGCCAATCGAGCCAAGAGCACCGCCGACAAGCTCAAGACCTTCCTGCAACTGCGTCCCCGTCATCTGATCCCCGACCTGCCTCGCATCAATGAGCCGCGCACGGGCCTGAGCATGGGCCAGCATTGCGAACTCATGGCCCAGACCTGGCAGGTTTCCCGAGAGGACCAGGATCAGTTGGCCTTGGAAAGTCATCAGAAAATGGCCGCGTCCTACGCCCAGGGCTGGCAGAACGATCTGATGACGCCGTTTCTCGGTTTGACCCGGGACAACAATCTGCGCCCGGACCTGACCCTGGAAAAGCTTGCCTCTCTCAAACCGGCTTTCGAAAAAAGCGCCAGGGGGACGCTGACCGCTGGCAATTCCACGCCGCTGACCGACGGCGCTTCGCTGGTGTTGCTGGGCAGTGAAGAATGGGCCAGGGCCCGGGGACTGCCGATTTTGGCGTATCTGCGTGACGGCGAAACCGCGGCGGTGGATTTCGTCAACGGTGCCGAAGGGTTGCTCATGGCTCCAGCCTATGCGGTACCGCGGCTGCTGGCGCGCAACGGCCTGACTCTGCAGGATTTCGATTACTACGAAATCCACGAAGCATTCGCCGCCCAGGTGTTATGCACCCTCAAGGCCTGGGAGGATGCGGACTATTGCCAGACCCGCCTGGGCCTCGACGCCCCGCTCGGTGCCCTGGACCGCAGCCGACTGAATGTGAAGGGCAGTTCCCTGGCCGCCGGGCATCCGTTTGCCGCCACGGGCGGGCGAATCGTCGCCAACCTCGCCAAGCTGCTGGATGCCGCGGGCAGGGGACGAGGGCTGATTTCCATCTGCGCAGCGGCCGGCCAGGGCGTGACGGCCATCATCGAGCGTTGAGCACTGCCTTGGCTGGCTGGGTGGCCGAGACCCGCCGGCGGCTTGCATAGCGCTCGGCCAGGATCGAGCAAACGATCAGCTGCAGCGGGTGGTAGATCATGATCGGCAACAGGATCAGTCCCAGGCCGGGATGGTCGCCGAAGATCAGCGCCGCCATCGGGACGCCGGCGGCCAGGGACTTCTTGCTGGCACAGAACACCGCGGCGATTTCATCGGCATTGCTGAACCGCAGGGCACGGGCGGTGCGAGTGGTGGTCCACAGAATGACTGCCAGCAGCACGGTGCTGCCCAGTACGGCGCTGAGCAGCACGCCATGGCCTTGCTGCTGCCAGATCCCGGACACCATGGAATTGCAGAACGCTGCATAGACCAGCAGCAGGATCACCAGCTTGTCGATGATGGCGGTGTAGCGCTTGTAGCGGCCGAAGAACCCGGCCAGCCAGCGCCGCAGGAACTGCCCGAGCACCAGCGGCAGGAGCAGCATCAGGCAGAGATCCAGCAGCGTGGAGCCCAGGTCGATACCCCCGGCGCCCCGCCCGACGACGAAGCTGACCAGCAGTGGCGTAAGAAAAATCCCCAGCACACTGGACAGGCTCGCGTTGAGAATCGCCGCCGGGACGTTGCCGCCCGCGCTACCGGTCAGGGCCACGGAAGAGGAAATGGTCGAGGGCAGGGCGCACAGGTATAGGAACCCCAGCATCAGCAGTGGCGGAACATGGCTGCCCAGCAATGCATTGCAGGCCAGCCAGATCAGTGGGAATACCGCGAAGGTGAAGACCTGCACCATCAGGTGCAGCCGGATATTTTTCAGGCCATGACGGACCTGCTCGCCGGACAGGTTCACCCCGTGCAGGAAGAACACTACGAAGATGCCGATATTGACGACCCATTCGGCATGCATTGCGCCACCGGTGGCGCCGAAAGTGGGAAAAAAGTACGCCAGCAATGTGGCGAGCAGCATGCCGCACAGGAACCAGTCGGTCACCATGCGCTTGAGGTGTCTGAAGATTGCCATAGTGCACCACAGTTGTAGGAAACGATGACTTAGCCTAACGTCGGCCCCTGCCACCGTCTTGCGACATAAGGCCATTCAATGCCGACTAACGGACACCAGCAGCTGGAACGCCGCATTCCCGACCTGATTCAGTTGCCCAGGCCGCTGTACGCCCGTGTCGAAAGCTTGAACGCCGGTTCATGGACGCAGGCCCATCGGCATGACTGGGTGCAGTTTTCCTATGCCATCAGCGGTGTCCTGGGGGTGCATACCGCCGCTGGCAGTTTCTTCGCCCCGCCGCAATGGGGCATCTGGATCCCGGCGGACCTGGAACATCAGGTCGTGACCTCCACCCGGGCGGAAATGCGCAGCCTGTATGTCCATCGCGACGCCTGCCCCTGGGCCGATGGCCATTGTCGGGTGCTGGAAGTCACGCCGCTGGCCCGGGAACTGATCAAGGTGTTCTGCCAGTGGCCGGCCGATTATCCCCAGGGAGACACGCCGCAGGAGCGGCTGGTGCAGGTGCTGCTGGACCAGTTGGCAACGTTGCCGGAAGTGGAATTCTCCCTGCCGCTGCCCCGTCACGTGCGTTTGCTGGGATTGTGCAACGAACTGATCGGGCAGCCCGAACGGAACGCCACCCTGCAGGCCTGGTCCGAACGCCTGGGCATGTCGGAAAAGACCTTGATGCGTCTGTTCCAGCGTGAGACCGGTCTGAGCTTCCGAGCCTGGCGACAGCGCATGCGGTTGTTGTCGTCCCTGGGGTCGCTGGAAGAGGGGGACAGCGTGACCGGCGCGGCGTTGTCGTGTGGGTATGATTCCACCTCCGCTTTCATTGCGGCATTCAAGACCATGTTCGGGTTCACGCCGGGCGAGTTGTTCAAGCGTTGAGCCTGGCGAGGGTTGTCAGTTCTTGTCGCAATAACCAGGGCATCGCTTGGCAACACCGGTACTGCTCTCGGCTATGATTCGACTCTGTCGATATCGGCACATTGTGTGCATTGCCTCTACACAGGTCGGCAACCCCTCCCCGTGGAGGTTGTATTGCCGTATAACGGCTGTCATTCGCGTGTTTGGTCACAAAGGACCCAGAATAAAAGCTGATGAAGACTCCAAAACGCATTGAACCCCTGATCGAGGACGGTCTGGTCGACGAGGTGCTGCGCCCACTCATGAGTGGTAAAGAAGCAGCTGTTTATGTGGTGCGCTGTGGCAATGAGCTACGTTGCGCCAAGGTCTACAAGGAGGCGAACAAGCGAAGTTTCCGTCAGGCCGCCGAATACCAGGAGGGCCGCAAGGTGCGCAACAGCCGCCAGGCCCGGGCCATGGCGAAGGGCTCCAAGTTCGGACGCAAGGAAACTGAAGACGCCTGGCAGAACGCCGAAGTGGCGGCGCTGTTCCGCCTGGCCAATGCCGGGGTACGCGTGCCCAAGCCGTACGACTTCCTCGAGGGCGTGCTGTTGATGGAGTTGGTGGCTGACGAGTACGGCGACGCAGCCCCACGGCTGAACGATGTGGTACTGGAGCCAGAACAGGCCCGTGAGTACCACGCGTTTCTGATCTCCCAGATCGTGCTGATGCTGTGTACCGGACTGGTGCACGGGGACCTGTCGGAGTTCAACGTGCTGCTCGCGCCGACCGGTCCGGTGATCATCGACTTGCCACAGGCCGTGGATGCCGCCGGTAACAACCATGCCTTCAGCATGCTGGAGCGGGACGTAGGCAACATGGCGTCCTATTTCGGCCGGTTCGCCCCGGAGCTCAAGCGCACCCGATATGCCAAGGAGATGTGGGCGCTTTACGAGGCCGGCACCTTGCATCCTGGCAGCGTATTGACCGGTGAGTTCGCTGAGCCGGAGCAACTGGCGGATGTGGGTGGGGTCATGCGCGAGATCGAGGCCGCCCGTCGGGAAGAAGAACGTCGCCAGGCCCTGCGTGCGGCCGAGGATGCACCGCCTGGCAAGGCCGAAGAGCCGCCTCCGCCCTGGATGCAGTGATTCGGTTGCTCGAGCTCTGTGGGAGCGAGTCAGTTCGCGGTGATGCCGGATGTATCGGCATCGTCGGTGCCGGTTCGCTCCCGCATTGATGTCCTGGGGGCATTCAAATCCTCAAGGGGAGGCGGATCTAGGCATCCGCGGTCTTTTCGCAGCACCCCGATGCCAGCTCCTTGAGAATCGGGCAGTCCGGGCGGTGATCGCCGTGACAGTGCTCCACCAGGTCCTGAAGGGTGTCGCGCAACCTGGCCAGCTCACGAATTTTCTGGTTCAGTTCGTCGATGTGCTGTCGCGCCAAGGCCTTCACATCGGCGCTGGCCCGTTGTCGGTCCTGCCAGAGGGTCAACAGTTTGCCGACTTCTTCCAGGGAAAACCCCAGATCCCTGGAGCGCTTGATGAACGCCAGGGTGTGCAGGTCTTCGGTGCCGTAGATCCGGTAGCCGCTGTCGGTTCGATGGGCGGCCTTGAGCAGGCCGATGGCTTCGTAATACCGGATCATCTTCGCGCTCAGGCCGCTTTGGCGGGCCGCTTGGCCGATGTTCATCACTTGTCCTCCAGGTGCCCGGGTGTCCAGAATTTCAACAGCAGCGCATTGCTCACCACGCTGACGCTCGACAGCGCCATGGCGGCGCCGGCCAATACGGGGTTGAGCAAGCCGAATGCCGCCAGCGGAATGCCGATCAGGTTATAGACAAAGGCCCAGAACAGGTTCTGGCGGATCTTGGCGTAGGTCTTGCGGCTGATGTCCAGAGCCGCCGGCACGAGCCGTGGATCACCGCGCATGAGGGTAATGCCGGCGGCGTGCATGGCCACGTCGGTACCGCCGCCCATGGCGATACCGATGTCCGCGGCGGCCAGGGCCGGGGCGTCGTTGATCCCGTCGCCGACCATGGCCACCACGGCGTTTTTCTTCAATTCAACGACGATGGCGGACTTGTCTCCCGGCAGCACTTCGGCATGCACATTGGCGATACCCAGCGCCTCGGAAACCACTCGGGCGCTGCCCCGGTTATCGCCGGTGAGCAGGTGACTGGTGATATGCCGTGCGTCCAGCGCCTGCACAGCCGCCAGAGCACCAGGCTTGAGGGTGTCACCGAACGCGAACAGGCCCAGCACGCGGGGCGTGGCGTTCTGTTCGATCAGCCAGGACAGAGTCCGGCCTTCGGTTTCCCAGGCCTGTGCCGACTCGGCCAGCGATCCGGGGGCCAGGCCCAGTTCGTCCAGCAGGCGCCGATTGCCCAGGGCCAGGCGCCGGCCATCGAGGCTGCCGGCGATGCCGCGTCCGGCCAGGGCCTGGCTGTCGCTGACGTTCGGCACATCCAGGCCACGCTCGGCACAAGCGTCCAGCACTGCTTTGGCCAGGGGATGTTCGCTGCCGCGTTGCAGGGCACCAGCCAGTTGCAACAAGGTAGCCTCGTCGCCGTCGAGGGCCGCCAGGTGGGCGATTCGTGGTGTGCCGGAGGTGAGGGTACCGGTCTTGTCGAAGACTACCGAGCTGACTTCATGGGCGCGCTCCAGAGCCTCGGCATCCTTGATCAGAATCCCGTGGCGCGCCGCCACGCCGGTACCGGCCATGATTGCTGTAGGTGTCGCCAGGCCCAGGGCGCAAGGGCAGGCAATCACCAGTACGGCGACGGCATTGATCAATGCCGTCTCCAGCGGCGCCCCATACAGCCACCAGCCCGCCAGGGTGGCCAGGGCCAGCACCAGCACCACGGGCACGAATACCTGGCTGACCTTATCCACCAGTTTCTGGATGGGGGCCTTGGCCGCTTGGGCGTCTTCCACCAGGCGGATGATGCGCGCCAGGACTGTCTCGGTACCCAGGGCCCGTGTGCGTACCAACAGGCGGCCCTCGCCATTGATGGCGCCGCCGGTGACCTTGTCGCCGGGCTGTTTGGGAACCGGCAGGCTCTCGCCGCTGATCAGCGCCTCGTCGGCATGGCTTTGTCCCTCCAGGACTTCACCGTCCACTGGAAAGCGCTCTCCGGGCTTGACCAGCACCACGTCATCGAGGCGCAGGGCACTGATGGCGACGTCCCGTTCCTGGCCGTCGATCACCTGCGTTGCCCGTTCCGGGCGCAGGGCTTCGAGGGCGCGAATGGCGCTGGCGGTCTGGCGCTTGGCACGGCTCTCCAGGTATTTGCCCAGCAATACCAGGGCAATCACCACCGCCGAAGCCTCGAAATACAGATGCGACGAACCGGCGAGCACCCATTCATAGATACTCAGGCCGTAGCCGGCGCTGGTGCCCAGGGCCACCAGCAGGTCCATGTTCCCCGCCCCGGCACGCACTGCCTTGAAGGCCGCGACATAAAAACGCGCCCCGAAAATGAACTGGACCGGCGTCGCCAGGACGAACTGCACCCAGGCCGGGAGCATCCAGTGCACGCCGAATGGCTGCAACAGCATCGGCAGCACCAGCGGCAACGACAGCATGATCGCCAGTATCAGCACCAGGCGTTCTCGGTCCAGCCGACGGATCTGGCTGTCCTGGGGGGGCTCGGCCTGCCAGACGCTGGCGTCGTAACCGGCACGCTTGACTGCGTCGATCAGGGCTTGCGAATCGACCTGGCCGAGCAATTGAAGGTGGGCGCGCTCGTTGGCCAGGTTGACACTGACGCGGTTCACGCCGGGGACTTTGCCCAGGGCGCGTTCGACCCGGCCGACGCATGAGGCGCAGGTCATCCCTTCGATCTTCAGTTCAAGGGTCTGGACGGGCACGCTGTAGCCGGCGTGTTCGACGGCCTGCATCAAGGCCGGCAGGCTCTGTGCCGGGGCCTCGACCCGGGCCTGTTCCGTCGCCAGGTTCACGCTGACGGCGCGGGTGCCGGCGACTTTGCTCAACGCCCGCTCGACCCGACCGGCGCAACTGGCGCAGGTCATGCCGGCGATCGGCAGATTGAACGTGGTGGATTCGGACATTGGTCAGGCTCCCTGTAGTGAATGACTACAGGATCAACCTTGCCATGCTGGCAAGGTCAAGAGCCAGTTCAAACTATCCAGTCATCTGGAAGCGAGCGGCTGAAGGCGCGACCCTATCGCGAGCTGGCTCGCGCCTGCAGGCAGCGCTTCATTCGATCCTGGGGATCAATAACCCAGCGTTGCCTGCTTGAGGTACATGCCTTGCTGATTGGCGGCTATACGGAACTTCAGAATGTCCCCGGCCTTGAGGGTGACGTCTTGCGAGCCTGGCGCGAGCATGCCTGGACTGCATCCCGGCACCTGGCCTGGCAGTAGTTTCAGACGCAAGGAGAATCGTCCTGGCGGCAGGTTGAAGGAGGTACTCGTTTCCTGAAACAGCCTGGCCGTGAGTTGGTCGTCGATATAGATGCCAATCTCGCAGGAAGTCGGTACTTCCAGGCGCTCGCGGGAAATGATCAGCACGCCGTAGTCTTCGCCGGCGGCCGAAGCCTGGGGAACCACTGCTGACAAACCGAGCATGCAAAACAGGCTGAACGCTGACCAGCGCATGACTGAACCTCCGGTGTGAAATCCTTGATGTGTGCAGCTTGGCTGAGCGCGTTGCCGATTGCCAGCCCGGCAGTTTTCGCCAGAACTTGACCTTGCCATGATGGCAAGCTTGAAACTGCCGACAACCTCAACTGCCTAGGAGTCATTTCATGCAAACACTCAATATCCAGGGAATGTCCTGCGGTCATTGCGTCAGGGCCATCACCCAGGCTGTACAGGCCAGGGATCCATCCGCCGACGTGCAGGTGGACCTCGGCGCCAAGACGGTACGGGTCCAGAGTTCCTTGCCGGTCGAGACGCTGGTCGAGGCCATCCAGGAGGAGGGGTACGAGGTCACTCCCGCCTGAATTATTTTTAATCGTTAGCGACCTATCGGAATGTTCAAGGGCGCCCGGCACGGATAGACTGTCGGGCTGCCGACTGACGCCTGAACGGGACGCCCGATGAACCTTCGTATCATTCTGATTCTTGGCGCCTTGAGCGCCTTCGGTCCCTTGGCGATCGATTTCTACCTGCCTGCCTTTCCGGCCATGGCTGCCGCCTTCGGCACTGACGAAAAACATATCCAGCTGACGCTCGCCGCCTATTTCCTTGGACTGTCCATCGGGCAACTGGCCTACGGGCCCGTGGCCGATCGCTTCGGTCGGCGCATTCCATTGCTGACGGGCGTCGGGTTGTTCACCCTGGCGTCCGTGGCCTGCGCCTACGCACCGAGCCTGGAATGGCTGATCGGGGCCCGTTTCGTCCAGGCCCTGGGCGGATGTGCCGGTATGGTGATCTCCCGCGCGGTGGTCAGCGACAAATGCGATGCGGTCGGCTCGGCCAAAGTGTTTTCCCAACTGATGCTGGTGATGGGACTGGCGCCGATCCTGGCCCCGATGCTCGGCGGCCTGCTGGTGAACCTGTACGGTTGGCAATCGATCTTCATCGGCCTGACCCTGTTCAGCGCCCTGGCCGCAACGGCCGTGGCCCTGTGGCTGCCCGAGAGCCTGCCGCCCCACATGCCCCGACAACCATTGTCCGGCGCCTTGCGCCAATATGGTCGGCTGTTGGGCGATTGGGTCTTCCTGGGGCATGCGTTGACAGGTGGGATCGCGATGGCCGGGATGTTTGCCTACATCGCCGGCTCGCCGTTCGTATTCATCAAGCTCTACGGCGTGCCGGCCGAGCACTTCGGTTGGCTGTTCGGGACCAACGCAGCCGGTTTTATCCTGGTGGCGCAGCTCAACGCTCGGTTGCTGTCCAAGCGTGGCCCGGCCTTCCTGCTGGTCCGCGCGGTATGGGTCTACCTGGCCGCCGGCCTGAGCCTCCTGGGTGTTTGCTCCTTGCAGCCTGCGCATTTGTGGCCGTTGCTGGTGCCTCTGTTCGTTTGCATCTCCAGCCTGGGATGCATCATTCCCAACGCGTCTGCATGTGCCATGAACGGCCAAGGTGCCCGGGCTGGCAGTGCTTCAGCCATGCTGGGGTGCCTGCAGTTCTCCGTGGCCGCTGGTTCTGCCGCGCTGGTGGCGGCGTTGCATGACGGTACGGCCGTGCCGATGGCGTTGGTCATCAGCCTTTGCGGACTGTTGGTCGTTGGCACGGCCATGCTGACCCGGCGCTTGCAGGATGCCCGGGTCGTCGGTCGTCAGGACTGATTCAGCCGGCCGCGCGCTGTTGCTGTTCAGGGAATTGGTGCGGCGCGAGAATTCGAGCCTGGAGGGTGGTGGCGAAGGCCTTGGCTTCGGCCTCGGTACGGAAGGTGACGACATGCTGGTCAAGACGCACTTGCCACTGGGATTTTGCCACTTCTTTTATCAGGATCTTCATTGCTGACCTCCTCACGTAAAAGATTGCGTTGCAAAGGCCTCGAGTGTAGACCGGAATACGATCGCAATTGTGACAACGGTCAATTGTCAGACTGACGGTGGCTATTTCCGTCCAGGGGCAGGCTTGCGATGAAAGCGGCACGCTGTCCCGTGCCTCCTCATATTCATCGCAAGCAAGCTGCCATGCCGATCGCTAGAAGCCTTCGAGTACGATCTTGCCCTTGGCCTTGCCGCTTTCCAGCAGCGCATGGGCGCGGCGCAGGTTTTCGGCGTTTATGATGCCGAAGTGTTCCCCGACGGTGGTCTTCAGGGTGCCGGCGTCGACCAGCGCGGCGACACGGTTGAGCAGGCGGTGCTGTTCAATCATGTCTGGCGTTTCGAACAGCGAGCGGGTGTACATGAATTCCCAGTGCAGCGACAGGCTTTTGCGCTTGAGTTTGGTTACGTCCAACGCCTTGGGATCGTCGATCAGCGCCAGCTTGCCCTGGGGGGCCAGGGCCTCGACCAATTGCTCCAGATGCTGGTCGGTCTGGGTCAGGCTGGCAACGTGGGTCACTTGGGACTGGCCCGCTGCTTTCAGTGCTTGGCTCAACGGTTGGCTGTGATCGATCACCAGGTCGGCCCCCAGGCCCCGTACCCACTCCTGGGTCTGTGGCCGGGAAGCGGTGCCGATGACCTTCAGCCCGGTGAGCCGGCGAGCCAGTTGCGTCAGGATCGAACCCACGCCTCCCGCGGCACCGACGATCAGCAGGCTCTGGTCGCTGTTGTCCTGGCCTTCGCGGATCTGCAGCCGTTCGAACAACAGCTCCCAGGCGGTTATGGCTGTCAATGGCAGTGCGGCCGCCTCGGCAAAACCGAGGGTCACGGGCATGTGGCCAACGATGCGCTCGTCCACCACGTGCAATTCACTGTTGCCACCCGCCCTGGCGATGGAACCGGCGTAGAACACTTTGTCACCGGCCTTGAACAAGGATACTTCGCTGCCCACGGCCTTGACCACACCGGCCACGTCCCAGCCCAGCACCTTGGCGGCGCCACCTTCAGGCGAGACATTCTGGCGGACCTTGGTGTCGACCGGGTTGACCGAAATGGCCTTGACTTCCACCAGCAGGTCCCGGGGACCTGCGACAGGTTCGGGTAACTCGATGTCCTGCAACGATTCCACGTCGGTGATCGGCAGCGAATGGTAGTAGGCAATGGCTTTCATGAAGCGGCTCCGTCAGATGATTGGATGCCGCCAATGGTTAGCTATTTATCGACGCGATAAAACCGGCTAAAAGAACAGGCTCTTTCAATATTTTTTTGATAATGGAGTCGCCATGCTTCGATTCGATGACCTGCAGCTCTTTGTCCGGGCGGCGGATCTGGGCAGCCTTTCTGCCGCGGCCAGGGTCATGGACCTGTCGGCAGCGGTGGCCAGTGCCGCATTGAAGCGGATCGAGCAGCATCTTGGGGCCCGGCTGTTGGCCCGTTCGACCCGCAGCCTGCGCCTGACCGCCGAAGGGGAGAGCTTCCTCGAATATGCCCGGGCCGCACTGAGCAGCCTCGACGAGGGACGGCGATTGTTGACCAGTGGCCAGGACCGGGTCAGTGGTGTGCTGCAGCTGTCCGCACCCTCGGATCTGGGGCGCAACCTGCTGCTGCCCTGGCTGGACGAATTCCAGGGCGAGCATCCCGGGCTGACGGTGCGGCTGTTGCTGGGGGATCGGATCGCCGACCTGTTCAAGCAACCCGTGGACATCGCGCTGCGTTATGGCGAACCGGAGGACTCTAGCCTGGTGGCCCTTGCGGTCGCGGCGGATAACCGCAGGGTGCTATGTGCTGCGCCGGACTACCTGGCCCGCCATGGCGAACCTCGTCAGCTGGAACAACTGGCCCAGCACAATTGCCTGTTGTACATGCTCGGTACCCGGGTCCATGACCGCTGGTGCTTTCATGACGGTAAGCGGGAAGTGAGTCTCACCGTCAGCGGGGACCGCTTCAGCGACGATGCCGACGTGGTGCGACGCTGGGCGGTGGCCGGGGCGGGCATCGCCTACAAGTCGTGGCTGGATGTCTCGACCGATGTGCTGGCCGGACGCTTGAAGATCCTGCTGCCGCACCTGCAATGCGAGCGTGCGCCGCTGAATCTGCTGTGTGCTCATCGGGCACAGTTGAGCAAGCCCATCAACCTGTTGCGGGAAATGCTCCAGGCCCGCTGTGGACATTTGACCGCGCAATTTCCGCGCTCGACAGAGGATGACCAATAGTCGCGGGCAAATAGAGAATTTTCCCTCATGAACAATCGCCTCCAAAGGTTTCCGGAGGACAGGAAAGCTTGGTCGCCACGCTTATACTAACGGCCGCCTGAATCGACACGGCACGGGGGAAGCATTGTCCCGTCGATGCATCGATGCCGTCGGTTCCCGCGGTCGGGCCGCCTTGGGCGGCGCCTCATGACGGGTCACCAGGCCCCAGAGCAGTAGACGAATGATTCAACAGGGAGTGAATACATGGAACATGCACCTTGCATCAGCCAGATCGCCACGCTGCTGGCCGACCCAAAGCGCAGCGCAATGATGTGGGCGCTGATGGACGGCACGGCGCGGCAGGCTGAAGAGCTGGCTTTGCTGGCCGGGTTATCGCCGTCCTCGGCCAGTGCTCATCTGGGGCGCCTGTCCGCCGGTGGCCTGTTGAAAGTCGAAGCCCGGGGACGCAAACGGTTTTTCCGCCTCGCGGCACCCGAGATCGGCGCGGCTGTCGAGGCCCTGGCCAGCGCCACGCTCGCCAGCACACCGCGACAGATCCCGGAGGTCTTCAAGCGAGGGGTGATGCCAACCAAGGCGCCGTCGGCCCCGGCCTCGTTGTTGCGGGCCAGGCTGTGTGACGATCACTTGGGAGGCACCCTGGCGGCCGACCTGTACCAGCGCCTGCTGGATGCCGGCTGGATCGAGCAGTGCGACCAGCGTGTCATCGTCACCCACAAGGGTTCCAGCCAGTTGGCCGGTCATGGCCTGTTCATCCAGGCCCTGGCCCATCGCAATGCCCGCACCGCCTGCGCCTGCCCCGATTGGAGCGAACGCCGTCCGCACCTGGGAGGCGCCCTGGGGGCTGCGTTGCTGCAATTGTTCATGCAGTCCGGCTGGTTGAGCCTGCCCAACGACTCACGCGCCTTGCAGGTGACGGTGCTCGGCCAGCAGGAAATCCATCGTTTCGCCAGGCAGGATGCCCTGGAAATGGCGCTCTAGGGCTATCGAAAGGTCGTATTCAGCAATAGCCAGCCGCGAGGTTCGCGCACACTCGGGCCGACGATCATCGGACTTGGGGACGCAATATGGACACTCACCGTTACAGTGCGGCAGAACGCTTGGAGCGGCTGCCCATCAGCGGATATCACCGGGTTATCTTCATCATCATCGCCCTGGCGTTTTTCTTCGACTCGATGGACCTGGCCATGATGACCTTCCTGCTGGGCTCGATCAAAGTCGAGTTCGGCTTGAGCACTGCCCAGGCGGGACTGCTGGCCAGCTCCAGCTTCTTCGGCATGGTGGTGGGGGCGTCGTTATCGGGGATGCTGGCTGATCGGTTCGGGCGCAAACCGGTGTTCCAGTGGAGCATCGTGTTGTGGGGCGTCGCCAGTTACCTGTGCTCCACCGCCCAGGACATCGAGACACTGACGCTGTTTCGCATCCTGCTGGGGATCGGCATGGGCATGGAATTTCCGATTGCCCAGTCCATGCTTTCTGAGCTGATCCCGGCCAGGCAGCGGGGACGCTACATTGCCTTGATGGATGGCTTCTGGCCGCTGGGCTTCGTGGCGGCGGGGGCGCTGTCGTATTTCCTGCTGCCGGTGATCGGCTGGCGCGACATCTTTCTGGTGCTGGCGGTACCGGCGGTGTTCGTCCTGGTGATTCGCCTCTTCATTCCCGAGTCGCCGCGCTGGCTGGAACAAGCCGGGCGGGATGGCGAGGCGGACGCCGTGCTGGGACGAATCGAGGACAAGGTCCGGCGCTCCCTGGGGAGCCAGGCACTGCCGGAGCCGATCCGGCTGCCGAGGCAGGTGGATGCGCCGGGCACGTTCTTTTCGGCGCTGACGCGGATCTGGTCACCGTTGTATCGCCAGCGCACGATGATGATCTGGAGTGTCTGGTTCTTCGCCCTGCTGGGATTCTACGGGCTGACATCCTGGCTGAGCGCGCTCCTGCAGCAGTCGGGGTTTGCCGTGACCCAGTCGGTGTATTACACCGTACTGATTTCCCTGGGCGGGATCCCGGGGTTCCTGATGGCGGCCTGGCTGGTGGAACGCTGGGGACGTAAGCCCGTGTGTGTCATGACCCTGTTGGGCGGTGGCGTAATGGCGTTTCTCTATGGGCAGAGCGCGGTGTTCGGCGGCAACGTTGGCCTGTTGATCGGCACCGGTCTGCTGATGCAGTTCTTCCTGTTCGGCATGTGGGCGGTGCTCTACACCTACACGCCGGAACTGTATCCCACCTCGGCGCGGGCCACGGGCTCGGGCTTTGCCTCCGCGGTCGGTCGCATCGGCTCGTTGCTCGGGCCACTGGTGACCGGTCTGGTATTTCCCATCACCGGACAGGGCGGTGTATTCGCTTTGGGCGCGCTGTGCTTCGCCGTGGCGGCCGGAGTGGTGTGGTTGTTCGGGATGGAAACCCGGGGCAGGACCCTGGAAGAATTGAGCGAAGCCACCAGGTAACGAACACGACCGTGGCGAGGGGAGCAAGAGTACTCGCCACAGGTCTTTTTCTGTGGCGAGTCGCTCATTGTGAGGCTTAAGGCTTGACCAGGCGTGCATCCAGGCTGTTTTGCGCCAGACGCCTGGCCTGGTCCTGGGTCATGCCCAGATGAGTGTGCAGCGCGTGGAAGTTTTCCGTGACGTAGCCGCCGAAGTACGCCGGATCGTCCGAGTTGACGGTCACCTTCACGCCACGCTCGAGCATGTCGAGGATATTGTGCTGCGACATGTCGTCGAACACACAGAGCTTGGTATTGGACAACGGGCAGACCGTCAGCGGAATCTGCTCGTCGATGATCCGCCGCATCAACCGCTCGTCTTCGATGGCCCGCACACCGTGGTCGATGCGCTGGATCTTCAGCAGGTCGAGGGCCTCCCAGATGTATTCGGGCGGGCCCTCCTCGCCTGCGTGGGCCACGGTCAGGAAACCTTCGTGACGCGCGCGGTCGAATACCCGCTGGAACTTGCTCGGTGGATGCCCCATCTCGGAGCTGTCCAGACCCACGGCCACGAAGGCATCGCGGAAGGGCAGCGCCTGGTCGAGGGTTTTCTCGGCCTGTTCTTCGCTCAGGTGACGCAGGAAGCTGAGGATAAGGCCACTGGTGATGCCCAGTTGCTGTTCACCGTCCTTGAGGGCGGCGGCGATACCGTTGAGCACCACTTCGAAAGGAATGCCACGGTCGGTGTGGGTCTGTGGGTCGAAGAACGGCTCTGTGTGGACCACGTTCTGCTCCTTGCAACGGAGCAGGTAGGCCCAGGTCAGGTCGTAGAAATCCTGCGAGGTGCGCAAGACGTCGGCGCCTTGGTAATACAGGTCGAGGAACTCCTGCAGGTTGTTGAAGGCATAGGCCTTGCGCAGGGTGTCGACGTCGCTCCACGGCAGGGCGATCCTGTTGCGTTCGGCCAGGGCGAACAGCAGCTCGGGCTCCAGCGAGCCCTCCAGGTGCAGGTGTAGTTCAGCCTTGGGCAGGGCGTTCAGCCAGTCGTACATGTTCTTTTCTCATCAGCGAATCGATGGCAGCCATTCTACAGAGGCTGGCCGTAATGTCTGGTAAAACCTGACCGGCCGATCCACTGTCTGGGCAAGGCTGCGCACCGCGAGCCTCGCGGGTCGATGAATCGGAGGAAACGTTCGTAGCCCCCCACAGTCTAGTAGCTCATGACTCCGCGCACAGTGCAGGCCTGGGATGTCCTCATTGATCAAGCAAGAAAAACTGTTGTTGCTGGCGCTTCTGGCGGCGCTCGTCGCCTATCCGCTGGAACACTGGCTGTTGGGCGGTGGCCGGATCGTTGCGCTGACGGGTGGGTTGGTCCTGATCGGCTTCATTATCGCGGCGTCCATGCGCGTGGCCCATCACGCCGAACTGCTGGCGGAAAAGGTCGGCGATCCATACGGCACCATGATCCTGACCCTGTCGGCGGTACTGGTAGAGGTCGTGGTCCTGGCGATCATGATGAGCAACCAGGCATCTCCCACTCTGGTGCGGGACACGATCTATAGCGCAGTGATGCTCGACATCAATGGCATCCTCGGGCTCGCCGCGCTGATGGGTGGGCTCAAGCATGGCGAGCAGGTCTATAACGACGATTCGGCACGCACCTACAGCGTGATGATTCTCACCGCCATGGGCGTTTCGATGGTGGTGCCCGAATTCATTCCCCAGGAAAACTGGAAGCACTATTCGGCATTCACCATCGGCGCGATGATCGTGCTGTACACCCTTTTTCTTCGCATGCAGGTCGGACCTCACAGCTATTTCTTCAGCTACAGCTATCCGGAAAAGCGCCGCCGGAAAGAACCGCTGGAGAACGAGCCCAAGCCCATCAGCCTGGCGTTTTCCATCGGTGCGCTGGTGTTTGGCGTCGTGCTGATCGGCGCGCTGGCCGAGGTCATGTCCAAGGCCATCGACCTGGGCCTGGAGGGCTCAGGCGCACCGCCGGTGGTCACCGCGATACTGGTGGCGGCCATTTCCGCCGCACCGGAAATCCTCACCGCCCTGCGCGCCGCTCTCGCCAATCGGATGCAGTCGGTGGTGAACATTGCCCTGGGGGCTTCGTTATCGACGGTGATCCTGACAGTGCCGGTGATGGAGGCCATGGCGCTCTACTCCGGCCAGCCTTTCCAGATGGCGATGACCCCGGTGCAGACAGTAATGATCTTCATCACCCTGATCGTCAGCGCCATCAACCTCAACGATGGCGAAACCAATGCCATCGAAGGCATGACTCACTTCGTCCTGTTCGCGACCTTCATCATGTTGTCGCTGCTGGGCCTCTAAGGCCTGCTCGCGACAGCAGTGTGCATCGCGAGCAGGCTTCAGTTCAGATACCCGCGATCAGTTCCCGCGCCGCCTGACCGTGGTCGGCAATCAGCCCCTTCAGATCGAGCCCCTCGACCTGGCCGTCGATGACGCGCCATCGTCCGCCGATCATCACCCGATCGGCCCGGTCCGCGCCGCACAGCAACAAGGCTGAAATCGGATCGTGGCTGCCGGAAAAGCGCAGCTCGTCGAGCTTGAACAGGGCCAGGTCAGCCTGTTTGCCTACCGCCAGTTCGCCGATGTCGCTGCGTCCGAGCAACTGCGCCGAGCCCCGGGTTGCCCAGCCCAGCACCCGTTCTGGCGTGATTGCCTGTGCGCCGTAGCGCAGGCGCTGGATGTACAGCGCCTGGCGGGTTTCCAGGATCATGTTCGAGGCGTCGTTGGAAGCCGAACCGTCCACACCGAGGCCAAGGGGGGCGCCGGCGGCGGTCAGCTCGACGGTGGGGCAGATACCCGAGGCCAGGCGCATGTTTGAGCTGGGGCAATGGCAGATGCCGGTGCCGGCGGCGCCAAGGCGAGCGATTTCGTCGGTGTTGAAATGAATGCCGTGGGCCAGCCAGGTGCGAGGACCGAGCCAGCCGACGCTGTCCAGGTAGTCCACGGTACGCAGGCCGAAACGCTGCAGGCAGAAGTCTTCCTCGTCGAGGGTCTCTGCCAAGTGTGTATGCAGGCGGACATCGAGGCTGTCCGCCAAGTCGGCGCTGGCTTTCATGATTTCGGGGGTGACCGAGAATGGAGAGCAGGGCGCCAGGGCGATCTGGACCTGCGCGCCGTCGCCGCGCTCATGGTAACGCTCGATCAAGCGCTGGCTGTCATCGAGAATTACCTGGCCCTGTTGCACCGTCTGCTGCGGCGGCAGGCCACCGTCGGCTTCGCCCAGGCTCATGGAACCGCGGGTCAGCATCGCGCGCATGCCCAGTTCGCGGACACTGTGCACTTGCACGTCGATTGCGTTTTCCAACCCTTCGGGGAACAGGTAATGATGGTCGGCGGCCGTGGTACAGCCCGACAGCAGCAATTCAGCCAGTGCCACTCGGGTCGCCAGGGCAAGTTTTTCCGGCGTCAGCCGCGCCCACACCGGATACAGGGTTTTCAACCACGGGAATAATGGCTGGTTGACCACCGGCGCCCAGGCGCGGGTCAGCGTCTGGTAGAAATGGTGATGGGTATTGATCAAGCCCGGCAGCACGACATGGTCGCGTGCATCGAAGACGTTGTCCCAGGGAAGGGAAGGGGATTGGCCCGCGCTCAGCAGTTCGACGATCACACCGCCTTGCAGGACGAGGCCGCCACGGGCGTCGAGGTCGTTGGCCGTGAAGATGGCGAGGGGATTTTTCAACCAGGTACGGGTCGCAGGCATGGTGGCCGGCTCCTCTGAAAGTGGGTTCAGGTTAGCCAGCTCAGTGATGCCCTGTCTGCTGATCCAGGGTCGCCGTTGGGGGCGAAGCGCGAGTTTACTCAGGTTGCCGGACACATTTCCAATGCCGGGCCGCGTGCTCCTGGGCAGGCGGGCTTACTCGCGAATGTGCAAGGGCACCCGGCGTTGATGCCGGCTGGCCCGTTGTCTTGGCAAGTAAGCCTATTGCCAATGTCCGTCATTACCAGGGGATGGTTTCGCCCTTGTAGTTGACGAAGTGATGTCCACCCTTGCCGGCAAAGGCGTTGACCTGGTCGATCAATCCACGAGTACTGGTTTCGACGTCGATATCCGCCCCTTCACCGCCCATGTCGGTTTTCACCCAGCCCGGGTGCAATGACAGTACCGTCAATGGCCGTCCGCCCAGTTGGGTAACGAAGCTGTTGGTCATGGAATTGAGCGCGGCCTTGCTGGCCTTGTACAACGCCAGTTCCGGCGCGTCGGGCATGGTCACGCTGCCCAGGACCGAACTCATGAATGCCAGGACGCCGCTGCCTTCGCGGATCTGGCCAACGAACCGTTGGGCCAGGTTGATCGGTGCCACTGCGTTGGTAAAGAACAACTGGCCGACTTCGGCCAGCGTCGCGCCGCCGGGGTTCTGGTTGTCCGGGCCTTTGACGCCCGCGTTGACGAACAGAAGATCATAGGTTTCGCCCTTGAGCTGTTGGCTCAGGGCGATTACGGCTTGCTGGTCATCCATGTCGAGTTTTTCTATTCGAACCGGGCCCAGCGCCTTCAATGCCTGCGCGTTCTGCGGATTGCGTACGGTGGCGGTCACGTTCCAGCCATCGCTCAGCAACGTTTTCACCAGGCCAAGGCCCAGCCCCCGAGAGGCGCCAATGATCAGTGCGTTTTTTGCCGAATTCATGGGGAGCATCCTAGAAAGAAATGGTCACGGATTTAATGGACAACGTTGCCCGAGCCGTTGTTTCAGCTCGTGACGCAAAGCGTCGAGTTCGTTCATGCGGGTTTCGATCAGGTTCAGTTTGTTCTGCAGCAGTTGAGCCACGGCGCGGTCCGGGTCAGGTGCCTGCCGCAGGGCGGCGACGCTGCTGCCGATCTCGCCGAGGGTAAAGCCCAGGCGTTGAGCTGTCTTGATATAGAGCACCAGTTGCACCATGTCGGCGGGGTAGTCGCGATACCCATTGGCGCTGCGGCCCGCCGCAATCAGTCCGCGCTGCTCGTAGAAGCGCAGCGTGTCACGACTCACGGCACAGGCCTGGGCTAGTTCACCGATTCGCATGGCAATCTCCGGAAAGCTTGACCCTGGAGCTTACTCCAGGCTTTAGTCTTTTCGCTCCTTGATTATCTGGAGCAATGCCTATGTGGACTTCACTGCAATTTCGTCGCGTGGTGCTCGGTGGCGCCTGGTACGACCTGATCGTCACTGCGGCATTCGCCACGCCATGGAGTTTCGCCGCTCTGCACGGCTGGTTGCTGGGCGCGACCCAGATGCTCGGCCTGCCTGGAGAGTTGCCCCCGTTTGGGGTCATGCACCTGTTGGTGGCCAATCTCTTGGGCTCGATCGTTTGTGTATGGTCGGTACTGCGGATTCGGGATCCGCGGCCACTGTACGGGCGGTATGACGCCGTGGGGCGGTTGCTGTTTGCGACCTGGATGCTTTACGCGCTGCTGCATGGCGCCAGCGCGCTGGTGTGGGTATTTCTGTTTTTCGAGTTGATGTGGGCCGTCGTCCAGCTGTTGCCTGTACGTGGCGAGCAAGCTCGTTTTGTCCATGGGGGGAATGGTTAAAAAGTGAGCAAGCGCTTGAGAACCATGCATTTCCTGGGGTCGCGGGAGACATGAACGGGTTATCCACAGCTTGCTCCACAGTTATTGTGTGAAAGCCCGAGACTCGGGCATAAGCGTTGGCCGGCTTTCTTCCAAAAGTGATAACCCCCTGCAAGCGTTTGTTTTATGGATGGAATTTGGATTGGCCAGGCGCTTGGACGAAAAATGAGCAACCCTCGCAAAGCCGCATGACAGAAGGGTTGCAAAGGAATGTGCTCAGGTTATCCACAGCCGGCTGCACAGTGGTTGTGGGCAATTTTGATCAGGTATTATCAGCGCCGTCGGTTCGCACCAGCACAATTCGGCCGCGACTCAAGTCGGCCAGTTGTGCCTGCAAGGTCTGGATCTGGGCTTCGGCTACCGCCAGCTGCAACTCCACACCGTTGGCGGTGAATGATTCGTTGTTTATCAGTCCGCCAGATTCGGCGACACGCAGCTTCAACAGGGCCAGCTCTGCGAACGCGCAGGTACAATGCAGCGCCACGCGGCTGATCAATTCTGTCTTGTCGGCACTCTGCAGGCACTTGTTCGCGCCGCCGCCATAAGCCCGCGCCAGCCCGCCCGTGCCCAACTGGATCCCGCCGTACCAACGGATCACCAGCACCACGACCTGATCGCAAGCCTGGGCTTCGATGGCGGCCAGGATCGGCCTTCCAGCGGTTCCACCCGGTTCCCCATCATCGTTGCTGCGATATTGATCGCCCAGTTTCCACGCCCAGCAATTATGCGTTGCGTCCAGGTCGCTGTGCTGCTCGATGAAGGCCTGGGCCTCGGCGGGACTGGTGATGGGGGCGGCGAATGTAATGAAGCGGCTTTTGCGAATTTCTTCGCGGTACTCGCAAAGGCCGACAAGGGTAAAAGGCATGCTGGAACTCAGAGGATGGGGGTAAGGCCGCAGCCTTTGAGAATGATGCGGATCAGGTTGTCGCCGGCCTCGATCATGTCCTGTTTGGTCAGTTTGCTACGTCCCGTCACGCGGCATATCTGGGTGGCGAAGTCGGCGTAGTGCTGGGTGCTGCCCCATAGCAGGAAGATAAGATGTACCGGATCGACCGGATCCATCTTGCCGGCATCGATCCAGGCCTGGAACACCGCTGCACGACCCTTGAACCAGGCACGGTAGTCCTGGTTGAAGTATTCGGTCAGGCATTCGCCGCCACTGATCACTTCCATGGCGAAGATCCGCGAGGCCTGGGGGTGGCGGCGGGAAAACTCCATCTTGGCGCGGATGTAACGGGTCAAGGCTTCGGCCGGATCATCCTCAGCCGTGAGGGTGTTGAAGGTGCTGTCCCACAATTCGATGATGTTGCTCAGGACTGCGACATACAGCCCGAGTTTATTGGTGAAGTAATAGTGCAGGTTCGCTTTGGGCAGTCCGGCATTCAGGGCGATCGTGTTCATGCTTGTGCCTTTGAATCCGTGCCGGGCGAATTCATCTTCAGCGGCCTTGAGGATGGTCTCTTCGTTCTTTTGACGAATTCGGCCGGTGGGCTTGCCACCGTGGGCAGGGACTTCGAAGGTCATGGACGTTTCCGAACTGGGTCTGTGGGGCAAGCAAATGCGTTGATAGCGCACCGGCGATGATCCGACAAGTGCCGTTGTGACAAAAGCCTTTCAGTTATCGCTGGGCAAACCCTGCCCACGCATCTGCGAGGTGTCAGCGGGTAGCCGCGAGATTCTCGAGAAAACTCTCCAGCACCAGATGAGGACGTCGGCCCTTGCGCGTCACCGTCACCAGGCTCAGGTCATAAAAGCGTTCCCTGGGTTTCAGGGCGCGCAACCGGCCTTGCTGGACCCAGAGGTTGGCGTAGTGATCCGGCAGATAGCCGATGTAGCGCCCGGTGAGAATCAGGAACGCCATCCCTTCGCGGTCCGATGCGCTGGCAGTGCAGTTGAGTGCCTGGTAACGGGCCTGGATTTCAGCAGGCAGGCGGAACGTCGGCGCGATGGCGTCCTGGCTGTTCAGGCGCGCTTCGTCGAGCTGCAGGTCATCCACATAAAACAGCGGATGCCCGACGGCGCAGTAAAGCAGCGAGCGTTCGCTGTAGAGCGGCTGGTACTCCAGCCCGGAAAGGGGGCTGGCCTGGGGCACTACGCCGACATGCAGGCGCCCGTCGAGTACGCCCTGCTCGACTTCGTTAGGGGCAATCATGCGAATCTGGATCTGTACGTCGGGCCCGCGCTCCTTCAACTGAGCCAGGGCATGGGTGATGCGCATGTGAGGCAGGGTGACGAGATTGTCGGTCAGGCCGATGATCAGTTCGCCACGCAGGTGCTGGTGGAGGCCGTTGACCTCGGTACGAAAGCTTTCCAGCGCGCTCAGTAGCTGCAGCGCCGATTGATACACCTCGCGACCTTCTTCCGTCAGCGAGAAGCCGGCTCTTCCGCGCTGGCACAGGCGCAGCCCCAGCCTTTGCTCAAGATCGCTCATCTGCTGGCTGATGGCCGAGCGGCCAATACCCAGCACGGTTTCCGCCGCAGAAAATCCTCCGGATTCCACTACGCTTCGAAAGATGCGCAGCAAGCGGATATCGAAATCGCTGACCTGGGCCAACGGATCGGGGCGGCGAACGCTCATAGTTTAGTGAACCGCTGACTGAAGGTTAGAAAAGTTGAATTTCACCGACTTTATCCCCGTGGCAACGTAGTCGCAACCACACTTCCGTCTTAATGCTCTATTCCTTGCGAGGTTTTGTCGATGAACATGCCCGAACACGCTGGTGCTTCACTGGCCAGCCAGCTCAAGCTCGATGCCCACTGGATGCCTTACACCGCCAACCGCAATTTTCTGCGCGATCCTCGTCTGATCGTCGCGGCCGAAGGCAGCTGGCTGGTCGATGACAAGGGGCGTAAGGTGTACGACTCGCTGTCGGGGCTGTGGACTTGTGGCGCCGGGCACACTCGCAAGGAGATCCAGGAGGCGGTCGCCAAACAGCTGGGAACTCTCGATTACTCGCCAGGTTTCCAGTACGGCCACCCGCTGTCGTTCCAGTTGGCGGAAAAAATCACCAGCCTGACGCCAGGCAACCTCAACCACGTGTTCTTCACTGACTCGGGTTCCGAGTGCGCCGATACCGCCGTGAAAATGGTACGTGCCTACTGGCGCCTCAAGGGTCAGGCGACCAAGACCAAGATGATTGGCCGAGCCCGTGGTTATCACGGCGTCAACATCGCGGGCACCAGCCTGGGTGGCGTGAACGGCAACCGCAAGTTGTTCGGCCAGCCCATGCAGGATGTCGACCATCTGCCCCATACCCTGTTGGCAAGCAACGCCTATTCCCGTGGCATGCCGAAGGAGGGCGGTATCGCTCTGGCCGATGAGCTGCTCAAGCTGATCGAGCTGCACGATGCTTCAAATATCGCCGCAGTATTCGTCGAACCGATGGCCGGGTCCGCCGGTGTGCTGGTGCCGCCTGAAGGTTATCTCAAGCGCCTGCGGGACATCTGCGACCAGCACAATATCCTGCTGGTATTCGACGAGGTTATCACCGGTTTCGGCCGTACCGGTTCGATGTTCGGTGCAGATAGCTTTGGAGTGACCCCCGACCTGATGTGCATTGCCAAGCAAGTCACCAACGGTGCTGTTCCCATGGGCGCGGTCATCGCCAGTTCCGAGATCTACCAGACCTTCATGAACCAACCGACCCCCGAATACGCGGTGGAATTTCCCCACGGTTATACCTATTCGGCACACCCAGTGGCGTGCGCTGCGGGCCTGGCGGCGCTGGATTTGCTGCAGAAGGAAAACCTGGTGCAGAGCGTGGCCGAGGTCGCGCCGCATTTCGAAAATGCCCTGCATGGCATCAAGGGGGCGAAGAACGTCATCGATATTCGCAATTTCGGCCTGGCGGGAGCGATCCAGATTGCACCGCGGGATGGCGATGCAATCGTACGTCCGTTCGAGGCGGGCATGGCCCTATGGAAGGCCGGGTTCTACGTCCGTTTCGGCGGCGATACCCTGCAGTTCGGGCCGACGTTCAACAGCAAGCCTCAGGACCTGGATCGTCTATTCGATGCGGTTGGTGAAGTGCTGAACAAGCTGGACTGACATTCTCTTCTTTATACATTCAATGATGGGCGCCCGGGCACGGGCGCCTGTGGATAATTTTCGGAGATCTCCATGAGCCTCATCCCGCATTTGATCAATGGCGAGTTGTTGAGTGACAGTGCTCGTACGGCCGATGTATTCAACCCATCCACCGGCCAGGCGATCCATAAAGTGCCATTGGCCGACAATGCCACCATCCAACAGGCTATCGACGCAGCCAATGCGGCATTCCCTGCCTGGCGCAAGACGCCGGCGGCCAAGCGTGCCCAGGTGATGTTCCGTTTCAAGCAACTTCTTGAGCAGAACGAGTCGCGTATCGCGCAACTGATCAGCGAGGAGCATGGCAAGACGTTGGAAGATGCGGCTGGTGAGCTCAAGCGTGGTATCGAAAACGTCGAGTTCGCCTGCGCCGCACCGGAAATTCTGAAGGGCGAATACAGCCGCAACGTAGGCCCGAACATCGATGCCTGGTCGGACTTTCAACCGCTGGGTGTCGTGGCGGGGATCACTCCGTTCAACTTCCCGGCGATGGTCCCGCTATGGATGTACCCGCTGGCGATCGTTTGCGGCAACTGTTTCATCCTCAAACCCTCCGAGCGCGATCCGAGCTCGACCTTGCTGATTGCGCAACTGCTTCTGGAAGCCGGGCTGCCCAAGGGCGTATTGAGCGTGGTGCATGGCGACAAGGTTGCGGTGGATGCGCTGATCGAAGCGCCGGAAGTGAAGGCGCTGAGTTTTGTCGGTTCGACGCCGATTGCCGAATACATCTATGCCGAGGGCACTCGGCGTGGCAAGCGCGTCCAAGCGCTGGGCGGAGCGAAGAACCACGCGGTGCTGATGCCGGATGCGGACCTGGACAATGCGGTCAGTGCCTTGATGGGGGCTGCCTATGGCTCCTGCGGCGAACGTTGCATGGCTATTTCGGTGGCTGTCTGTGTCGGTGACCAGGTGGCGGATGCGCTCGTGAGCAAGCTGGTTCCGCAGATCCAAGCGCTGAAGATTGGCGCCGGCACCTCGTGCGGTCTGGACATGGGGCCGTTGGTGACTGGACAGCATCGCGACAAGGTCAGCGGTTATATCGAGGACGGTGTGGCATCGGGTGCGACGCTGGTGGTCGATGGTCGTGGCTTGAGTGTGGCCGGGCACGAAGAAGGTTTCTTCCTCGGAGGTTGCCTGTTCGATCGCGTGACGCCCGAGATGCGCATCTATAAGGAAGAGATCTTCGGGCCGGTGCTGTGCATTGTCCGGGTCAATAGCCTGGAAGAGGCCATGCAACTGATCAATGATCATGAATATGGCAACGGCACTTGCATCTTCACCCGTGATGGTGAGGCGGCGCGGCTGTTCTGCGATGAGATCGAGGTCGGCATGGTGGGCGTCAACGTACCGTTGCCTGTGCCTGTGGCCTACCATAGCTTCGGCGGTTGGAAGCGTTCGCTGTTTGGCGATCTGCACGCCTACGGCCCGGATGGCGTGCGTTTCTATACTCGACGCAAGGCCATTACTCAGCGCTGGCCGCAGCGCGCCAGTCATGAGGCTTCGCAGTTCGCGTTTCCCAGCTTGTAATTGAAAACACAGAGGCCGGCGCCGCAGGGCGCCGGCCTCTGTGTTTTCACGGCTTTTTAACCGATATGACAGAATTATGAAAATAGCTGTTGACGGCAGATTCTGAGTCTCTATAATTCGCCCCACTTCCGGCGCAGTCGAAACGGAAAACTTCTTGAGATTCAATAAGTTATGAAGTTTTCG